>NZ_DATFKB010000084.1:0-10451 GCF_035268865.1 Salinivirga sp. | reverse complement strand
GTAAGGCTTCAGCCTGGAACCTAATCTATATAGAAAAAAGTTCCTGGCTAAAGCCCTAAGCAGCAACGGTAACTTGTCACCGCCATAAATGGCGGTGTAATGAATGTACTATCTCAAAAATTACAACTTTGAGAACAAATTCAGATAAGAAATAGCTTGTGTTTTTTTAATATATAGTGTAATAAGCACAAAAAACTATAAAGCTTCGGATAGTTGTAGTTAATTTTAAGTATTTCAGTCACTTTTTATGCCAAACATTGACTAATTCTCTTTTTGTAAGTCTTTTTGTTCATTATTCAGGGAAATTTAGATAAAAAAAGCTACAAATTTTGAAAAAGTAGTGAATCTGTTTTATGCTTAGGTTTGATTATTCATTTTAAATATTGTGTGAAAGCTACCTGTACAAATTTTACACAATGATGTACGATACCGGACATTAAAATTTGACCGGAATTGGTATAAATATCATTAAATCAGTGTTTTGACATTGTTGGCATAGCTTTGGCTAATATAGAATCAGAAACCAAAATTAACCCTTAAAACCCAATACCATGAAAAATTTTAAAATTACCACTGCAGCCCTTATCTTAGTTTTGATCTTTAGTGCAAACATCAGCCAGGCATTTCCAGCCATCAAAGCTACAGCAAATTCTGACAAAGAACTTTATACTGCCATCCAACAGTTGATGGATTATCCTGAACAGGGTAAAGCCCAAGGTGCTTCTGGTTACGTTCTTACAACTTTCCATGTCAATGAGGAAGGATGGATTACCGTGAAAGATGTGCAGGGTAAAAAAGTTTTTACCGATTATGTTAAAAGCCAGTTAGATGCTATTTCAGTTGAAAATCCGGACCTCTACGGTAAAAATTATAAGATTAAAATTCAATTTGATTTTCAGGATGAATAGTTGAATTATTCCCCAACTTAAGGCCGGCCTGTGTGTCGGCCTTTTTTTGTGCGTAAGTTTCAATAAACCAGGAAAAAATAGCATATCGGTGCAGCATTTTGTGGTTTTGATCGTCATACATTCAGAAACCCAATAATAAAACTTAAAACCCCAAAACCATGAAAAGCATTAGATTATTTTCTGCAGCACTTATCTTAGCTTTAGTATTCAGTGCCGATGTATCAAAAGCATTTCCGGCCATTAAAGCTACAGCGAATACCGACAAAGAACTTTACACAGCCATTCAACAGCTCGTGAAATTTCCAGACAATTGTAAAGAGCTTGGTCATTCAGGTTCGGTATGGGTAACTTTTTTTGTAGATGGCGACGGATGGATTGATGTTTACGACGTTCGTGGAGATTGTATGTTTTCTGATTATGTAAAACAGCAATTACCTTTGATCTCAATTGAGAATCCGGAGTTGTTTGGAAAAACCTATCAAATTAAGATTAGTTTTAATTTTATAGCGCGATAATTATATTTCGATGATCGTTTAAGCCGGCTTTGATCGGCTTTTTTTTAACGGTCAAGGGTTACGCTCACACTCTCCATTTTTCCACCGAGGGGCGGATTCATTTTTCGTACCTTTACTGTAGCATGTTCAATTTGGTCGAACTCAGCATAAAGGGTTTCCAAAATTCTGCCGGCCACATGTTCAAGTAGATGGGATTTTATTTGCATTTCAGCTTTAACAAATTCATACACCTTTAAATAATTGAGTGCATCCTCTAAATTATCTGATTTCATTGGTTTTTTACAGTCGGTTTCCAGCGTTAAATCGACCAAAAAATGATTGCCTACAACCTGCTCTTCCTTGTAACACCCGTGGTAGGCATAGAATTCCATGTTTTCTATTTGTATTTTACCCATTTTTATAACAGTTTTTATTTTCAGCTTAATGTAGATAATGTCTTTAAAATCGAGCTGTAAAAGTATAAATTATTATTTTTGTAAGTTGAACTTAGTTTAGCATAAAAGGTTTAAATCAAATACAACATATATTTAGCATAATTTAAGATTCCAATGAACAAACCAGAAACGCCAAGCGAAGAGAAAAAGTCACTCAACTTTATTGAGCAGATTATTGAGGAAGATTTGAAGAACGGGAAGAATCAAAAGCGTGTGCACACGCGTTTCCCACCGGAGCCAAATGGATATTTGCATATTGGTCACGCAAAATCAATATGCTTAAATTTTGGTTTGGCCAGGCAATACAATGGAAAATGTAATTTGCGTTTTGATGATACAAATCCGGAGAAAGAAGAGACAGAATATGTTGAGTCTATTAAAGCAGATATTCGCTGGCTGGGTTTTGAATGGGATGGAGAAGAGATGTATGCTTCCGATTATTTCGACCAACTTTATGAGTGGGCAGTTAAATTAATCAAGGATGGCAAAGCCTATGTTGATGATCAAACTCCGGAAGAAATTTCTAAACAGCGGGGAACAACCAGGGAGTCTGGTAAAGAAAGTCCTTTTAGAGCGCGCAGTGTTGAGGAAAATCTCGACCTGTTTGAGCGAATGAAAAATGGTGCTTTTGAAAGTGGGTCAAAGGTGCTGAGGGCTAAAATCGATATGGCATCACCGAATATGTTGCTTCGTGACCCGATTATGTACCGGATTTTAAATCGTGAACACCACCGCACAGGGGATAAGTGGCATATTTATCCAATGTATGATTATGCACATGGGGAATCAGACTATATCGAAGGTATTACACATTCGCTTTGCACACTAGAGTTTGAAGTACACAGGCCACTTTATAACTGGTTCCTTGATCAACTTGCTGAAGGCGAATATCGGCCACAACAAATTGAATTTGCGAGGTTTAATCTTGGCTATACCGTGATGAGTAAAAGGAAATTGCTTGAGCTTGTCAATGAGGGATATGTTGCCGGATGGGACGACCCACGCATGCCAACCATCACGGGGATTAGGCGCAGAGGTTATCCACCAGCAGCCATACGACGTTTTTCTGAAATTATTGGTATTGCCAAACGTGATAATTTGCAGGATGTAGCCCTTTTAGAGCACACGGTTCGGGAGTCGCTCAATAAAACAGCACCACGTGTAATGGCTGTGCTGAATCCTGTTAAACTGGTACTTACAAATTACCCTGAGGATAAAATTGAACATGTAGAGATTGAGAATAACCCTGAAGATGAAGATGCCGGAACACGCGAAATGCCCTTCTGTCGTGAGTTATATATTGAGCGCGATGATTTTATGGAAGATGCACCGCGAAAATTTTTCCGAATGACTCCAGGCAAAGAAGTGCGCCTTAAGGCCGGTTATATTGTAAAATGTACTGAAGCCATCAAAGATTCTGAAGGGGATATAACAGAAATTCATGCCACGTATGATCCCGATAGCAAAAGCGGTTCTGGTACAGAAGCATCAATGCGGAAAGTAAAAGGAACACTTCACTGGGTCTCAGCACAACATGCTTTGGATGCAGAGGTGCGTCAGTACGACAGGCTTTTTACCGTTGAAGAACCAACAGCAGATAAAGAAAAAAATTATAAAGAATATATCAATCCTGAGTCATTAGAAATTTTGAAAGGCTGCAAGGTTGAACCATCTCTGGCCAATGCCAAACCCGAGGATCGCTTTCAGTTCCAGCGTAAGGGCTATTTTGTGGCAGACCGTTACGACCACAAACCAGATAAAATGGTTTTTAACCGTACCGTACCACTCAGAGATACCTGGGCTAAAGTAAAGAAAAAATAATAGAGCAGCGTACAATATAAATCTTGCTTTAGGGTTGTGATATTAGGGGATTATAAATCGGTAAATAGGGACAACGGTTTTTTAATCCATAATTTTTTGTGAATGTTTATAAAATGGTCGCATTGAGTTACAAAGCAATCATCATTATACCTTTGTTTATTTTTTTGTCCGGGACGCTCGGTGATGTTGTTCATGTTGAGCAAATGGACTCAGGGCTGCCGCACCATTTAATTGAGCAGCTTGAAAAGCAGGCATTTGATGAGCCCGACGAAAAAAATTCCGAAGCTCATGTACAAAGCAATTTCTCGACCCCGGTTTTTAGATCAGATCAGGTTGGGATTTTTGATGAAAAAGTTCGTTTGGGTGTGTTGATTCCCGAATACCAGGGTTTTTCATCACAGGACTATCGGTGAATTTATTTCCGTTTCTATTTAACTCTGCCCGGATTTTTCTTGACAAAATCTGACCAACTATTGCTTTTTTTAGTGTCAGGAACCATTCTCTGATAGAAATGACAAACAGCTGCAGCCAGACCATCAGTGGCATCAAGATATGAGGGGAGGTTGTCAATTTGCATCATACGTGTGAGCATGCCCGCAACCTGTTCTTTTGATGCACTCCCTGAACCTGTAATGGCTTGTTTTATTTTTCGGGGTGCATATTCGACAATTGGCACCGAATGCGATAGCGCCGCAGCAATGGCAACACCCTGTGCCCTGCCAAGTTTGAGCATAGATTGCACGTTTTTCCCGAAAAAAGGGGCTTCAATGGCAATTTCATCTGGCAGATATTGTTCAATGAGCATCCTTGTGCGGTCGTAAATGTAATTTAACTTTTGGTAGTGATCTTTGTACTTACGCAAATCTACCACACCCATACTTAAAAGTGTAGGTTGCTTGCCAGATGCATCAATCACGCCATATCCCATGATGGTAGTGCCCGGATCTATACCTAAAATTATGTTATCTGCATCTTTCAATAATTGTATTTTAGAAGGTAAAAAACAAATGTAATAATTGTAATGGGCTTTTATTGTGATTTTGGGCACCAAATTTGTTAAACTTTTGGCAATAAATTAATAATAAGGCCTCCTTGCCATAAAATAGTATTACCTTTACACGCTAATTATTTAAGACTTTTATGATTCAAACTTTCGCCGAATCCGGATTGCAGGTAGATATACTGGACGCAATTCAGGAATTGGGTTTCGAGCAACCCACGCCTATACAGGCACAAACAATACCCTTTCTTTTAAACTCAAGACAAGATTTTATAGGCCTCGCCCAAACAGGAACAGGTAAAACAGCCGCTTTTGGTTTACCGGCATTACATTTAACAGATGTCGAGGATAAACAAACCCAAACACTTATATTATGTCCTACGCGAGAGCTTTGTTTGCAAATCACAAGTGATTTGAACAAGTACTCGAAGCGTATGCGCGGCCTCAATGTAGTGCCGGTTTATGGAGGAGCCAGTATTGAAACACAGATAAAGGCACTCAAAAAAGGTGCACAGATTGTTGTAGGGACACCGGGCCGTTCATTGGATTTAATAAAACGCAAAAAGCTTAAACCTCACAATATTAGTAGGTTGGTGCTGGATGAGGCCGATGAGATGCTCTCCATGGGATTTAAAGAAGACCTTGATGCTATTCTTGAAAATACACCAGAAGAGAAGCAGACATTACTCTTTTCAGCGACGCTTTCGAAAGAAATAGCCCGTATTACCAAAAAATATATGAATAACCCAGAGCAGGTTTCGGTGAATCCAAGAAATACTGCCGCTGAAAATGTTTCTCACATTTATTACATGGTACAGGCAAAAGACCGTTACCAGGTTTTAAAACGCCTTGCAGATGTAAATCCTGATATTTATGGGATTGTTTTTTGCCGAACCCGTCAGGAAACAAAAGATATCGCCAAAAAGTTGATGGAAGACGGCTATAATGCCGATGCTTTGCATGGTGACTTGTCGCAGGCCCAACGCGATGAGGTTATGCATCGTTTTAGAAATCGACAGTTACAAATTCTTGTGGCTACCGATGTTGCTGCACGTGGTATCGATGTGAATGACCTTACACACGTTATTAATTATAACCTGCCCGACGATACAGATGCTTATGTGCACAGAAGCGGTCGCACGGGGCGTGCAGGTAAAAAAGGGCTTTCAATTGCCATTGTGCATTCCCGTGAAGGTCGCAGAATTCGCGAAGTGGAAAAGGTTGCCGGGGTTAAGTTTACCAAAGGTACGGTACCGGGCGGTAAGGAAATTGTAACGAAGCAGCTTTATGCATTCATAGATAAGGTTACCCAAACAAATGTGGATGAAAAACAAATTCAGCCATTTATGGAGGCAATTTATGAGAAATTAGAACCGATGAGTCGTGAGGACCTGATCAAACATTTTGTCTCTGCAGAGTTCAATCGCTTTTTAGATTATTATAAAGATTCCAGAGATATCAATGTTTCAGAATCAAACAGAAAACAAGAAAAAAATGGTCCGAAAGCCAAGAAAACCCGGACAGGAGGGGGTAAAATTAAGTTCTCCAGGCTTTATATTAATCTTGGGACCAAGCATAAATTGAATCCTACAAGGCTTATTGGGTTAATTAATGAGACCTTGCGATCGAGAGATGCAGAAATAGGTAAAATTGAGATATTGAAGAATTTCTCATTTTTTGAAATAGAGGATACCCTAACCAATAAGTTGGTTGACGGTCTTATAGGTAAAAAGTTTGATGGACATCCTATACTTGTGGAGTTGTCGGAAGCGAAAAAAGCAGGTGGACGGAACAAGGGTGATAAGCGCCCGAGAACTAAGAAACGTCGTTAGTATTTTTAAATAATATAACAGCACAAAAAAAAGCTCTTCAAAACCGAAGAGCTTTCGTTTTATATATATGGAGCTGCGTTAATCTTTATAATTACTGAGTACCTCAAGTACAATATCAATATCTTTTTCAGTGTGTGATGCATTGATTTGAAAACGAATTTCTTCATCACCTTTTGGTACCACCGGGAAATTGAGCCCTGTGGCAAGCACTCCGTGCTCGTTAAGGTGCTTTACAATATCGCTTGTTTTTTGAGAATCCCGCACCATTAGCGGCACAACAGGATGGTCGCCCTCGATTGTTTCTAATCCCAGGTCACACAATCCTTTGTCGAATTTTTGTGTCATGGCACGTAAATGCGCCAGTATATCTTTACCTTCAGAAGTATCAACAATTTCCAGTGCCTTTATTGCAGCTTCGCTTTCTGAAACGGTAATCGGATTTGAATAAATGTATGTAGGTGCACTTTCACGAAGGTATTTTACCACCTCTTTTGATGATACAACATATCCGCCATTCACACCAAAGGCTTTACCAAGTGTGCCGACCAAAATATCGACTTTGGCGTTAGTGTACTCCTCGGTTCCGCGTCCGGTTTTACCAAAAGCACCGACCCCATGTGAATCATCAGCTATAGTAATTACGCCTTCTTCAAACTTGTCGTTAAATTTTTCGCAAACTTTTACAAATTCATCTAAAGGAGCATGATCTCCGCGCATGCTAAAAATGCCGTCCGTAATAACCAGTGCTCTTTTACCTTTCCCTATACTACGTTCAAGTGCTTTTTCGAGCGCTTCCATGTTATTGTGCGCATATATTTCTTTACCAGCAGGTCGTCCCAAACGCATGGCGTTTATTATACAGTTGTGGTTAAGTTCGTCGCTTATCAAAACCGTTTCTTTAGTTGTCATCGGGAATATTACTCCAATACTGGTTACATAAGCCGAGCTGAAAATCATGCCCGCTTCTCTACCATGAAATGCTGCCAGTTTGGCCTCAAGGTCGAGATGAGATTTGAATGTGCCGTTAATAAAGCGCACTGCGCCGGGCCCCACACCAAATTCTGCTGCCCCTTTCTCTTCAGCTTCAATCATATCTTTGCGCAACGAGAGCCCCAGGTAAGAGTTTGAGTTCATTCGAATAAACTCTTTATTGCCATATCCTTCCAGCAAATAGCGGGGACCTTTTCCTTTTTGAGCTGGAATACATTGTGTAATAACCTTTTCCGCACCTTTTGCACGTCCGCTTTTTTCGAGCTCGTCAACGTTTTTTGTGAGCACTTGATTTAGTTTATTTAATGACATAATACCTCCTGATTATTTATAGGTGTTGTTTATTATTATGATTGCAAATGTAGCTAAAAGTATGAAAAATTGAACCATAGCCATTGTAATATGTTTGAAGGTGTTTTAATGGAAATGCACCAGGGTTTTGCCTCAGAAATCATAATATAGCATGCGGATTCGGCTTTTATAATTTAATGAATTCGACGCTGCATTATATTATCAATTTTGATTGTTTATTCTAATATATTAAACTGCAAATTTATTTTTCTGTATTTTTTTGTCAAGCAAAACGGCCTGTATCCCTTAGTTTTACATGTCCTCGTCAAAACCTGTAAAAACCATAGTTGTCATATGTGTTTTACAACACACTAATAAACAGCCATTTATAATGAGTTGCCTAATAGTTAGTTAAATTGACGTTAAATATTCGTTAAAAAAATTTGCAATAATTCAATATAAGCGATACTTTAGCCCATACATTAAATAAAAGTTAAGTGTTATGGGAAAATTTTTATTTACACTGGTGTTCCTAAGTTTCTTAGGGATCCAGTCGTATGCACAAAAAACAGTAACAGGGACTGTAAGCTCCGCCTCTGATGGCAGTGAGATGCCTGGAGTTACAGTAGTTGTAAAAGGAACCCAGGTGGGTACAATTACCGCTAATGACGGTAGTTACTCTATAGAAGTTCCTCAAGGTGCGGATACGCTTATGTTCTCGTTCATTGGTATGAACAGTGTGAAAAAAGCTATCGGCAACCAAACCGTAATTAATGTCCAGATGGTTTCAGCCGTCACAGAGCTCGATGAGCTGGTGGTTACCGCCCTGGGTATTTCGAGAGAGAAAAAGGCACTTGGTTATGCCGTACAGGAAGTCGGAGGGGCTGACCTGGAGGAAGCCAAAGAGGCCAATATTGTAAACTCGCTTTCCGGTAAAGTAGCCGGTACACAAATTACCAATGCCAGTGGTGCGGTAGGTTCTTCTTCACGTATCACCATTCGTGGTAATGCTTCTTTTAACAATAACCAACCACTTTGGGTTGTAGATGGTGTGCCAATTAGTAATGCTTCATCTGACGTTTCGCAGTGGGGTACTGTCGGTAATGAGGCAGACTTTGGTAATGCTGCAATGGACCTAGACCCTTCAAACATTGAATCACTTACGGTTCTGAAGGGTGCCAACGCTGCTGCAATTTACGGATCCCGTGCAGCAAACGGTGTAATTGTAGTAAAAACTAAAACCGGTGAAAAAGCTAAAAAAGGTATTGGTGTCAGAATTAGTTCAGCCGTTACCTTTGACCAGGCTTACAACTTTGTCAACTATCAGAATGATTATGGTCAGGGTGTTGGTGGTAGTGAATTTAATTATCTTGGTTCAGGAGCTTATGATAATGGCGCTTCTTATCAGGATTTTGCCAACGGAACATATAGTTCAAATTATGGGTTTCTGTATTATGATGGTAATGGTGGTGGTGTAAACGATAACGTGGACGAAAGTTGGGGTCCAAGACTTGATGCAGGATTGTCAATGCCTCAGTTCAATAGCCCACTTGCAGATCCAAATGATCCAGACACACGTCAGGCTACACCCTGGGTGTCGAATCCGGACAACATCAAAAACTTTTTCCAAACCGGTGTGACATTAGATAATAGCGTAAACATTACTTCAAATGGTGATAAAGGAGCCATGAGACTCTCTTTATCTCATTACGACCAAAAGGGTACAATCCCAAATACCGATTTAACCAAGTATACAGTTTCATTCAATGGTACACAAAATTTAACAGACTGGTTGAAGTCCAATGTAACATTTAATTACGTTAATAATTCAAGTGATAACCTTCCAGTTCAGGGTTATAGCTCGAACAACGTAATGCAATCTATGGGTGGATGGTTTGGTCGCCAGGTAAATATGGAAGCTCTGGAAGCAAATTATGACAAACTAAATGTTTTTGGTAATCCATACAACTGGAATACCAGTTATCACAATAACCCGTATTGGAACGTGAATTATAATACTACAAGTCGTGAGCGTGACCGTATATTTGGTAATGCAAGTTTAGATGCAGAGCTTACAGACTGGGTAAAAATTACCGGTCGTGTAGGTGTAGATTATTACAGTGAAATACGCAAGCACGTTGATTATGTTATGTCGAATGAACAACCTGACGGTGCATTCTGGCAAGAAGATAGGAATAATCGTGAGGTAAATGCAGACTTATTTGCATCTTTTAATAAGGATTTTGGAGATTTTAATCTTAATGGTATTTTAGGTACCAACTTCCGTAGAAGTGACTATGGATCGATGTATCTTGAAGCATTAAAGCTTACTGTACCTAACCTCTTTACCATTTCAAATGTGCGGGGTAATCCTGTAACTGATATGTATGATGAGGAAATGGAAACCAATAGTGTTTATGGACAGGCCTCTGTAGGCTGGAAAAGAGCAGTTTTTCTTGATGTTACAGCACGTAACGATTGGAGTTCAACACTTCCTTCCGATTCATGGAGCTATTTCTATCCTTCATTTACAGGTAGTGTAATTGTGAATGAATTGTTAGAACTTGAATCAGACATTTTATCATTTGCCAAAATACGTGGTGGATGGGCCAAAGTGGGTAACGACACCGATCCTTATCAGTTGTCATTGATTTATAATG
>NZ_DATFKB010000083.1:0-5286 GCF_035268865.1 Salinivirga sp. | reverse complement strand
TAGGATTTACATCGGCACCAAAAGCCGCTATTTCAGCAACCAGGAAACGATCATTACTAATAAATTTTTGGTAACCAAACCAGGATAAAGTTAACAAGGTTAAAACAATTGTAATAAGAAGTAGCTTTTTCATATTGGATTTTCAAAAGTATTAAGATTTGTAAATATAATAAATCCGACTCTAAAAGAAGATATATAAAACAATATTCACCTTATTTTGCATTAATTCTTATCCGAAAAATAAAAAAATCAAAACAGCAATAACATTCTCCATACTGCAGTAACAAGGCCCTTTTAGCTATCGCCAAAGCCCTGATAATAAAATACATAAATCAATATATGCGGCATTAAAGCCAAAAGCCCAAAACTAAATCACAACTCCATTTGTCTTAACTATAGCAATAATAAAAGGAGGATATTATGGAAAACAAAAGAGTAGTTATAACAGGTGGTGCCGGAGGTATTGGATTAGCACTGGCCCAAAAGCTATTAGATAAAAAAGCAAAAGTTTTATTGGTTGATCTCAATGAAAAGGATCTTAAAGATGCTGCAGCTAAACTCGATAATGAGAACCTGTATTACATTGCAGCGGATGTATCTGACGAAAAGGCTGTGAAAAAATATGTGGATTTTGCCTTAGAAAAAATGGGTGGAATCGACATCTTTTACAACAATGCCGGTATTGAGGGTAAAGTATTGCCCCTTGAAGACTATCCGATGGACCTTTTCGACAAGCTCATAGATGTCAATGTAAAAGGTGTTTTTTATGGATTACGCCACGTTTTTCCGGTTATGAAGAAAAACAGTAACGGTGGTAGTATCGTAATTACTTCATCAGTAGCCGGTATGAGCGGAACCGCTAATGTACTTCCTTATGTGACCAGCAAGCATGCAGTGGTGGGCATGATGAAATCAGCAGCCCTTGAAGGAGCCGATCATAAAATAAGGGTCAATACAGTTAATCCTTCCCCGGTAGATAACCGCATGATGCGGTCGCTGGAAGATGGGTTTGCTCCCGGTCAGGGCAAAGCAGCAAAAGAGGGCTTTGAGCAGGCTATCCCATTAAAACGCTATGCCACAAATGACGAAGTTGCCAACTTAATGTACTTCCTCGGTAGTAATGAAAGTAGTTTCATTACCGGAGCTGTACATGCAGTAGATGGCGGCATGACCGCATAATACTAAATACAAACTTATATTAACCAATCACCCCGGTATTGCAGTGCACATTGCAGCCGGGGTATTTTATTATCGGACATCCAGCACACGGTCGCTGCAAAATTCTTTACGACCACATTTTGGACAATGCTTACCAATCCAGACATCGTCGAACTGACTCATGGCCGATTCAACCAATGCACTGTCATTGGTCCAGATACCGGATTCGAAATTTCTGCGATTTAAACTTTTCATACCCATACCCGCTCCTGTCAGGTTTGCTGAACCGATATAAGCCCATTGGCTGTCTACAATAATTAGTTTAAAATGAACGCGTGGGCATAACATTCTTTCAAGGTGGTTCACAAGCTCCGGGTGCTTATCAAAATCATCTCTGAAACGAGTTCCGGGTTCTTTTGCATGTATTAATCTTACCTCAACCTTCTTGCGCAATAAGCCAGCAACAGCCCTCAAAAAGGGCATCGTTACATTGTTGTGCTTCACATACAAATCTTTCAAATCAGCTGTACCGATCCATAGCATACGCTTTGCCTGCAATGCTGCCTGCAAAACTTTTCCGTAATGTGCTTCGTTTTTTATATATGTTATTTCAGCCATATTTTAAAGGTAACTTAAAAAACAGATCACTCCAAATTGCATATTAACGCACAGCTTGTTGCAGAGCTTTCATAACTGCTTTTCAAATAAAAGAAGATTTAAACAGTTGTTTATCTGATTTGTTGCACGAAAAAAGGCTTATTATGAGACACTTAATTTTTACCACATTATTTTTTTCTATCTATTTTTTCAGCAATGCTCAAGTAACATTGACAGCTGAAGCCCACAATCCCAATGTGGGCGACACATATGAACAAAACATAAATAGTGATCCGGGTGCCGGCTTTACTGAAGGCCCCTCTGGTGCTGATGTAACTTGGAATTTTTCTAATCTTACGACATCAACCACCCGTGGTGTTAGTATTCAGGCAGCCAGCAACCCCGATTTTCCAAATGCTGATATTTTCTACTCACAGGTAGGGACTTACTCCTATTTCGGCACAACCAATAATGCATTTGTTTATTGGGGTATTCACACAGATCAGGCAGTAATTGCCTACACCGACGGAGAAGATCAGGTGCGATTCCCTATCACTTATGGTGACAGCTATTCGGACACCTTCGAAGGTAGCTATGAAAGCTTTGGTATGACTTTCGATCGCGAAGGTACCCTGGATGTTGCAGCAGATGGATATGGGACACTTATCACGCCCGATGCCACTTATGATAATGCACTGCGAATTCAAATTGTAAGAAACACTACTGACTATCAAAACGGATCGCCCACAGGCAGTACAGTTGATACAATCTATTACTGGTATGCAGAAAACATTAATTTTCCTGTAATGACATACAACAGGAATTACTCCGAAGGTTCACTGGTTGGCGAATCAGTAAATTACCTTTCAGACGACGGAACACTCTCAGTTTCTGGTATTGAAGCGAAAACACTCGAAGTATATCCGAACCCTGTTCAAAATCGACTTAATCTCAATTACGATAAACAAAAAATCAGACACATTCAGATTTTAGACCTACAGGGTAAATTGGTTAAAGAATTTGCAGCTAAAGTTGAAACAATTCTTACAGAAGACCTTCCAACAGGAACATATTTTATTAAAACCACCTATAGCAACGGAGTTGCGCAAAAAGCGAAATTTATTAAACAATAAATCATATTGCAGTCATACATTTTCTGAGGCTAGAGGTCAGCAATAATTAATGCTGGCCTCTGTCTTTTTTTATCCCTAAATGAGATTCTTTATATCATCCATCATCAGCAAGATAAATTAAAAACATATTTCCGGTTTTTCTTACAAATGAGAATTTTGGCGCATTAAAACTTCAGTACACCAGTGTCAGGTCTAACTCGATCTAAACAACCAGTTTTTTGCTGTTTTCTTTCTTATTGGAATACGGATCATTCAAAAAAATCCCGCATAAAATAATAAAACATATTCTACTCCAAATATCCCAAGTTAAAACAACATACATAGTGAATTATAGCGGGTTGCATAAAAATAAAATAACTATGTAAAGCATTATTTAACTGTACATTTAATAAAATAGACGAATAGACCAAATAGGTGTTTTTACGGTGTTTCGACAATTTTAAATTCTCTAAATTTGTTATATTAAATTTAGTTATTGCCTGTATATAACTCAGTATGACTTTAAAACCTGATATATTCAGGCCAGACTTTTTGTCCAAAATTTTTAAAATAATGAAAAGTAAATTATTAGCACTGGTTCTCTTCCTATTGGCAGCCAACCTTCAGGCTCAGTTCACAATTGATGGCGAAATAAGGCCACGAACTGAATTCAGGAATGGCTATAAAAACATGCAAAACACCG
This sequence comes from Salinivirga sp., assembly GCF_035268865.1. GTDB lineage: Bacteria > Bacteroidota > Bacteroidia > Bacteroidales > Salinivirgaceae > Salinivirga. The sequence goes on along the minus strand of NZ_DATFKB010000083.1, from coordinate 1,716 downwards.
AAGGGCGCTCGCCTGAAATCATAACCAGTCAAAGGAGCCTGCTGGGAGTATCCTTTAATGAAAAAGCTATTACCTCACGAATAGCATTTCAGGATGTGAGATCATGGGGTGAAAGCCCGACAAAAAAGGATTCTGCCACAATTCATTTAAAGGAAGCCTGGATAGGGTTTCCTTTAAACGATATAATTCGGGTAAAACTGGGACGGCAAATCCTAAAATACGACAACCAGCGTATTTTAGGAGCTACAAACTGGAATAACATAGGATCGCAACATGATGTCTTATTGCTTAAACTAAAATCCGGAGCTTTTCAGTCAGACCTGGGGTTTGCATACAACAACGAGAAAAGCTCGATGCCTTACGAATCATATTATCCCCTGCCCTATTACAAAGCAATGTCCTTTCTATGGTTAAAATATCGGTTTTCCAATATGTTGTCGGCCTCTGCAACAACACTTGTCGACCTCAACGCTAAACCTGACACAAAAGACACATACTTTGCCCGCATTACATATGGAGCTACAATAAATTTTCAGCCAATAAAGTCCTTAAAAATTAATACTGATTGTTTTTTACAAAATGGCAAAAATCCATCAGGAACGCTAGTAGAGGCATATATGGCTGGTTTCAGAGCCGATTACCAGCTTTTAAGTAACCATGGTATATTTCTGGGGACAGACATCTACAGCGGAAGTGACCCCAACAGTGACCCGACAAATAAGACAAATAATTTCGACAGGTTATATGGAGCAAAACACAAGTTTTTGGGATATATGGACTATTTCCCCATTGGAAAAAATGGCATTCAGGGAATTTTTGCAGGAACCAATCATAAGTTTAATTCGAAACTAAAACTTGAGCTTTCAGCACATATCTTCCGGTTGCCACACCAATATACAGATGCTGCCAGTGGTGAGAAAATCGACCAATACCTTGGTACCGAAGTAGATATAAAAGCATCTTATAAAATTGCGAAAAAACTAAATCTAACAGCTATTTACGGAACTATGTTTGGTTCCGGATCAATGGATATTGTGAAAGGGGGAGACCATAATGCTACCAGCAATTTTGCTGCCCTTATGCTTACTTACAAACCCAGTTTCACATTCATTGAAGACTCAAAAGCAGATAAGAACTTACCGCCAAAATAGAACACTATGAAAAAATTAGAACAAAAAAGCAAGCTGCTTTATAAGATTGCAATTCCCATGACCATTGTAATTATAGTGGCTATTTCACTAATTACGTTATTTAGTCGTAACTACCTTGTAAGCACAAACGACAGCAATACAAATGCAATTATTGAATCAAAAATTGCCGACCTGAACAAAAACATCAACCGCATGGGCAATAAAGCCCTTTATGCAGCAAGCATGGCTGCAAATTTGGATTTTGTTTATGATGGTTATCACAAATACTACCAGACCAAAAACGTAGATTCTGCCGGCCAAATAATGAGACCCAAGCTTAAACCAATTACTGAAGCTATAAGAAAGCAAACAGGTGGACAGGCTAAAATTCATTACCACATCCCTCCTGCAAAATCACTGTTGCGAAGTTGGTCCGACAAACATGGAGATGACATATCGGGCTTTAGAAATACGGTGCTTGATATTTCGCGCAATCACCAACCAATTAGCGGTATTGAAGTGGGCAGAGGCGGATTTGTGGTGCGCGGTCTGTCACCAATAATCGACGAAAGAGGAGAATATTTAG
>NZ_DATFKB010000082.1:0-43919 GCF_035268865.1 Salinivirga sp. | reverse complement strand
AAATGAGCATAGCTACCATCCAGGCGGCAGCAAAGATTCCAAAATTTCTTAAATAGTGCATAGTCCGGTATTTTTTTAAGGCGTAAAGCTACAAAATTTAAATGAATTGGGTTGCTACTAGCGAAACTCCGCAAGGATTTATTTTTTCGCGATGAAGCTTCTCTGGAAATTGAGGTTAACACCAACTTAGGAAATCACCTGTTTTAATTAGTGCCTGCAAGAAAACTCCAATAACTGCGTTATGACCATTTTGAAAACAGTCACTTACGAAAGTAAACTCCTTGATTTTCAAAATGGTCAAGCCTTGTTCTTGAAGTTTTATTACTAGGCACACCCAAAAACAGGTAGTTTTCTTGCTGAGACTAGTTGGAAATGAAACATAAAAAACCGGCGCTCAACTCTGAGGCCGGTTTTTTTAGTTTTATTTAGCAGTTTGGTGGGCCCTATTATCCAAAATAGTCTCTCATGCGCTCAAATATGCTTTTTTCTTTCTTTTTGGGTTGCGGTTTAAAATTATCAGATTCTTTCAGCTTCTCAATAATTTTGCGCTCTTCGCGGCTGATTTTTTCAGGCATCCAAACGTTAATCTGAACTAACATGTCTCCACGTCCGTAGCCATTAACCTGGGGGATGCCTTTGTTTCGAAGTCTGAGGATTTTGCCAGATTGTGTGCCCGGGTCAATTTTGATTTTAACCTTGCTTTCTACAGTCGGAATTTCGGCGGTAGTGCCCAGTATAGCATCTGGCATGCCAATGTAAAGGTTATAAATCAGGTCGTTGCCATCGCGTATGAAATCTTCGTTTTCTTCTTCTTCAATTACTACCATCAGGTCCCCGGGAATGCCACCTCTGCGTGCTGCATTACCCTTGCCATTGACATTAAGCTGCATGCCTTCGGTTACACCTGCCGGGATTTTTATGCTGATTACCTCTTCATCTTTTACAATGCCTTCACCGTAGCAGGTTGTACATTTATCTTTAATGATTTTTCCTTCGCCACCACAAGTGGGGCATGCTCCCGTGGTTTGCATTTGGCCAAGAAAAGTATTAGAAACTCTTGTAACTCGGCCACTTCCGTTACATGTGTTGCATGTGCTGAAAGCGCCGTTTTTTGCACCAGAGCCGCTACAGGTTTTACATTCGGTGTATTTTTTAACTTTTACCTTTTTCTCAACTCCATTGACCATTTCCTGGAGTGTTAGTTTAACACGAATGCGAATGTTTGAGCCTTTATTTACCCTCTGTCTACTACGTCCACCGCCAAATCCTCCGAATCCGCCAAAATCGCCGAATCCAAAGGCATCTCCAAAGATATCGCCAAATGAACTGAATATATCATCCATACTCATGCCGCCACCGCCGAATCCACCGGATCCTTTGACGCCGTCATGGCCAAATTGATCGTATCGTTGTCGTTTAGTGTCGTCACTTAATACCTCATAAGATTCCGCTGCCTCCTTAAATTTATTTTCGGCTTCTTTGTCATCCGGGTTTTTGTCCGGGTGATACTTAATAGCCATTTTGCGGTAGGCTTTTTTAATTTCTTCTTTTGAGGCATCGCGTGAAACACCTAATACTTCGTAGTAATCTCTTTTACTCATAATCCTTACTTTCTGTAATTGCGCTGCTTATTCTCCAATGACAACTTTAGCAAATCTAATTACCTTATCGTTAAGTTTATATCCTTTCTGAATAACATCTACCACTTTCCCTTTCAGCTCTTCTTTAGGTGCAGGGATTTTTGTCATTGCTTCGTGCACATCTGTGTCGAATTCCTGGTGCATGGCATCAATTTCTGAAACACCTTTTTGCTTAACGAATTCTTTAAATTTTTGGTCAATTAACTGCATCCCAGCCTTAATGGCATCTTTATCTTCGGCAGCTTCAATGGTTTCAATTGCCCGGTCCATATCGTCAATAACCGGAAGCATATCTTTCAATACATCTTCACCTGCTGATTTTAGTAAGTCAGCTTTTTCTTTGATGGTGCGTTTGCGGTAATTGTCGAATTCAGCCTGCAATCTCACGTAGCGATCGTTTAATTTCTCAACTTGCTCGCCAAGCTCCTGTATTTTTTCTTCTTTAGGATCTTTTTTCTTTCCTTTTTTGTTGCCTTTTGCCTTGCTGTCTTTTGTCGATTTTTTATGATCTTTTGTTTCCTCTTCTTTTTCAGAAGATTCTTTATTTTCGTCTTTATTATCTTCTACAGCTTGTTGTTCTTCGTGGGTTTTGGATTGATCCCTGGCAGAAGTTTCTTGTTTACCATTACTGGCTTGTTGCTGCTTTTTTTCTTCTTCTTTTTGCTTCGATTTATCTACCATAATGATATCTTCTTTGTTTTAGTACCATTGCAGGTTATCAAAAGCCCTGCCAAAGCAAAATGCTTTTGTCATCTTGTCAGAAGTGGTAAGAAATGGCTGATTTTAAGAAGTTAGGTGACAAGCTGTCCCGTTTGCAAAACTCGATATTTTTTGGTTATTTCACTTGATTATTTCACAAATTAAAAAGCTATGAGAACTATTATCGCCATCGTTATGATTACTATGGGGTTAGCCGCCTCGGCCCAGACCTTGCCCCACAAAATGACCAAAGCCGAGAAAAAAATAATGCCCGTTTATCTGGAGAATATTCAATCCAGGGGAGAGACCACGCCTCCTGAGTTTCCGGTGAGAGCTGCTGCAGAGTGGGAAGAGATGCAGGGTGTGGTAATATCCTGGCAAAGCTTTCCTGGTATATTAACTGAGATTGTACGCCACAGTGTCGATCAGGGAAAGGTTTATATCGTAACTACTAATTCTTCCTCAGTTTCTTCGACCCTTACAAGTGAGGGAATAGCCCTGGATAGCGTTGATTTTCTTAATGAATATGCCAATAGTATATGGATTCGCGATTATGGACCCAGTAATGTTTACAAAAATAATGTTGACTCATTGATATTTGTAGATTGGATTTACAACCGTCCCCGACCTGATGATGATGCAATTCCGGCTGCCCTTGCCAATGAGATGGGTATTCCTTTGTATGAAAATACCACTGAACCATATGATCTTGTCGGAACTGGTGGTAATTTCATGAGTGATGGTTTTGGACTTGGGTTTTCTTCAGAACTTATTGTTGAAGAGAATCCCGGACATACAGAGCAGGAAGTACGGGATATTGTGCAGGCTTTTATGGGGATTGATGAGTATGTGCTTATGGAAACATTGCCATACGATGGAATACACCACATTGATATGCACATGAAGTTGCTCGATGAGGAGACCCTTCTGGTTGGCCAATACCCCGATGGTGTGGCTGATGGCCCGCAAATAGAGGCAAACCTGCAATATGTATTAAATAATTACCAAACCGTTTTCGGAACACCATTTAATGTTGTACGCATACCGATGCCACCCGATGCGTATGGTAATTATCCCGATGATTGGGGCGATTACAGAACATATACAAACGCCTTAATTTTGAATGAGCTGGTGTTGGTTCCGATATATGGCGCTGATACCGATGAAGAAGCATTGAATATTTATCGTGAGCATATGCCGGGATATGAAGTTGTGGGAATTGACTGCGACGATATTATTGGCCTGAGTGGAGCAATTCATTGTATTACACATGAGCTCGGTGCTCATAATCCGTTGTTGATCTCACACCGAAAGCTGAAAACAGCGGATGCCGTAAGTCGAAACCATGAGGTTACCGGTTATTTTGAACATAAATCAGGTATTGAGAGTGCAACTGTAATGTATCGTACCGATACAACAGCCGCTTTTACCCCTTTAAGCATGGCCCAAAATATAGATTCTACAGAGCTTTGGCATGCACAGATTCCCGTTGAGGCTAAAGCCGACTCTGTAATTGTGCAATATTACCTGAAAGCAACCGCCAACAGTGGAAAAGAACAGGTTAGACCAATGACTGCGCCTGAAGGCTACTGGACTTACAGCCTTGATACTGCTGGCAATATGCTGCCGGTTGCTAATGCCGGTGCTGATCAATCGGTTGATGCCGGGACAGTTGTTCAGCTTGATGGAACTTCATCATACGACCCTGATGGAGATGATATGACCTATAGCTGGTGGACCAATGCTACAATAGATTTAATTGGTGAAACTACAGCAACGCCCACATTCGATGCTCCGGAAGTTACAACTGATACTACATTGCAGGTTTATTTAGAAGTAGCCGATCAGGTTGGTTCATCTGAAACTGATACAGTAAATATTACTGTAAATGCCGGCATATCTGTTAAGGAGTTAAATGCAGCCAAATCATGGAAAGTTTTTCCAAATCCTGCAACATCTGACGTACTTATTGCGTTTGATGAGCAAACTCCAAATATGGTTCGCATAGTAAATGCAAACGGCGGCGTTGTAATGTCTGAGCCATTATCTGGTAGTAGTATTTATAAATTGAAGACTAATAGTTTTACATCGGGCTTGTATTTAGTACAGGCGATATATGAAAACCACGTTTCAACAAAAAGATTAATCATAAAATAAAACAAATAATTTTAAATGACGCTATTTATAATTGTTATCACTGCAGTTGTATCTGTATATGCTTTTCAACGACCCGAGATTATGTACAGATATAACTTTTCACCTTACCAGGTTATAAAAAGAAAAGAGTATTATCGGTTATTTTCACATGCGCTTTTGCATGTAGACTGGATGCATTTAATTATTAACATGCTCGTGCTCTATTCTTTTGCAAATGTGCTTATATTCTTTTTTAATCATTATTTTGCTTTTATGCCCGCCGGCCTGTTATTCCTGATCTTTTATGTGCTGGCCATATTGGCATCGAGTCTGGTGAGTTTGTTCAAGCAAAAAGACAATTATAGCTATAGTGCAGTAGGGGCATCTGGTGCCGTTTCTGCTGTGGTGTTTGCATGTATATTTTTTGCACCGCTGGAAAAAGTACTGTTTTTTGGCGTATTGCCCATACCCGGGATTGTTTTTGGAATTGCTTACCTGGCGTATTCATATTATATGGGGAAAAAGAATGTAGATAATATTGGTCACGATGCACACTTCTGGGGTGCAATATTTGGATTTCTTTTCCCGCTGGTACTTGAACCACGTCTGATAAATGTATTTTTAAATCAATTGCTTAATTGGTAATTTGTTGATTAATGAAAGCAAGAGCCGTTTTTTTCGATCGTGATGGTGTGATCAATAACAATGCAAACCATTACTATGTATTCAGACCAGCTGATTTGGAGCTGAATCCCGATATAGGGCAATGCATCCATAAAATTAATGAGGCCGGTTATAAAGTTATTGTTATTAGCAATCAGGGTGGTATCTCAAAGGGGCTTTATGATTCGGTAGATGTGGAAACTGTACATGCTGAAATACAGCGGCAGTTGCAGCATTATAATGCCAAAATTGACGACTTTTTTTATTGTCCGCATCACGATAAGCTTGAAAAATGCCTGTGTCGAAAACCAGATACACTTTTGATTGAAAAGGCCGCTGCCTTGCATAATATAGATTTTTCCACTTCATTCCTAATTGGTGATAGTCAACGAGACATTGAAGCAGGGGAACGTGCAGGTATTAAAAGTTTTAAATTGGAAGCTAATACTTCAACGATAAAAATTATAAATCAGATTCCTGATGTAAATTAGTTTTTATGGAGCTTAACTATCATTGGTTATGTGTTGATGGTGAGTGGGTTAGGCGAGAAGTTGCTTTACCGGTTCAAAATCGTGCTTTTCTATATGGCGATGGTGTTTTTGAAACCATGCGCACATTAGGAGAAGATATAGTTTTTGCTGAAACTCATTTCGAACGACTGGCTAATAGTCTGGATTTGCTTGACATTCCACTTCATACTGATTTGCAGATTGATGGGTTGCGAAAGCTGGTAGCCCGGTTCATTCATAAAAACAAATGGTACAAAGGTGCAAGGTTAAGACTTACGGTTTATCGGGTAGGAGCGGGCAGATATACTCCTCAAAATAATGAGTCGGGCTTCTTGCTTGATGGTGAGCCTTTTGATAATGAGCCTTTTTATCCCTTTGTGGGAACCGGTAAGTTACTTACTGCATTTTCGGAGATGAAAAAACCTTTGAACAGACTGGCATCTTTAAAGACTACAAGTAGTATTTTTTATGTACTTGCAGGTAAGTTTGCTAAAGCACACGGGTTTGATGATTGCTTTATAATGAATGAACGGGATGACATTATTGAGACAGTGAACTCAAATGTTTTTTTGGTTGCAGGTAACCAGGTTATTGCGCCCGGTGTGTCTAACGGTGCCCTGGATGGCACTATGCGAAAGCAGGTACTAGATTTATTAGCTGATACAAATTATAAAATAACGGAGCGGGGCATTAATGAGGATGATTTACAGAAAGCCGATGAGGTTCTGTTAACCAATGCTGTGCAGGGCATCAACTGGGTAAAAGGATACAAAGAACGACGCTATTATCATCGCTTTGGTGCAGAGCTGTCTGAAAAGTTGAATTTGAAAATTGTAAATCGACAATTTTAGTTCCATGCCGGATTTTCCGGTACGTTCAGCCATGGTTTAAAAGCCTCCCCGAAGTGGGCCACGGTATTGTACCACATTCCGGGGTCGTTATCGAGAATTTCGGTGTTTTGCAGGTTTGTAATTTTCCAGTAATTATTATCAATTTCTGTTTCCAGTTGCTTTGGTTTCCATCCTGCATATCCTATGAAGAATTTCACATGACGCTGATCAACGAGGCCCAAAGAAACCAGTTGCTGGAGTTTTTTGAAGTTACCACCCCAAAATAAACCATCATTTACCTCCTTTGTACCTTCGATTTGTTGCCCCAGGGTGTGTATAAAATGCACCGAGTTGGTCTCCACTGGTCCGCCAATAGATATGTTTGTGTCAATATTCGGGAAGTCTTTCATTAAATCACTCAAAGCCATTTTTACCGGTTTATTTAGAATGAAGCCCACTGTACCCTTATCGTTATGCTCTGTAATGAGCACGACAGATTTACTAAAATGCGGATCTCTGGAAAATGGCTCTGAAACCAATACCGATCCTGCTTTTATCTTTTTGGGGTCTTCTTTGAAACTAAATATGTTGGTTTTAGAGTACATAACTGTCTATTTTTTCCAAAATATTAACAAACTTTATTCCACTTCTGTTTAAATTGATATGTGTAAATTAATGTATATGTTTGTTTTATATTTGATTATACGATATTATGCAGTGTGGGTTGTGTGTGACAGAATGTCACTTTTTAAACTCTCTAACCAAAACAGCCAAAGCAGAAGCACTGTGCCGTAAACAAACCAGATGGTGCCCTGGGCATGAATAATTTCAAAGGATTGTGGGTTATGATAATTACTTATGCCAATAATTGCAGCCCGCAATACGTTGCTGAATTCAATAATGATAATTCCCAGGAGTATGAACCAGGATTTATTTATGGGCTTACCAGGGCTGATTAACAGAAATACAGAAAACCAAATGATTTGGCGATAGCCCAGACAGCCAAATGCAAAATAAATTCCATTCGACTTTGTAAATAAAATGCTTGGTTCCTTCAAAGTAACTTCATAGCCATTGACCTCTATTATCGAGGCAGTGATGGTTGCAAGTAAATTGCTAAATCCTTCGGTAAAAGCTGTGTCTTTTATGGGAGTCGAAAAGAAGGGGAAATCCATTAATAAGGCAGAAGCAATGGCTCCGGCCAAAAAAGCAAATGCTATACGCCAGTTAAAACCTGACCTCAGGTAATTTTTTATTGTTTTTGTTCTATTCAATATAGGTTTTCATTGGTTATTAAAGTGCAGTTAAATATAATGTTAAAATTTGTGCTTGTATAATAAAAAAGACCATTTCGGGAACCTAATGTTCAGATTCGCGAAATGGCCTTCTTGAAATTAAAAGTCCTTTATCGTTCCCTGCTTTTTGATGGTTTTGATTTTGTCCGTTTCGAATTAGACGAGCCACTCCTTCTGGTGCTTCGGCTCTTCGATTGGTTTATTCGTTTCGAATTTATTTTTGCTGGAACTGTTTTATGCTTGAACGTTCGGATACCTGAGTTGTTTGGCTGGCTGTAGTCATATCTCTTTTTTGTGGCTTCTCGTTTCGCTCTCACTTTCCCTTCATTGATGTCATAGTTAAAAGTTCTGACCTTTACTTTGTTTATTGGGTCCTTGAGGTCTTTTTGCAGTTCCTGTACTTGCTTAATGTTGCTTGCATAATGAGCACCTCCTGCTGTCCTGTTGACAGTACTTTTTGACTTACCCGGTTCAAGTTGAATCGTAAGCGCAGAAGGGTAGTATTTACCTAGGTACTGAGTAGCGACAAATCTGGCCATTTCATAATTATCCTCCGTCAGGTAAAAATATTCGTATAATTCAGGGTTTCTGAATTTATACCAGAATTTTTGTGTAAACCAATAGTAGTAATCGGCCCAGGATTCTATCTGGAAATAATCAGTTCCGTTGGCAAAGAATGTTTTGCCATCGTACACATTTGATAGGGAATCGCTATACTCTCCAAAACCTGTAATTACTGGCGTTGGGCTTGTTTGAAATACTGTTGGGTTTGACCACTGTTTGTAATCAATAATTTTTTGTCCAAAAAGGCTCAGTGAAAAGATGATTACAAGGCAGGTAATAAGCAATTTTTTCATATGTTTATAATTTTGATTTTAATTGTCATATGGAGCTCGCCATGATGTTTCAATTACACTTCACATGGTCTGTTAGCTTCCTTATAATCATGTGCGTGTGTGACAAAAATTTGGTCATGGCTCGGTTCATAGTATTTTATTTTTAATTACTAACAATGTAGCAAAATCTATCAGGAAAATCAAATTTTTTTAGTGAAGCAGACCTCTAAACTAGAGGTGTTAGTTTTTTTAGGATGTGTAAAAGTTGCTATTTTTACGCAAGTTTTAAATCTTGCTTTATGCAAAAGTTTCTTTCACTCGTGAAGTTTGCCCATACTGTTTTTGCTATGCCATTTGCATTGGTTGGATATTTTATGGCTGCCGTATATTTTGATGGGGGCTTTAATTGGCTCGACCTGTTGAAAGTATTGCTTGCAATGGTATTTGCACGCAATGCTGCTATGGGTTTCAATCGGTATATAGATCGCAATATTGATGCGCAAAATGTCCGTACAGCTTCCAGAGAAATACCTTCAGGGGCAGTTTCGGTTCAGGCCGCAGGTTGGTTTGTGATTATTAATGTATTGGCATTTATTATTACCACATGGTTTATAAATTTGCTTTGTTTCTATCTGTCATTTGTAGCCATAGCCGTGGTACTGGGATATAGCCTTACCAAAAGATTCACCTGGCTTTGTCATTTTATCCTCGGATTAGGTTTGTCGTTGGCGCCCATTGGTGCCTTTTTAGCGGTTACAGGCACTTTTCATCTGGTACCGGTTATGCTGTCAGTAGCTGTGCTATTGTGGGTAACCGGCTTCGATATTATTTATGCCCTGCAAGATGATAATTTTGATAAAGCGCAGGGATTGTTCTCAATACCCTCATATTTTGGTAGAAAAAACGCCTTGTGGATTTCCAGGGCGATACATCTATTTTCTGGGGTAATTATTATACTGATTGGAACCTGGCTTAACCTTACCTATATTTATTTCATTGGTGCCGGTATTTTTGTTTTGTTGCTACTATACCAACATTTGATAGTCAAGGTTTCAGATTTGTCCAAAGTTAATTTAGCTTTTTTTACCACAAATGGCATTGCAAGCATACTTTACGCTGCCATTACAATATTCTCATTTTTTATTATTTGATGCTGTAGGCTATACCAATACCAAGGGTCTCTTTTACCTGCCAGTATTGGGAAACATTTTGGTCATATACAAAATGTGTGAACAGTACAGTTTTGATAAAATCATTGGCCTTAAAGGTTATTGTTGATTGCCAGTCAATATCAATGTTTTCAGGGTGGTCAAAATAATTGTTAAATAGTTCGAGTGATGTGTTAATACTGACATTTTTAATCAGTTCCTTTTTGAATTTTATTCGAATGTATGCACCCATCTCTGCTCTAAAGTTTTTATCGCCATCTATACCAAAAGTTTCGGGATTGTATTTTACAGTATCTGTCATAAAAGTTGCTTTCCCTGAAAGCGGCGATATCATGGCACTTAATATTTTATCGTATTTGTATTCAAAACCTGTTGCAACAACCAGATGGCCAGGGTTAAGGAATCGACTTATTGCTATACTATCGTTCCCGCTACCGTAGTCGAAACCCTTAAGAAATTGTGTTTTGAAGTTAATGATGTTTGAAAAAAAGATGTTGCGATTCGATATATCATATCCAAATTTACTATTGAATTCAAATATATCTTCTGTTTTTCTCATGTCCTGATCTCCCTGCTGAGTGCCACCTAGTTTATAATTAAAACTGTTTTCCCATGACGCACGTTTTTTATCGTAAGATATGGTGTAATCGTTTAAAAGCAATGTACTTAAGAAATTTTCACCACCTTGTGACCAGTTTTCCAGAAATCCTTGTGTGAAATTTAGGCTCGATTGACCTTCGAATGTCCATACAGTGTCTTTTTTTTGCTCAACTGTTTTTGCTGTGTCTTGCTGGCCATATGAAATAATTACTGCCATTGTGAGCATAATAGTTGTAAGTAGCTTCATGATAATTCTTTTTCTAATTCTCGGGTTTTAAAAGCATTACCAACAAAAATATGGATTTTAAGTTTAATATCTTTGAAAAAAAGTAACAAATCAATAATTTTGCTTTCAAATATGGATGTGAAAAATGACATAACCGTTCTGGCTGCCACGCGCTATTTGAATATTAAGCGCCGCGATGTTTTTCACTATTAGTAGTTTTTCTCCCTCCGATTATTTTCTTATCAAAAAATTATAAACTTATAAAATATCATAATTATGGATATTCCATTTGCTGAATCCTATAAAATAAAAATGGTGGAGTCGATCCGTAAAAGCACACGCGAAGAGCGTGAAAATTGGATAAAAGACGCACGATATAATTTATTTAATCTTAAAAGTGAGCAGGTTTATATCGATTTACTTACCGATTCCGGAACCGGTGCCATGAGCGACCAACAATGGGCTGCTATGATGACTGGCGACGAGTCGTATGCCGGAGCAAGGAGTTATTACAACATGAAAAAGGCGCTCAAAGATATTCTGGGTTTTGATCATTTCCTACCAACTCATCAGGGACGCGCTGCTGAAAATGTGCTTTTCTCTGTTTTGGTTAAATCCGGAGATATTGTTCCGGGCAACAGCCATTTCGATACAACCAAAGGACATATTGAGTTTCGGAGTGCACATGCCATAGACTGCACCATTGACGAAGCTTTTGATCCTGAAAATGAGCATCCTTTTAAAGGTAATATTGACTTAACCAAGCTGGAGGATGTACTGAAAGATACCCCCCGGGAAAAAATACCATTTATTGTGGTTACACTGACCAACAATACTGCTGGCGGGCAGCCTGTTTCAATGGCCAACATTAAGGGAGTGGCTGAAATGGCTGATAAATATGGAGTGAAACTGCTGTTTGATTCTGCACGTTTTGCAGAAAATGCCTACTTTATTAAAACTCGCGAGCAGGGATATGCAGACAAGTCCATTAAAGAAATTGTTTTGGAAATGTACCAGTATGCCCACTATGCCACAATGTCGTCAAAAAAAGATGCCATAGTTAATATGGGTGGTTTTGTCTGTTTCAGAGATGAAGAAGTTTTTAAAAAGGCTTCGACTTATAATATTATGTTCGAAGGCTTTATAACATATGGAGGTATGAGTGGCCGCGATATGAATGCGCTTGCTGTTGGGCTCGACGAAGGAACCGAATTTGAATACCTCGAAACCCGTATCAGGCAGGTAGCTTATTTGGGGCAAAAGCTTGATGAGTATAACGTTCCATATCAGCGTCCGGCTGGCGGACATGCTATATTTATTGATGCCAGAAAGGTTTTGCCAAATGTGCCAAAAGAGGAATATATAGCGCAAACCCTGGGAATTGAATTATATCTTGAGGCTGGAATAAGAGGTGTAGAAATTGGAACTCTGTTGGCTGACCGTGATCCCGATACGCGCGAAAACCGTTACCCCAAAATGGAATTACTGCGTTTGGCCATCCCCAGAAGGGTGTATACCAATAACCATATAGATGTAATTGCTGCTGCTGCTAAAAATGTTTATGACAGGCGGCATACAATTGCCAAAGGCTACAAAATAAAGAATGAAGCCCCAATAATGCGCCACTTTACAGTTGAGCTGGAGAAGGCATAAGATTATTATTAAAAAAATTGAACGGCCACTATGGACTTTCCATGGTGGCCTTTTTATTCCCGGGTGAGCTATGTATTTAATTTAATATTTTTATATTTATAGTTTAGGTTCAGCTGAAAATAACTCCGGTAGTTATGATGGAAAAGTTAAATGAAATACTGAAACAGTTTAGCGAGGAACGTAATAGTGCGCTTTATAAAACTGTTGAGGAGTTTGCCCGAACAGCATCAGGTAATGGCGATTCAATAACGCAAATTGATTACAAGCGTGTTTTTAGCGAAAGTAAAACAATAGGTTTACTTATTGACTCTGCAACTGGAAATATCCTTGATGCCAATGACGGAGCTCTAAATTATTACGGTTATAGTGCGCGGGAAATGCTGAGTATGAAAATATCAGAAATTAATATTTTAAGTGAAGATGAAATAGCAGCTGAAATCCAGAAAGCTAAAACTCAGAAAAGAAATTACTTTTTATTCAGACACAGGTTGAAAAATGGGGAAGTAAGGAATGTGGAAGTCTACAGTCATCCTGTTAATACAAAAACAGGAATAATTTTGCATTCAGTAATATTTGATATTGAAGAAAAGGTAAAAGCAAGATACGAAGCAAATCGCTTTCAGACAGCTGTAGAACAAAGTCCTACATCTGTAGTAATTACTGATTTGGATGGCACAATTGAATATGTAAATCCGAAATTTGCTGAATTAACAGGTTACACAGTTGAAGAAGCAATAGGAGAGAATCCCAGGATATTGAAATCAGAAAAAACATCACCGGAAGTCTATAAAGAAATGTGGGAAACTATTGCCAGCGGCAATGTATGGACCGGTGAGTTTATCAATAAACACAAAAACGGCACACATTTCTGGGAACGAGCTACAATGGCACCTTTGTTTCAGGAAGGTAAACACATAGGTTATATTGCTATAAAGGAAAATATTACAAGCAGAAAAGAAGATGAGTTCAGGGTTGCTGAATTAAATCATGAACTGGAAGTTAATTTGGAAGAACTAAATTCTGCTTATGAAGAATTAAACGTAATAAACGAAAAACTTAATGAGAGTAATGAGATACTGAAGACAGAGCGGGAACAGTTTCTCTCACTCTTGAACAGCATTACAGAGCCTATCTATGTGGCAGATAAGCATACCTATGAAATATTATTTGCTAATCAGGCTGTTAATGAGGTTGTAGGACACAATATTTCGGGTGAAAAATGCTTCAGGGCTTTGCAAAACAACGATGAACCCTGTTCTTTTTGCAAACATGATGAAATTTTCACAAAAAATAAGTCATGTTATTGGGAGCACTTTAACGAATCGCTAAAAAAAGACTTTTATATAATTGATCGCCCAATAAGATGGGTTGATGGCAGGCAGGCCCATTTTCAATTGGCGATTGATGTTAGTAAATTAAAGGAAGTCGAAAAAGAATTGAGGCAGGCAAAGCAGGATCTTACCAATCGAAGCAAAGAACTCGAAGAATTAAATGCCACAAAAGATAAATTCTTTTCAATAATATCGCATGATTTGAAAAATCCTTTCAATGCGATTATGGGTTTCTCTAATTTTTTATACACCAAAATTGATAAATACGATAAAGAAACGATAAAGCAATATGCTGGTAATATTTATAAATCAAGTAGAAACTCATATAAATTGCTTCAGAATTTGCTAGAATGGGCTGGTTCGCAGATGAACCGCACAAAATTTGATCCTGGTCTATTTAAACTATCCCATTTAGTTGATGAATGTATAACCGGACTCTACAGTCAGATATTAGAGAAAAACATACGCACTGATGTGCAGATCCCGCCTGAACTTGAAGCATATGGAGATGTCAATATGATTAATACCATCTTGAGAAATTTAATATCAAATGCAATTAAGTTTAGCCATAAAGGTGGTAAAATAGAGATAGGCGCTTTGGAAAAAAATAAAAACATAATTATATCGGTGAAGGATTTTGGGGTAGGAATGCCAAATGAAACCCAGAAAAAACTTTTTAAAATTTCTGAAAAGGTTACAACACCTGGCACAAACCAGGAAAAAGGAACCGGATTAGGCTTGCTTTTGAGCAAAGAATTTATAACTAAGCACGGTGGCAAAATTAAAGTACAAAGTCAAGAGGGTAAGGGATCTGAATTTTTTGTGTATCTGCCCAGACCCTGAATTTTTTCGGATAGCTTTTTTTTCTTTGGGCTTAGATATGGCGATTGTTAAGGCATAATTTTAGAATATGCCAATTCAGATACCTTCAACGCAATTACTTTGCTTACTTCATGTAAATGGTTGCGTCGCGGTCTGGTCCAACAGAGACAATGCTTACAGGCACATTAATGTAGTCTTCAATAAATTTTAAATAATCATTGAATGCCCCGGGCAATTCCTCTGGTTTGCGCATTTCTTTAATCTGTGTATTCCAGCCTTTTAGTTCTGTGTAAACGGGTTCTATTGGGGTGTTGATGTCAAAAGGTAGTTCTGTAGTCTCTTTACCATTTATTTTGTAGGCTGTACAAATTTGAATTGTCTCAAATTCATCCAGCACGTCTGCTTTGGTCAGAATAATTTCAGTTACGCCATTTAGCATAACCACATACTTTAGCGCTACCAAATCGAGCCAGCCACATCGGCGCGGGCGACCAGTTGTTGAACCGTATTCGGCACCTTTGTCTCTAAGTTGCTGCCCGTCATTATCATGTAGTTCTGAAGGGAATGGACCCGATCCCACTCGTGTGCAGTAAGCCTTAACAATACCAATTACATTTCCAATTGTTTGTGGCGCAATACCCATCCCTGTGCATGCTCCACCTATGGTTGTGTTGGAGGAAGTAACGAAAGGATAGGAGCCAAAGTCTACATCGAGCAGTGTGCCCTGAGCACCTTCTGCCAGTATTTTTTTGTCCTGTTCAATATATTGGTTGATACGATATTCGGAATTTACCAACTCAAAATTTTTCATGGTTTCAATGGCTTCAAACCATGCTTTTTCATCTTCCTTAAGGTCATATTCAAAATCATACTGGCCCAGCAACAGCTCATGCTTGGCTTTAAGCCTTTCATATTTTTGCTTAAAGTCGGCTGTTTCTATGTCACCAACGCGTAGCCCGTCACGACCAATTTTATCGCGATACGTTGGCCCGATGCCGCGTAAAGTCGATCCAATTTTTTCTTTGCCTTTTGCAGCCTCAATGGCGGCATCCAGTATGCGATGCGTTGGTAAAATTAAGTGCGCTTTGCGCGATATGAGCAGTTTGCTTTCGGGATCAATACCAAGTTTTTTTAGATTGTAAATCTCATCCATGAATTTTACGGGATCAATGACTACTCCATTACCAATAAGGTTAATGCTATCATGAAAAATGCCTGAAGGTATGAGATGTAAAATGTGCTTTTTACCATGGAATTCCAACGAGTGACCTGCATTTGGTCCTCCCTGAAAACGGGTTATTACATCATACCTGGGTGTGAGCAAATCCACACCTTTTCCTTTTCCTTCATCGCCCCATTGCAGGCCAAGTAGCACATCAATTTTCATGTCAAAAGATTTTACAATTTCTTACAAATGCTGGTTGCGCCGGATGTCCGGCCAAAAAATATGCACAAATCCCGCCTTAATCCGGATTTTGTGCAATGCTGTGCTAAGATACGGTTTTTTTCAAAATATTAAACAGGAATATCTCGCTATTTTTTTTAAGAAAAATGAATTCCCTGCTTTTTTTTGGGCTGCTGCTGATTATGCTTACTATTGAAAATATTTGTTGAATGTGCGTGAGGTTATTTTGTAGGGTAGAAATTTTATGTCCATATCTGCACACTTATCTTCTGAGATAAGGTATTGATAATATTTTTTCTATTTTTGTTGCTATTGACATTATAAACAATTAAATATAGACCAATGAGAAGAACAATTATTGCATCGATTCTGGCCCTTTTTGTTACGGCCTTTGCCTTTTTGCCGGCTGATGCCTGTACCAATTTCCTGGTAACCAAAGGTGCTTCTACCGATGGTTCTAACATTATTAGTTATGCCGCAGATTCCCATGTACTTTATGGTGAATTGTATTTCAGACCAGCTGCCGATTATCCAAAGGGCAGTAAAGTAAAAGTTTATGAATGGGATACCGGGAAATATCTTGGAGAAATTGACCAGGTTGAACATACTTATGCTGTGGTCGGAAATATGAATGAACATCAATTGGCAATTGGCGAAACAACTTATGGTGGAAGGAGCGAACTTCGCGATACAACCGGGATCATTGATTATGGCAGCTTAATTTACCTAACGCTTCAACGTGCCAAAACGGCTCGCGAAGCCATCAAAACAATGGTTGAACTAACCTCAGAATATGGATATTATAGTTCCGGTGAATCATTATCTATTGCTGATAAGAATGAAGTATGGATCATGGAAATCATTGGAAAAGGACCGGGAAACAAGGGTATTGTTTATGTAGCCCGCCAAATCCCTGATGGTTATGTGTCGGCTCATGCCAACCAGGCGCGTATTACCACTTTTCCCATTCAGGAAAAAAATGATTGGTTCAATAAAGAACAAACTACTTTTCATTCACCTGACGTAATTTCTTTTGCTAAAGAAAAAGGTTACTATGAAGGTGAAGATAAGGATTTTAGTTTCTCAGATGTTTATGCTCCCCTGACTTTCGGCGGAGCCCGTTTTTGCGAAATGCGTGTTTGGTCATTTTTCAAAGATATCAATCCCGACATGGAACAATACTTTGATTATGCCAGTGGTAAAATAGAGAAAAACGAGCAAGGTATTGCAACCAACCGCATGCCACTGTGGATTAAACCAGAGAATAAATTGTCTGCGCACGATGTACAGGATTTTATGCGCGACCACCTCGAAGGTACACCACTGGATATGCGCAAAGATATTGGAGCAGGTCCATTTGAGCGTCCATATCGCTGGCGTCCGTTAACCTGGGAAGTAGATTCAGTTGAGTATTGCAATGAAAGGGCCACTGCTACGCAGCAAACCGGGTTTTCTTTTGTAACACAGTCACGTAGCTGGTTGCCCGATCCAATTGGTGGAATTAACTGGTTTAGCGTTGATGATGCTGCTACATCAGTATATGTGCCTTTTTATGCCGGAATGAAAAAAGCTCCTGAGGCTTTTCGCGAAGGCAACGGAAGTATGTATGAATGGTCAGAAACATCCGCGTTCTGGATTTTTAACATGGTGTCGAACTTTGCATATTTGCGTTACAATATGATTGAACCTGATATTCGCGAAGCTATGAACGAATTAGATGAGAAGTTCAAAAAAGAAGTGGCTGAAATCGATCAAAAAGCCAAAGCGCTTTACCAAAGCTCGCCATACAGAGCTACAAAAATGGTTTCTGATTATTCTATCAATGCCGGTCAATACACATTTGAGCGTTGGAAAGAGCTATTTCAATTCATAATGATGAAATATGTTGATGGAAACGTTAAGAAAGAGGAAAATGGTGAATTCCTGACTAACGGCACCGGAGTTATTGATCTAGAACAACCAGGATACCCGGAGTGGTGGTACCGTACAGTGGTTGAAAAAACAGATGATCAATTCCTTGTATTGGGTCAGGATAATGTACCTGAGAAAAAAGAAAAAGCTGCTATGGTAAACATTAGCAAAACCAATATGAATATTATGATTGGTGCCATTATTATTTTGGCCCTGATTGTATTGGTTATGCTATTCCGCAGGAAACGATAAATCATACTTTAAGAATGTAGAAAGAGGCTGCTCTAAAAAGGCAGCCTTTTTTATTGATGCATTGCTTTTACTTATGCAGACTTGTAATTCTGCCGATTAATTTTCTATTTTTGTGCAAAAACTACTGAATATGGAAAAATCCGCACTTATGGCCGTTTCGCCTATTGATGGACGCTATCATGTTAAAACTAAGGGTTTACAGGAGTACCTGTCGGAATATGCTATTATAAAATATCGTGTATGGGTAGAAATTGAATATTTCATTGCCTTGTGCGAATTGCCTTTGCCCCAGTTAAAAGATTTTGATCATAATTTGTTCGATAATTTGCGGATGCTATATCAAAGCTTTACACCGGAAGAAGCTGCACGCGTTAAAGAGATTGAGCGTACTACAAATCACGATGTGAAAGCCGTCGAGTATTACATTAAGGAACGCCTTCAGGGGCAAAATATCGATCAATACCTGGAATTTATTCATTTCGGACTTACTTCGCAGGATATCAATAATACAGCTTTTCCGGCAGCTATGAGAGATGCTGTAAATAAACTCTATTATCCGCTGCTCGAAGGTTTAATGGAAGAACTTGAAGACAAGGCAATTCTTTGGAAAGACCGTACTATGCTGGCCCGTACACATGGTCAACCTGCCTCACCAACAGCACTGGGAAAAGAGATCAGGGTGTTTATAGAAAGGGTATTTAAACAATACAATTTATTGAAAGAGATACCTGCCAATGCAAAATTTGGCGGGGCGACGGGTAATTTTAATGCACATTACGTGGCTTATCCTCATATCGATTGGGTGGAGTTTGCCAATGCCTTTGTAAGTAAACACCTTGAGCTGGAACGGTTGCAGACTACCACACAGATATCTCATTATGATGATATGGGTGCCATATTCGATATTCTAAAACGGATAAATACCATATTAATTGATTTTAGCCGTGATATGTGGCAATATATTTCTATGGATTATTTTAAGCAGAAAATAAAAGCAGGTGAAGTAGGATCTTCTGCAATGCCACATAAAGTTAATCCCATTGATTTTGAAAACGCAGAGGGAAATCTTGGTGTAGCTAATGCATTGTTCGAGCATCTCTCTGCCAAATTGCCCATTTCAAGGTTGCAGCGCGATTTGACAGATTCTACCGTAATTCGGAATATTGGTGTTCCTATTGCACATACTATTATTGCTTTACACTCGCTGCTTAAAGGAGTCGATAAACTCATACTTAACGAGCAGAAACTTGATTACGACCTTGAAGAAAATTGGGCTGTAGTGGCAGAAGCCATTCAAACCATTCTCCGTCGCGAAGGAGTTGAGAAACCATATGAAAAATTAAAAGATCTTACACGTAAAAATGAAAAAATAACCCAGGAATCGATTCATGCTTTTATCGATCAGTTGGGGGTGAACGATCAGGTGAAAAATGAACTGAAAAAAATTACACCCTTTAACTATGTGGGTAATATTCAACCATCCAAAGCATAACCCAAAAGTCTATGAGAAGTTTTACCAGCATATGGTCACGTAAGCCGCTAAGGGTAATTATATTAATAGCCCTGGCTTTCAGGTTGTTGGCTGTAATATTTTCTCAGGGATATGCTGTGCACGATGACCATTTTATGGTTATAGAGACTGCTCAGGCCTGGATTGATGGTACAACCTACCAAAATTGGCTGCCATCGCATGATGATGAGTTTACAACCGGACCAATTGGTAATAGTTTTACTTATGTGGGGCTGCATTATCTTCTTTTCAGCGGCTTTGAAGCCATTGGAATTATGAATGCAAACTCAAAAATGCTTATTATCAGGCTGCTGCATGCCTTGTTTTCGCTTCTGGTGGTGAATTATGCTTACCGAATTACCCACCTGGTAAGCAATAAAGATATGGCGCGTTATGTGGGATTGCTTATCGCAACTTTTTGGATTTTACCATTTGTAAGTGTGCATAATCTGGCAGAATTTTTCGCTGTCCCCTTTCTAATGCTGGCAATATGGTTTATGCTTAGGCCGCAATATCGCGACAAACCATTAAAATGGGCCTTCCTTTCCGGATTAGTGCTTGGAATTGCATTTTCCATATGGTTTTTCATTTTTATATTTATT
Source organism: Salinivirga sp. (assembly GCF_035268865.1). Taxonomy (GTDB): domain Bacteria; phylum Bacteroidota; class Bacteroidia; order Bacteroidales; family Salinivirgaceae; genus Salinivirga. The sequence continues at coordinate 23,830 of NZ_DATFKB010000082.1, read as the reverse complement.
GGGGGTTACTTTATTGTGTTGGCTACCAGGAAGCGCTGGAGGGTAATGCTTGTCGCATTTTTGGGTTTGATGATATCTGCAGGAATTTTACAGGGCGTAGTCGATTATTATATTTGGCAGCAACCTTTTGCTGAATTTACTACCTTTTTGAGCAAACTCGAGATTCCATTTACCAAACCCAATCGAACAATATTTTCCATGTATGTGGTTATGCTGCTGGTCGTAATGATCCCACCTATCAGTGTTTTTTGGTTAATGGGATGGTTCAGAAGTGCAAAGTTGAATTTAATGTTGTTCTTACCTGCATTCCTCATGTTCCTCTATTTCTCATTCTCAATACAACAACATGAGCGTAATATAATGGCAGTATTCCCATTTATTGTCATAGCAGGTGTAATTGGATGGAATCAGATTTTGCAAAAGTCAGTTTTCTGGAATAATCATCCGGGTTTATACCGTAGTATGGTCATATTTTTTTGGGTAATAAATTTTGCAATGATATTGCCGGTATCAACAATGTATTCTAAGCGCTCTCCTGTTGAAAGTATGCTCTTTCTGCAAAAACATAAAAACGAGATTTCTGATATTCTGATAGAAGACTCAAACCGGGAGTCTGTAAAATCCATGCCGCTATTTTACATGGAGAAATGGATTAATATGTACAAACTGCCCGATTATAAGGAATATGCTGAAGATATTGAACTTGAGCAACGGTCAAATTATGAGTTTGTTTTATCTACACCGCGCTATTTCATGAACGATACAGCTAAGATCCCTGATTATGTTTTGTTTGTAGGACAAAAGCGACTCGATGAAAGGATTCAACGGTTAAAACCATATATTCCTGACCTTATTTATCAAAAAACAATTAAGCCTGGTCTGCTGGACCAATTGCTTTATAAATTGAATCCAAAACATAATGTCAATCAAAGTATCTATATTTACGAAGTTCAGCAGGGTTAGTGCTTTACTTTTAGTTTTCTGGGCGTTGTCATCATGTGATTTGATTTATGATGAGGGAGACTGGACCGGCGAACAAAGAAATATCGGCGATTATCAGAAGGTTGTTCTAAATAGTATTGCAAACGTATATTACCATTACAGCGATACGCCTGCAATAAAAGTATATTATTACGCCAAACACCTGTCAGACATAACTACTAATCTTGAAAACCAAAGAATAACCATCGATAATAAATTTGGGGGGCAGTGGTACACCGACTTGCGACTACCCGAAATACATTTATATAATAATTCTGTAAACTATGTAGATATTAAAGAGGCAGGGGCCTTTTTTTGTAAAGATACCATTCAGGTCAATAATTTTAACTTTTATATGCATGGCGATGTTTTCGAGGCTAAAATGATGCTGGATGTCAATAAGGCCAAGGTTGATGTGTATAATTCAGTTGGACTGATGGAGATATCTGGGGTTTGTAATAAGCTGGAAATGTACAACAAGGGAGAAACACAGATAGACGCTATTGATTTTAAAGTAAAAAATGCATACATTATTCAGCAGTCTGTCATGGATGTGTCTTCCTGGGTTTCTGATAGTTTATATTATCGCATTATCAGAAATGGTAATATTACAGTAAAGGGTAATCCGGTTCATGAAGGTGAAATATTGGGAAATGGCGAACTTATACTAATTGAGGATGAGTAATAAATTATATATAATTCTCATTTTATTTTTTATCATTGTTCAAGGCAAAGCTCAACAAGCTATAAGCCTTTCAGACAGGTTTTTTATTGATGCTGAACTTTTAACCGGAAATACCTGGGCACATCATAAAGCCATTAATTATTTATTGGAATATCCCCCGGCTGGAACCAATTTCAAGATTGGCCTGAATAGTGATGGTTCACGCGACTGGCACATTGACCTTAATTATCCGAGATATGGAGTGGGATATCAATATGCCAGACTTGGTAGCGATATTCTGGGCAATTCTCATGCGCTGTATCTATTTATTGGATCTGATTTTTTGAACGGTAAACGTTGGAGTTGGCATTATGATTTAGGTGCAGGAGTTGGATTTATTGACAATCCTTATGATGAAGAAAAAAATCCCCTGAATATTGTCAACGGGTCGGTTACGAATGCTTTTTTAAGAGTAGCCACAGGAGTTGGCTATAAAATTTCTGCCAGACATAATGTGGGTATTAACGGTGGGCTTTTTCATTTATCAAATGGGAATAGCTCTCTGCCCAATTGGGGAATCAATACTTTATATCTGTCGTTAAATTGGGAGTACCTTTTTTCTGATTCTTTGCAACTTAACCATAAGACAAAAAGCCCAACTAAACAATTAAGAATAACAGCATATGGCAGTGGCGGTTACAAAGAAGAGCGTCCGGTTGATCGCATAAAGTATATTGTAAGCGACTGGCACATTAACGTGTGGCGGAAATATCGGCCAGGGTTTTCTTATGGCGCAGGCCTTTCTCTGTTTTACGATGGTGCATCAAAGAAAATGCTTTGGCGGTCAGATTATGAAGGAAAAATTCCGCTAAGTGAGTTTGATGTCAAAGCTTATGAATACTGGTCGCTTGGGGCGCAGGCCGGCTATATGCTCAATATGCATCCGGTATATTTTTCTTTTGAGTTTGGTGTGTATTTATATTCAGCCGTAAATCGCGACATTTATAACCGCTGGCTGCTCGAAGTGCTCGTAACAGATAATCTGAGGGTTTATGGGGGTCTGAAATCCCGATTTGGAAAAGCAGACTTCGTTGAATATGGAGTAGCCTACGATATTCTGAAAATTAATCGTTAAAAAAAACGGATCAACGGTAATTTTTTGTTGGATGAATTGAAAAATTTGTATTTTTACAAATATTCATAATAATAAGCGTAATGATACTATGAGTACAAAATTCAATTTCATTAAAACAGTACTTTCCCTACATGATGAAATGATTTCAAACGGATTCTCTCTTGTTTACGAAGGTGAATTCAGCCATGATATAATGAAAATGTTTACCTCTATGGCTGACCAAAATATGGAAAAAGCCAATGAAGACAGGGCAATTCGTCGTAAAGTATTTCATGTAATGGTTGAAACTCTTCAGAATATGACCAAACATTCTGATGAACACGATCCTGATGATAGAATTGGTAATGGTATGTTCATTGTTGGGAAAACCGACGAGCATTGGAATATTATTACTGCCAATAAAATCTATAAAGAACGTATAGACGAACTGAAGCAATCTATTGATGAGATCAACAACATGACCAAAGAGGAGCTAAAAGCGCTGTACAAAAAACAGATCCGCGAAGGGGCTCTGTCAGATAAAGGTGGCGCCGGCTTAGGGTTAATTGATATTGCAAGGAAAACAGGTGAGCGCCTTGATTATCAGTTCCTTCCTTTAGATGATAACGAGAGCTACTTTTTCTTGTTAAAAGTGAAAATTAGAACCAAATAAATCGTAATTCTGAGCTTTAACTGATACTCCAAAATCAGGAGTGTGTTTCTATTAATGTTGCGCTTATTGAATATTTTAGCTCAGTTTTTTTGTCCTCGTTTATCTGTCATTCGTCTATTTCTTAAAGCTACTTGTCAAAAAACCGATTGTCATCTCCTGGGGTAATCTTTTAGTTGTCTGATTATTCTTAAATTTATAGACTTACGAAGTGTTTATATGACAAGGTCTTTAGCTTTTATAGCACTTATTTTTGTATTCCTTAACCATGGTTTTGGGCAAGTCCTCAATTTCCGGACTTTTTTCGTCGACGATGGCCTGGCTCAATCACAGGTTACCGCCATTGATGACGATCATTGCGGAAATATATGGCTGGCTACCTATGGTGGAGGAATAGATTGCTTTGATGGACGGGAATTTAAAAACTACGGATTGGCGCAGGGCATGTCCCACCATCAGGTTTTAGATCTCTATGTAGATCAGAATGATGCGGTATGGTGTGCTTTGCAAAGAGGAGGCGTTAATGTTATCAGTAATAATAAAGTAAAACGACTTATGTTGCCCGAGCTTACCAAAACTGCAATGGTGCAAATTACCGGCAATCAAAATAGTGTTTTTACAGCCGCTGAAAATGGGAGTATTTATAAAGCAACAGGCGATTCAGCACTGTCACCCATTCATAACTTTGGAAATGCTACAATTACAGATTTGTGCTTTTTTGAAACCCAATTATTGGTGGCAACTATAGAAAAAGGCATTTGGGTTTATAAAAATAATCAAATGGAGTTGCTCTCAGATATCAATAATGTTACAGCAATCTCTTGTAAAAACGATACTTTGTGGGTTGGGTCGGGACAGATGCTTTATAGCTTAAATATGAACAATAAGGCGAAGCATTTTGAAGTCAGAACAGATAATTTAATTAACGATATCTTCATTGATGAAAATAATGATGTTGTTTGGTTAAGTATTTATGGTAAAGGATTGGGCCAATATGCCGATAAGCAAATAAAATATCTGACAGAAGAAAATGGTTTATCAAGTAACTATACAACCGCCCTATTAAAGGATCAATATGGTTTATTGTGGGTGGGTACCGATGGCTCCGGATTAAACCGTTTTTCAGGCTTTCAGTTTGTCCATTATACTTTTAATCAACGAAAATCTGGAAGTGCAATCATGGATATTATGCGCTACAATAATGCGCTTTGGTTTGCATCTTATGGGAATGGGGTTATTAAAAAAACTGAAAAAAAAGTACAGGTGTTCGATATGCGTGACGGACTTCCATCAAACACCTATTATGCGATTGAAATAACTGAACCCAAAACTTTGTGGATGGCATCACGCACCAATGGACTTGTAAAGATGAATCTCGCTTCAGGTAAAATATCCAACTACAATTCGTCAAACTCTCCGTTGAGCAATAATTTATTATACCTCACTAAAGATGCAAACAATAATCTTTTAATCTCCAGTCGCGACAAGGGGCTGTTTGTGTACCATAAGCATGAGTGGCTGCAAATATCAGTGAAAAATGGCCTTCCCGACAATCACATTAACTATATGTTTTTCGACCATTCAGGCAATTTGTGGCTGGCTACTGCTTCTTCCGGAATTGTTAAAATTCATAAGAAGGACCTGGAAGCCTTCCTGACTGAAACTTCGTCAAATATTAAATACGAGCTGTTTAATCTCCAGGAACAGGCTGAATATCAGCAAGTATTTACCCTTACAGAGGATGCGAATGGTATAATTTGGTATGGCTTATTTGGCGGGGGCATAGGGTGTATTAAAAATGGCGAAGTAAAGCCGATGTCATTGAATCATCAGTTAAATTCTCAAAATGTGTATGGCCTGATTTATGACAAGGAAACCAATAATTTGTGGCTCGGTACAGATAAAGGTATAGCCTCTGTGCAGCTAACAAACCAGTCTGTTGCTGAACAGGTACAGGTGTTGTCTTCAGGTGATGGTTTTATAGGAGTAGAATGTAATCGTAATGCCATGTTTTTGGATACATTGCAACATGGTTTGTGGGTTGGAACTGTTAAAGGGGTTACCCGATTTGTGCCAGAGGAGTACAGCCCACCCAATATTGCCCCACGATTGATGATTACAGGTTTTTCATACCAGGAGCAAAAACTACCTGTTGTCACCTATAAAAATTCTGACCGTATTGACTGGAACAGGGCTCCTGTTATACCCTATGACAGTAATAACGTTGCTATTCATTTTAAGGGCATTGATCAGTGGCAACCCGATGAGGTCAGATACCAGTGGATTTTGGAAGGATTAAAAGATGATTGGCACGATTTAAGAAAACAACAAGTTACAGAGTATACCTATCTTCCACCGGGTAAATATGTCTTTAAACTCAAGGCTGTGAGTGGCCGTGGAATATGGTCGGAATATGCGCTGCATTTACCATTTGTTGTAAATACCCCGTTTTACAAGACAAATACATTTTATATTTTACTTATTGTGTTCTTGTTAAGCGCAATCGCTTTATACGTGTATATGCGGCAGCTTAGTTTGCAAAAACGAAACAGGAAACTGCGCGAAGCTGTAATGGAGCGCACAGAGGCTTTAAATAATGAAAAACTGATTGTAGAGCAGCAAAAGGAAGAGTTGCGGGCGCAAACAGAGCATCTTGAACGGGCAAATCATGAGCTTGAAAAGCTTTCGTTAGTTGCCAGCAAAACAGATAATGCGGTACTTATTGCCGATAAAGATGGCCGATGGGAGTGGATAAATGAAGGGTTTACAAAAATGTATGGTTATTCACTACAGGAATTTATGGCAGAACGTGGCGAAACGATTTTAACATCAAGTACCAGCAATAAAATTAGTCATATTCTCGATGAGGCCGTGCATCTCAAAAAATCTGTGACATATACTGCCAAGGGTTACAGGCGCGATGGCAGTGAAATGTGGGTGCAATCTACATTAACTCCTGTTTTTGATGAAGATGGACAGTTGAAAAGATATGTGGTCATAGATACAGATATAACACACATTAAGCGCATTAATAATGAGCTCAGAAAGTTGTCGCTTGTGGCAAGCAAAACCGATAACTCCGTTATCATGATGGATGGTAAAGGAAAAATTGAGTGGGTTAATGATGCTTTTCACCGTTTTTATGACCTTTCACTTGAAGAATTTAAAACTTTATATCAGAAGACAATATTTGACTTGCACGAAGGCGTTGAACAATTTTTTAATGTAGAAGAGATTGTACAATCACGAAAATCAAAAACTTTTGTTTCATCTTTTGTAACCCGAAAGGGCGTTCACAAATGGATTCAATCTGTTGTGACACCCGTATTTGGAGTAGGTTATGGTAGCGAACAGTTAATTGCTATTGAAACCGATATTACGCGCATCAAAGAGGTGGAAGAGGAAGTCAAGGAACAACGTAAGAAATCGGATGAATTATTACTCAATATTTTACCTGCTGAAACCGCAGAGGAACTAAAATCGCAGGGTATAGCACAGCCAAGGTTTTATAGTTCTGCTTCGGTTTTGTTTGCTGATTTCAAGGATTTCACGGCTTATTGCGAAGAGTTGTCTCCAAAGCAGTTGGTGTCGGAATTGCGCGAATACTTCAACGCTTTTGACGATATCCTGGAAAAATTCTACATCGAAAAAATTAAAACCATTGGCGATGCCTACATGTGTGCTGGCGGCTTGCCCATAAGGAACAGAAGCCATCCCTTTGATATTGTGCTTACAGCGCTGGAAATACAACGTATTACCAGTAGAATTAACGATAATAAAATTGCCGAAGGAAGACATCCGTGGGAGTTGCGTATAGGTGTGCATACAGGTGATCTCGTAGCTGGTGTTGTAGGTAAAAAGAAATTTGCTTACGATATTTGGGGCGAAACGGTTAATATTGCAAGTCGCATGGAAAGTGCCTGCGAAGTCGGACGTATAAATATTTCGGGCGATACCTATGAAATTATTAAAGACTTTTTTACCTGTAAATACAGGGGTAAAATTGAAGCCCGTAATATCGGAAAATACGATATGTATTTTGTAGAAGGTATAAAGCCTGAGTATGCAAAAGATACGGAGGGTTTTGTTCCCAATGCTATATTCCGGGAATATCTTGCTAAACTATAGATAGTTCTAATAATTAGTAGCTTTTGATTTTATGAGCCTGACCCGCCATATCAATAGATATCAGGGGATTTTTATAGGTTTTTTTAAAAATGCATAGTGTGACTGTTTCGAATAATTAAAAATGCTCATTTAAAAACCATTAAATTTTTAGAGCCCTTTTATAAAAAAAACCGGTCTGAGAGACCGGTTTCGTTGTGCTGATTGGTCAGAGAGAGCTATGAGAAAAATTGTCTGACCTATAATGTCCAATTAAGATGCCATATTCTTTTATTGCTTGACGCGTAGTGAAATAGCTTTGAATGCATTGTTAAATATTTGTTCGCTAACGAACGCCTGTTGCTTCAATAGCGAACAGGTGCCAGTTTTATTCAATCAATGCAGCCTTGTCTTTTTTGTAACCAAATATCCAGTTTACACCCATTCTTATGTTAACGTCGCGGGCAGTTTGCGGGAATACCTCTTCCAGTACATGGTCACTCATGATGTACATTTGCACCGGGCCAAAGCGGCCTGCAAAGCCAATTCCGATATTGTCGAAATTGTCTTCCATAACGGTGTATGTTATAGTTGCCGATATGTGATTGGTGTTGGCATTGGCAGATATTGAAACGGCTGAATTAAGCTCGCCATCATGAATCACGCCCCGGTAAAGTCCGCCGAATCCAATCGCATCTGTAATATTATATGTACCTCCCACGTATACTCTGGTTGGTAGCCAGGTTTTGTAGCTGCTTACACCAGTTTTTTTAATGTCAAGCACTCTGAGCAGGCTGTCCTCATAAGTTTCACCAATGTCAGGCTCAGTGGTGGTAGTATCATTGTCATCAATGTAATTAACTCCATCAATACCCTCAAAAAAGAATTTTCCACCTCCGCTAACTTCTGCTACATTGGTGTTCCATTGTATGAATCCAATATCGGTGACACTGGCAAACGCTTTTAATTCGGGCATAATTTCATATTCGGCACCCAGGTCAATGGCAAATCCCGGGTTGCTGAAATCATAACCTAAATTATTAATGATTTCGTTTGTTTCCAGTTCTGTGGTTTCAGAAACAAGTGAATCGCCCTGAAAATCGTAATAAAGGTCTTCAAGGATAAATGCAGGTTGGGAGGCGCGCATTTGTATATCGCTTTGCAATATTAATGAGTCATTATATGAATCCAGGTAGAGATCGGTTTTTACTGTTTCAACATTGGCAAGTCCGGCAAGGGCCTTTGCTTTTATGCCTACTTTAAGCTCAGGCATTATTTCCATTGAAGCACCAAGGCCTACTTCCAGATAACTCATAAAATCCACACCAAATCCGGAAAGGTCCATGTTGGGCGAAATGTCAGGATGCGCATTTCCTTTTACCATTAATTCGACTAGACCTCCTGGGAAACTTAAACCCACATTTGTGCGTGTTGTGGCATTGAATGACCAGTAAAGTTTTTTTGTTCTGAAACCAAAATTCAGAATGTTGTTGTTTATTCCAATAGTAAGGTGGTTAACCTTGTCAAGTTTATCCACAAAATTCAGTGCATCATTATGTGAGTTAAATGCCCATATCAGAGAATCGGAATAAATCCCGTCCCCGCCATAAATAAAATCGTTGTACGCAAATGAACTGCTGTGGAAATTTATATCGAGGTCGGGTAGGAGCTGACCTGAAAAGGGAGAAATGAGGCCTCCCATGTGTCCGTTATAATCTGTTTGAAATGCCGGGTTCAATCTGCTTGTTTGCGGCAGGGTTCTCATATTATACATCGATATGCTTTCCTGTGCCCAGGCATTGCTGCTAAGCAATACAGCTGCTATTACAATAAAAATTTGATATATATATTTTTTCAGCATGGCCTATTATTTACAAGTTTTCGTTTACATCAAGTTTGAAGTCCACATTTACATCGAAATCCATTTCATAAAAATCATAGAACTTTACATATGGCGCATCTGGTGCATCTCCATCTGTGGTCATGAATTTTACTTTTAGTAGCATGTATTTTACGTTGTCTATCACATCTACACTTTCATTTTCATATGTAATGGTGGAACTTACAACAGTTTTACCTGTTTCCTGATTGATGAGTGAGTCAGCTCCGATAATGCCCGATTCTACTATTATAAGTGTATCATTTGGGTTGTCGTTGCTGTTTGGTATGCTATCTACAATATTGTATGTGGAATCCATCAGGTAACCTTTTACCCCGATATTGTGCGGGAATCCATTTCCAATTGTGAGCTTCAGGTTTAAATAATCCAAATAATCGTTCTCATCTCCAATATCGCCCAGGTCCATGTCAATGGTATCGGAATAGGTAATGCCTGAGGTTCTTCCCCAAATTGGTATTTCAAAGTCCACTATTGCTTCAACGCGGCTTTCAGCAGCCATAAAGTTGTTTCGCATACCGGTTTCATCGGGGTTGATCTCTACAGTTTCGGCAAATTTCAGGTTGTTGGGTAGTCTGGAGACTAGCGAATCAATATTTGATCCCTGTCCTGTAATCATAATAGTTGTATCGGCTACAGGAATTTCAGGGTAGTTGGATTCCGGTATTGGTATGTGCCAGGGGTTTGCTTCGGTTGGGATGTCTGAACCGGTAACATCTTCCCAAGTGTCATCAACTTTTAGTTGTAATGTATTCATAAAAACTCCAACCGGGATACCGAAAGAGTTAAAAATATTAATTTTTAATCTTGGGTCATACAGTTGAAATTCCCCGTATTCAAATTCATTGAAAAGATCAATGTAAATATTGTTTTCCGGGATGTTGATTAATTGATTACCAATATAGCCCCATACATAATCGTATTCAATATCTCTGAATGTTACATCGATATCGCAAATATCGTCTGCATTTACATTGCCGCTTCCGGTGCTTTCATAATACTCAAGTTCATAGGTGATAAAGAATACGTTGGAGTCTGGGATTGCAAATTCTGTAAAATCCAACATGTAGCCGTCGAGATCGTCGAATGTTTCAGAATAACTAAAGTTCCCCGATGCATTGTTTATATCGATTACTTTTTGGTATAGCTGGCCATCTTTTCTGAGTGTGGGGAAGGTTAATGTTAAATCGCCTTCAAATTCAAAGCTTGAATTTACATCTATATCAAGTAACGAGGATTTTACTTTTACGCTGTCGAGCAGTTGGTTCTCGGCTGATGCTACAAAAAGGTAATTTACATCAGCTTTCACCATTTTTACAGTATCGTTATTGAATCCGCCTGCATCCTGGTAATCTTGTTCGTTAAAGATGGTATCATAATTCTGATCGGGGAAAACTATTTCCTCTTCGGCAATTGCCGTGTAGGCTGTATCGGAATAAACCAGGTATACAAGACCTTCATCATCGGTATAAATGAGCCCGCTGCTATCGACCAGGTTAAGGATATCTTCCATCGCAAATGTGGTAGATACAACTGGGAAATTCCATTGCGACTCATTCTCCATGTGCATACTAAGCTTATCAAGATCGAAGTTGTCATCAACACAACTACTTGTAACCCACAGCATCAAAAATGTTGCTGCCAGTATTTGAATTAGATATTTGATTTTTTTTCCAAGCATGTTCCCGGTATTTTGGATTGTTATTTATGACTTATAATTTTAAACTCAACGCGACGGTTTCTTTGTCTGCCTTCCTCTGTATCGTTGCTTGCAACGGGCTGCAGATAGGCATAACCTTTATAAGTTAGTCTGTTTTGCTCAACCCCTTGTGCTACAAGGTAATCGACAACTGATTTTGCGCGTTTTTCTGATATTTTTTTATTTACAGCCAGCGAACCTTTGTTGTCCGTATGGCCGGAGATTTCGATTTTAAGTTTTGGGTAAGCTTCCAGGAGTTTTACTACTCTGTTTAGCTCTGGATAGGAAGTTGTGCGTAATACTGCTTTCCCAAATTCGAAGAAAATGTTGTTCAGGATTACTTTTGTTCCTGCTGCCAGTTTATTCATTTCAATATCCTTCACAATTTCCTGGTATTTGGTGGCAGGTGGTATATTAAAGTTTTCTGAATGGAACAGATAATCTTTGGCTTTAATAGTCATGGCATAGTTTTTACCAGAAGGTAACGAAACCAAATATTCTCCGCCTTCACTTGATTCACTTGTCATAATTACAGAATCGGCCTCATTGTCGGTAATTTCAATCTCTGCCTGAATCGGGTCGTTGGTAATTGCATCGTAAATTTTACCTTTTACAATGGTAAGCCTTATGGTTTTAATATCAACAGTTTTTTCAATTACTGTCTCTGTAATGGGTTTGGCCATGCTGGCGATGAGCATATCTTCCGAGCTTTGGATGAGTGGCTTTTCTGGTCCGAGGAATATGATTTCGTATATATCAAAATCATCACCATCGCGGCCTCTTGAGCTGTAATAACCATAACGGCCGTTGGCTGTTACGCCAAAAAATAAATCGTCGCCAGGTGTATTAATCGGGTATCCGAGGTTCTCTGGTGAGCTCCATGTACCATCCGATTGTTTTTCGGATTTGAATAGGTCGTATCCGCCCATGCTGGTGTGTCCCTTGGAACTAAAATAAATGGTTTGTCCGCTCGGATGCAGGAAGACCCCCTCTTCATCATATATAGAATTTAGTGTCCCACCTACATTAACCGGTTTACCCCATTTTTTATTACTTTTTCTGCGCATTGACCTGTAAATATCCTGCCCGCCAATTTTCTGATCATCATCGCGGTCGCTGGTAAAATACATTGTGCGGTTGTCATAGGCTATTGTCACTGAGCTTTCGCGGGCGCTTGAGTTAACTTTGCTAAATTCTTTATCTTTAGGCGACCGCCATTTGCTTTTTTTGTATTCAGCTTTGTATAAATCGCCATTGTTTTTTTGTCCGTCAAATAATAAGAGTTGCATGCCGTTAGGAGAGAGTCCTATTACAGCGTTGTTGTGTTTTTCGTTTATTTTTTTCGATAAATTGCCTTTAAAAAGCCAGTCGCGCTCGCGTTTGCCGGCCCAGAATATGTTTTCGGTATATTGGCCTGTGTTTTCGTAAATGTCGTCGTGCTTGTCGTATGGACGCTTCGATGAAAAATACATTTTTGTGCCATCGGGTGGAATCACCGGAGCGAAATCGTCGTATTTTGAGTTAATAGCGGCAATGGATGTCGTAAAAACCCTGGCTGTGTCAGCCATGTAGTCTATTCCGTACCTGCATTCGCTAATGCGTTTTTTGAGCATTTTATCTTTATACCCCAGTTGTTCTGCTGTAAGGGTGTTTTTGTATTCATTGTATTTTGAGATGGCCTCCTCAAATTTGTAATTGAGGTGTAATGCCCTGGCGTAATAAAAAACCAGGTCAGGATGTGCTGTTTTATTTTGGTTGTAAGCTTTTTCAAGGTAATATAAGGCTTTGTCGGCAGGTACCGATTTCAAATATGACATACCGAGCATATAAGTCAATGCAGCATTATCGCTGATTTTATCGTAGGCGTTTTGAAAGTGCACAGCTGCCTGTTTGTACGATGCAAAAGTACCATCTTTAAAAGCCCTCTTGCCTTTTCTTACTTGTTTCTTGGTGTTCCAGCGCTCCTTGAATTCAGTGAATTTGTCGTTGTCGAGTTTTACTTTAACCCGCTGGCTAAATCCCGTATTGCTGATAAAAGCAAAGATAAGTATGAGAAATATATATCGCATGATGGTCATGTTTTCAGGTTTTATTTTTCGTTGCAATAAATCAAAAAGTCATTTGCTCTCTCAACTCCCAGCTCAACTGCTTTGCTCCAATCGGCACAGGCTCCATCGAAATCTTTGAGCATTTCTTTGGCGTTTCCACGGTTCATGTATGCTATGCCGTAATCAGGATTCATTTCAATTGCTTTTGTAAGGTTTTCGATGGCTTCTTCATATTTGTGCAGTTTGATTAATGCCGTGCCAAGGTTATTGTAAGCGTAAAGATAATCGGGCTTTATCTCAATCGCTTTTTTGTAATCTTTTACGGCACCTTCGAAGTCTTTGTCCTGATAGCGGGCAAAACCACGGTTGTTGAATGCCAGATGCATGGTCGAATCCATCTTGATGGCAAGGCTGTACTCTTCAATGGCTTCTTTGTAATCGCCTTTGGCCCGTTTTACTGAGCCCAGGTTGTTGTAAGCCATTGACATTTGCGGGTCAAGGTGTATGGCTTTGTTGTAGTCTTCAATCGCACCTTTATAATTTTCAACCTTTCTTCTTGCACTACCACGGTCATGATAGGCATAAGTAAAATCAGGATTTAGATTAATGGCAATTGTGAAATCGCTAATGGCACCATCATATTCATTATTCCTGAAATCAATTACACCACGGTAATAATAAAGGTTGGCGTTTTTTAGTTTAAGTTCTATGGCTTTTGAATAATCGGCATGTGCATTTTGCAAATCTTCCATTAAATCATAAGCCCTTCCCCGGTTGTAATAAGCATATGCCAGATTGCTGTCTATTTTTACGGCCATGGAGAGGTTTTCAATGGCTTCATTATATTTTTCCAGCCTGATTTGTGTACTCCCCAGGTTTAAATATGCTTTGGCAAATTTATCATCATGTTTCAGTGCCTGCTTAAAGCTGGCTACTGCCTGTTCAAATTTACCGCCGTTAAAATGGCGTATTCCCTTGTTGTAGGCTAATTCTGCTTCCTGGTTTTTAGCAGCCACCAGTGTAGGGTCATCAAATAGCTGCGGCTCCTTAACCTGCCCTATAGAAAGTAGCGGGAACAAGAGCATAATCCATAGCACTATGCTTTTTTTCATTTTATTTATTTTTGAAATGTATTGATTGCTAATAACTGAATGTCTCTATTAATCAAAAATAGTATTTTTATAACTTATTGCAAAGTTAGTAAAACTTTGTGCTAATTAGGAACTTGTACGATAGTGTTACGATTCTGTTACCTCTAATTTGAGGTAACTGGTATTTTTTTAGATGAAATAATGCTTTTAGCTTGTTAACAGTATATAAGAACCTGTGTTTTATTTAAAACATATTTGCTTTTTATGTTTTTACAAACCATTGGCTTGTTATTTGATATGTGTTTTTGCAAATCTGTAGATATTGATATTGACTTATGAAGACTTTGGATAAATTACTAAATATTAAATATCCCTTATTGCTTTCGCCTATGTTTATGGTAACCAATGAGAATATGGTTGCTGCAGCTATTGATGCAGGAGCTACCGGGGCTTTGGTTGCTCATAATTACAGAAGTTCGGAAGCTTTGAGGAATGGTATACGTAATTTGAAATCGAAAAACAGAACTCCTTTTGGGGTGAATCTGACATTGGATTTTGGTAATGAATTATTTCATGAAAACCTGCAGGTTTGTGCTGAGGAGCAAGTTGATTTTATCATCACTTCCCTTGGAGATCCTAAAGAAGTAATAGATAAAGTAAAACCGCTAGGTGTAAGGGTTTTTTGTGATGTTATACATGAGCGTCATGCTGCAAAAGCTGTGGAGAGAGGTGCCGATGCGCTCATTGCTGTGAATAAAGATGCCGGGGGACATGCCGGAATCTATACTGCCGAAGAGCTTATTTCAGATTTAAAGGCCAGGTTTGATATTCCTGTAATTTCTGCAGGAGGAGTTTCGTCCAGTGAGGAGATGAAAAAAGTGATGGATATGGGCGCAGCCGGGGTTTCTGTTGGATCGGTCTTTATCGCTACGCATGAAAGCAATGTAAGTGATGAGTATAAACAGGCTATTATTGAGGGCGGTGCATCAGATATTATTCTTACAAAACGAATTTCAGGTGTCCCAATGACAGTTATAAAAACCAGCTACATTAAGTCAATAGGCGATGAAAGATCGTGGCTTGAGCGTAAACTGAAAAAGCGTAAACGTACCCGACGCGTATTACGCAAGGCGCTTGCCGGTGCAGGTTTAAATCGTTATCAACACTACGTGGTGGGTCCTGATTATCAAAAGGTGTTTTGCGCAGGTCCTTCAATTGCCAGGGTTAATAAAGTACATTCTGTAAAGGACGTTGTGCAGCGTATTGCTGGTGCTAATGCCCAATAATTTAATCGGCTCGCAGAGGCTTTTTGCCTTCGTTTCTGTTGTCGTAATACCGTATAGATGGATAAGCAAAGTCTATATCGTCGTTTTGCTTGAATCTTCTTAAAATATCTTCCCAAATCTGCTCTGCCATATATCTTCTTTCTTTTGAAATTACAAGGTATCTCGTTGAAAGTAGTACACCACTTTCTTCTACACTTGTATACACCTTAGGAGAGAGGTTTTTATAAAATATAAGATATTTTTTTGCAGCATGTTTTATTTCACGCTGGGCATGCTCCACATCTTTAGCTGTATGATGTGTCGTAATTTCCTGAATAATTGCTTTTGCTTTTTCCCAATCGCTTTCGAATGTTACCAAAACACTTATTTCATCCCAAATGTACTGAAAACCTGTGGTGTAATTTGCCAGTTTATGGCTAAAAACCGATGCATTGGGGATGTGAATTACCCGTCCGGTGCTTTGGTCGGCACCTACCCAGTTGCCTATTTCAATGAGTGTAAATTGAAACAAGCGAATATCAATTACATCGCCTTTGTGCTCACCTACCTCCACCCTGTCTGATAGTTCAAATGGCTTTCGCCAAATAATAAACAGCCAGCCTGCCAAATCAGTGATTGGGTCTTTAAGGGCAATTGCTAAACCTGCCGAAACCAGACCAAAAAATGTGGCCAGTGAATCGAACTTTACCAGCCATAAATCTGCTACCAATAAAATGAAAATGATAAAAGATACCCGTTTAATGATCTTTCTCAAGCGGTACTGTTTCTTCAGGTCTTCAACCCACTTATGAACAAGCCCGATGCTAATGCGCGAAAGAATCCAGATTACCAATGCCGTTATGATCGTTTTATAAAACTTTATTTGTAGCGAAATTGATATTCCGGTATAAGATTTGACGAATTCAAATAGCTCTTCCATGTTATAGACACTTTGTATCCAAAGTAACTATTTTTTATGTGATGAGCAAAAAACAATTCATAGGTAGCTTCGTTTCCTGGGTGTGAAATTTTATGTTCTATAAAATTCCGTATCTTTATTAATTCAATGAGACAAGCATGATTAAAATAATTCTTAAACACACAAGCAGGAATGATTATTTTACATCATGCGGTTCCATCCCGATTAGTCATCGGGACAGGTTATGACCACTAAAATCAAAATTATAAACGGATGAAAAGCGTTAAGCACATATTGTTGATTTACAGTCTGCTTTTTTTGGCTTTGCCAGGAGCACTTGCCAATAGCTATGGTGTGCTTGACCTTTTTGAGTGGAACCCCGATACTTTTCGTAAACTTACATGTAAATGGTATTTTGTACCGGGAAAACATGTTTTTTCTGCCGATACCCTATCTAACCATTATTTTATTAAAACAGGCAAATCGTGGAATAATGAGGAGGTAGGTGACTCAGTTATGGGTAAAAACGGGTACGGCACCTATGAGCTTGATTTAATTTTACCCGACACGACTTTGGAATATGGCCTGGATCTAGGTTCTGTAGCCAGTTCGTATGCGCTGTACGTCGATGGACAATTAATAAAAAAAGTTGGAGAACCTTATGGTACAGCAAAAACATATAGACCTGAATTTAATACACAAATAGCCACATTTAAATCTGAATCAAAGCGGGTTAAAATTACTATTCATGTAACCAATTTTGATTACAGTAAAGGAGGGGTCTGGCGCGAAATCAGGATCTCAAAGGCCAGTAAGCTGGAACTAAGGCGGCAAAATCGAATCAATTTTATTTTTTTGCTGTTTGGAGGTATTTTGGTGATGAGTTTATATCATGCCGGCCTTTATTTGTTGAGGCGTAAAGAAAAATCATCACTTTATTTTTTCTTTTGGACATTTGCTGCTGCCTTCAGGCTTCTGTTTTCAGGTCGTTATTTTCCAGCCCTGGATATGTTTTATGTAGACTGGTTCTGGACTGTGAAGATTGAATACCTTACATTTTATCTCTCTATTCCACTGTTTTTGAAATTTGTAGCAGAGCTTTTCCCCAGAAGCGTCGATAAATATATATTGAGGACAGTATTAATTTTTGGAGCTTTAGGTTCTTTAGTTGTACTGGTTACACCTGTAAGTTTTTTTACGTATTCAGTTGTTGTTTATCAGTTGTTTACATTTGTGTGTATCGGATATGTTTTCATAGTGCTTTACCGTATTCTTGGCAGTAACGAACCCGGCAGTAAAACCTTTTTATTGGGCTTTTTGGTATTAGCTGTTACAGTTGTGCATGATATTTTATCAGCCCATTACTTGTTTTCCAATGGTTCATGGTTCAGCACGGGCCTGGTTTTTTTCGTTGTATCACAGGCCTATTTGCTTGCCTCCCGTTTTACAAGTACCTTCTCGCGTGCTGAAGTGCTAAGTAATCAGCTGAATTATATGAATGTGCATCTGGAGAAAATTGTGGATGAGCGTACTCAGAAGCTACAGGATGCCAATGAAGAATTGAAAGAGAAAAACGAAGAGGTCTCAAGGCAATCAGACCAGATGGCCATAATGAATAAAGAACTTAGAAAGTTGAGTGTTGCAGCCAGTGAAACTGACAACGCCATTATCATTACTAATAAAGATGGAGAAATTGAATGGGTAAACAGGGGATTTGAACGTTTGTATGGTTATTCTTTGGGCGAAATGCAGCAGCGGTTTGGCAATAATCTGAAGACAGCCGGACGCAGTAAGTACATCGAGACATTGATAAAGCAGGTAATCGACACACGGAAATCTGTAAATTATGAATCGACTGTTGAGGCACACGATGGAAGTAAAATTCAGGTTCAAACAACGCTTTCTCCCATTATGGATGCCAATAATGAGCTCATTTACCTTGTGGCAATCGACACCGATATACGAAAGCTTAAAAAAGTAGAGCGAGAGCTTAAAAAGTCCAATAGTGCCAAAAATAAACTATTTTCCATTATTGCACATGACCTCCGCAGTCCTTTTAACTCTCTTTTGGGGCTTACAGAGCTGATGTTGGCCCGCTATAAAGAATTGTCTTCTGAAGAACTCTTGCAATTTCTTAAAGATTTAAACGAAGTATCACAAAAAACCTATTACCTGTTGCTCAATTTGCTCGAATGGTCAAGAACTCAAAGAGATAAGATTGAAATAAACCCACAGAAACATAACCTGGCAGCACTTTTGGATGAAACATTGGGCCTGTTTACAACTTCGTTTGAAAATAAGAATCTGAAATTGGAAAAAGATGTTCCTGAAGACTTACATGTTTTTTCCGATTATCAATCATTTAGCACTGTGATGCGCAACCTGATTTCGAATGCAATAAAATTTACACCTCGTAATAAGCACATACATATTTCAGCAAAAGAATCGGGTGCTTTTATTGAAATTGCTGTGCGTGATGAGGGTATTGGTATTTCTCCTGACAATGTTAAACGTTTGTTTAGTGCAGAAGAGAGTTACTCTACCGAAGGTACGGAGCAGGAAAAAGGCACAGGCCTCGGGTTAATGCTTTGTAAAAGCTTTGTGGAGAAGAACGAAGGAACCATCGATGTGGAGAGTAAAGTGGGATATGGTACAACCTTCCGCGTTCGGATTCCTGCTGCTCCATGGGCATGATTTTATTTTGAGTTAAGCCGAAAAATTGGCATCTTTAGCGGATTTTTAATGATAATTCGCTATGGAAAATGCCCGTAAAACGTCTGCAAACCGCCTGGCGCTTATTGTAGTGACTACACTTTTTTTTATGTGGGGATTTATTACCTGCATGAATGATATTCTGATCCCATACCTCAAAAAGGTTTTTGAATTGAATTACTTCAGAGCTATGCTCGTTCAGTTTGCCTTTTTTGGTGCTTATTTTATCGGATCATTAACCTATTTTATTGTATCGGCTACCAAAGGAGATCCAGTTTTGAGGCTTGGTTACAAAAAGGGTATAATAGCAGGTTTGCTTGTCAGTGGTTCGGCGCTGATTATTTTTTGGCCGGCTGCGGCGCTGCACAGTTACGAGCTGTTTCTGAGTGCACTTTTTATTTTAGGTTTGGGATTTACCCTATTGCAAATCACAGCAAATCCATATGTGGCTATTCTCGGACCCGACGAGACTGCCTCTTCGCGCTTAAACCTGGCACAAGGTTACAACAGCCTCGGTACTACCATTGCCCCGATCATTGGAGGCTACCTTATTTTTCATTATTTTGCTAAGTATGGGCAACCATTGCTAAATAGTGCAGGTAATCAAATATTTACTGATGATGGTGCACAAATGACTGCCTTTGCCGTACAGGCTCCGTATATGATTTTTGCAGCCA
This sequence comes from Salinivirga sp., assembly GCF_035268865.1. GTDB lineage: Bacteria > Bacteroidota > Bacteroidia > Bacteroidales > Salinivirgaceae > Salinivirga. Next base: position 3,989 of record NZ_DATFKB010000082.1, on the reverse strand, counting down.
TGTTCTTTGTTTTGGCCTTAATCGTGTATAAAACCAATTTGCCCCGGGTAACCGAGGGCGAAGAGGTCGAATTCTCTGCAGGCGCTTTGCGTTACAGGAACCTGGTTTTTGGTATGATAGCTATCTTTATGTATGTAGGCGCCGAAGTGAGTATTGGCAGTATCATGATCAATTATATTAAGCAGCAACTCAATACAGGCGAAATGCTGGCTAAGTCATACCTTGCCTTTTACTGGGGCGGAGCAATGATTGGTCGCTTTTTGGGAGCAATTAGCATGGGAAGCACCAGCCAATCGATGCAAAAAACACTGAAAATGATCGGTACGGCTTTTGGTGTTTTTATGCTGATTTACCTGATTGTATACATCGAAAGCGGATTTACATTTGCTTTAAGCCAGGTATATCCGTTTGCCGGTTTCCTTATATTGAACCTGATTGCATTCCGCATTGGCCGAAGCCTGCCTCATCGTACCCTGTTCCTTTTTGCATTAATGAATATTGTATTGCTAACAACAGCTTTGTATACCGGAGGTCTTGTTTCTATGTGGTGCATTGTGGCAATAGGTTTGTTTAACTCTATCATGTGGTCCAATATTTTTACACTGGCCATTCGCGATTTGGGTAAACACACAAGTCAGGGATCTTCCTTACTGGTAATGATGATACTGGGGGGCGCAATTATTCCGCTGATACAGGGAGCGGTAGCAGATGCTGTTTCGGTGCACATGTCGTTTTTTGTGCCCATATTTTCTTATATTTATTTGGCCTTTTATGGCAAAGAGGGTTACAAACCCCGGAAATGGAATTTAAAAAAATTGTAAAATGAAGGATATAGTTGCAGGTATTGATATCGGAGGTACCAACTCAGAAGTTGGATTGGTTGATAATGAGGGAAATGTGCTTGATAGAGCATCAATGAAAACCCGGGCCCACGGAAAGGATTTTTCTGCTTATCTAGAAGATTTGTCCCGGCTAATAAATGATTTGGTGAAAACAAATGCAGTTTCATTGGTTGGCATTGGCATTGGTGCCCCGAACGGAAATATTAATAATGGAAGTATAGAACATGCTCCAAACCTCGATTGGAAAGGAATTGTACCTTTTTGCGAGAAGCTGCAGGTTCATTTCCCTGAAATTCCAATAAGGCTTACGAACGATGCCAATGCGGCAGCTTTGGGCGAAAAGCTTTTTGGCAACGGTAAAATGATCGATAATTTTCTTACCATCACCCTCGGTACTGGTGTTGGAAGTGGTTTTATTGTAAACGGACAATTAATGTACGGGCACGATGGTATGGCCGGAGAAGCCGGACACACTGTGGTCGATCCCAACGGGCGCGTATGTGGATGTGGTCGGAGAGGTTGCCTGGAAACTTATGTTTCTGCTTCAGGTATTGTGCGCACAGCTGCAGAACAGTTATCTATTCATCACTTTCAAAGTAAACTGGCAGATATACCCTTTAGTGAGTTGGAGTCGAAAACAATTGCCGATTTGGCCGCCAAAGGAGATGTGGTAGCGCAAAAGGTGTTTGAAATTACGGGTCGCACACTGGGGATGAAACTGGCCGATTTTGTGGCCATTACCAGCCCGAAGGCTATTTTTATTGCCGGCGGGGTGGTCAATGCCGGAGAACTGTTGCTTAAACCCGTGCGCGAACATATGGAAGCCAATCTCTTGAGCATCTACAAGGGAAAGGTGCGCATCGAAAAATCAGGACTGCCCGGTATCGATTCTGCCATACTAGGCGCAGCGGCACTCATCTGGAGTCAAAATAAGTAGCATTGCTACTGCTAAATATACTGCAATATGAAGTTTTTGGGTCTTGCAACAGCATTGATGCTGCTTTTTACATCATGCAGCAACAACAATAGCCTAATTGAAAAAGTTAACCCCTTCATTGGTACCGGAGGCCACGGACATACATACCCCGGCGCCACTTATCCTTTCGGGTTTGTACAATTAAGTCCCGATACCCGGCTCACGGGCTGGGATGGTTGTTCTGGCTATCATTACAGCGACGAGCGCATTTATGGTTTTAGTCATACCCACCTGAGTGGCACGGGTGTGAGCGATTACGCCGATGTGTTGCTGATGCCACGCACAGGACCGGTTGTATGGCAAAATGGGTATCCCGATACTACAGGTTATTTTAGTCATTTTTCGCATGAAAAAGAGTATGCTGAACCCGGTTATTATAGTGTTTCACTCGATGATTACGATGTGGATGTGGAGCTCACGGCAACTGCTCATTGTGGATTTCATAAATATCAGTTTCACAATGCCGAAGAAGCACACGTTATACTAGACCTTAATCACCGTGATCAGGTCATAGATGCATGGTTTGAGCAGATCTCAGATAGCGAAATTGCCGGTTTGCGCAGAAGCAAAGCATGGGCACGCGATCAATACATCTATTTTGTTATGCGTTTCAGTGAACCTGTAATGGATTTAAAAGTAAGGAATAAAGGAAAAGAATTACAAACTCAAAAACGCTATTCGGGTAAAAAACTTAAAGCAGCATTGTTTTTTGAAGAGCCAGATGAGGTAAAGGTAAAAGTGGGACTTTCGGCTGTTGATGTTGAAGGGGCAAGAAAAAATCTGGAGGCAGAAATTGAAGCATGGGATTTCGATCAGGTAAGAAAAGCGACTCAGGCTGCCTGGGAGAACGAATTGGGTAAATTTGTTGTTAAGGGTGGAACTCACGATCAACAGGTGAGTTTCTATACTGCTTTGTATCACAATATGATTGTGCCCAATATTTTTACTGATGTGGATGGACGTTACCGCGGTCATGATTCTGCTATTCATCATGCAGGTGCACATCCCCAATATACCGTTTTTTCTTTATGGGATACTTACAGAGCCACACATCCGCTTTATACGCTGATGGATACGGCCAGAACCAATGATTTTATTCATTCGTTTCTACGCATTTATGAGCAGGGTGGGCGGCTACCAGTTTGGGAACTGGCCGGAAATGAAACCGATTGCATGATTGGCTACCATTCCGTTCCTGTAATCGCCGATGCCATACAAAAGGGAATTGGCGACTTTAATCAACGGCTTGCACTTGAGGCCATGCAGCATAGTGCAATGCAAGACCATTTTGGGCTTGATGCTTATCGGGAAATGGGCGTAATTCCGCTGGACCGTGAGCATGAATCAGTTTCCAAGACATTAGAATATGCCTTTGACGATTGGTGTATAGCCCAGTCAGCGCAGATGTTGAATAATGAAACCGTAACTGAACAATTTCTTAACAGGGCACAGTTTTATAAAAATTTGTACGATCCTTCAACAAACTTTTTTAGAGCCCGTGAAAATGGCGGCTGGTTAACCCCGTTTGATCCGCGTGAGGTGAATTTTCATCATACCGAGGCCAATGCCTGGCAATATACTTTTTATGTACCGCAGGATGTGCAGGGTATGATTCAATTGATGGGAGGTGATGATGCCTTTACAGCCAAACTCGACAGTCTGTTTACGGTAGAAAATAAAACCACGGGCAGGCACCAGGTTGATATTACAGGACTCATTGGCCAGTATGCGCATGGTAATGAACCCTCACACCATACAGCTTATTTGTACAACTATGCCGGTAAACCCTGGAAGACCCAACAGATGGTACGCCGCATTATGACTGATTTTTATGAAAATGCACCCGATGGTCTGGCAGGGAATGAAGACTGCGGCCAAATGTCGGCGTGGTATGTTTTAAGTGCCATGGGCATGTACCCGGTAAATCCCGCTGATGGTATTTTTGTACTGGGCTCGCCCATTTTCGATGAGGTTACCCTTAACCTTGAAAATGGGCTCCAATTTACCATAAAAGCTGAAAATAATGGCGCTGAGCAAATTTATGTGCAGCGCATGATGCTTAATGACAAGCCATACCATAAAAGTTTTATCGATTATGAGACGATAATGAAAGGCGGATCGTTTGTGTTTTTCATGGGCGAAAAGCCCAATAAGGAGTTGGGAGCTGATCC
>NZ_DATFKB010000081.1:0-8595 GCF_035268865.1 Salinivirga sp. | reverse complement strand
GAAACAGATAGTATCTCAATTTGAAAATTTTCTGTTAAACCTATTGCTCTTCTTTATACCAACCAGCATACATCGTGTAATTATTGGCAATTTTCTCTATCATTTCCTGCGTTTGTTCCGGGTCAATATCTTTTACCTTTTTTGCCGGTATGCCGGCATAAATACTGTTGGGTTCCACTTCAGTGCCTGTTAAAACCAAAGCATTGGCTGCGATAATGGTATTGCTGTGAATAACCACATGGTCGAGCACTGTTGCTCCCATGCCAATTAATACATTATCGTGAATTGTTGCTCCATGAATGGTTACATTATGACCCACTGAAACGTTATTGCCAATGTGTACCTGCGATTTTTGATATAAAGTATGTAAAACACTGCCATCCTGAATGTTGACCTTGTTTCCAATGCGAATTGCATTTACGTCTCCACGCAAAACCGTATTAAACCAAATTGTACACTCATTTCCCATCTCCACATCTCCAACGATGGTGGCGTTATCTGCAAAAAAACACCCCGAACCCCACTTGGGATCAAAGCCTCTGACTGATTTTATTAATGCCATAGTATAATTTTACTTATAATTGATATAAATAACATTTAGGGCAACAAAACTATTAAAAACACTTCAATTTTTGTTTGCCGAAATTTAAGATTGCCTTAACTTTGCTTTCAAATTACAAACCAAAACGTTTATCAATCAACCAAAAAGAATTTAACTTATATGAGGTTAAATTCACAATTAAAAGTCGAATCTGTTTGCGTACATAAGTTTTTTATGGTGCTGTGTGATTACTCGCACAGCATTTATAATACGCACGAGGTTCGCTTTTTGTTTATTAAATAAATAAGCTATGGCAACTACAAAAAAGAAGATTGAAAAAGAAGAGGTTGTTATCCGGTTTTCTGGAGATTCCGGCGATGGAATGCAGATGACCGGTACACAATTTTCTAACACAACTGCACTTTTGGGTAACGACGTTTCGACGTTTCCTGATTACCCGGCAGAAATCAGGGCACCTCAAGGAACCGTTGGTGGTGTTTCTGGATTTCAGTTGCATTTTGGAAATGCGAAGGTGCACACTCCCGGGGATTATTGCGATGTACTTGTTGCAATGAACCCTGCAGCGCTTAAAGCTAACCAAAGATGGATTAAAAATGGCGGTACCATTATCGTCAATATTGATAGTTTTTCCGAAAAAAACCTTAAAAAGGCGGGGTTTGAAGAAAATCCACTTCCTGAGTTAAAAAAGGGAGATTACAACGTGATTGAAGCTCCTATACAAACTTTGATACACGAAGCTGTAAAAGACTTAGGGCTGGACATGAAATCGATTGAAAGAACAAAAAATATGTTTGCCCTGGGTATTACATATTGGTTGTTCAACAGGCCACTTAACCACACAGAAACCTTTTTTGAGCAAAAGTTTGCCAAGAAACCAGAAATTATTGAAGCCAATATTCTGGCGCTTCATGCAGGGTATAATTATGCCAATACAGTTGAAGCCTTAAGTTCACATTACGTGGTTAAAAAGGCTGAACTTGAAAAAGGAGTTTATCGCAATATCAATGGAAATACTGCCACAGCATGGGGGTTGATTGCAGCAGCTGAAAAAGCCAAGATGCCACTCTTCTGTGGTTCATATCCCATTACTCCTGCTACTGAAATTTTACACGAGCTTTCGGCAAGAAGAGATCTTGGTGTAAAAACTTTCCAGGCTGAGGATGAAATTGGTGGGATAACCACTGCTATTGGAGCTAGTTTTGCCGGAAATCTTGCCGTTACAACAACTTCAGGACCCGGACTTGCCCTTAAGACGGAAGCTGTTGGGTTGGCAGTTATTACAGAACTACCACTTGTTATTGTTGATGTGCAACGTGGTGGACCATCGACAGGTTTGCCCACAAAAACGGAGCAATCAGATTTACTACAGGCCATATACGGACGACATGGCGAAAGTCCTGCTGTTGTAATAGCTGCCAGTAGTCCTTCAAATTGTTTTCAGTATGCCTTTGAGGCTGGTAGAATAGCGTTGGAGCATATGGTACCTGTGATACTCTTAACAGATGGTTTCCTTGCTAATGGCTCTGAACCATGGCGTGTGCCTGAAATGAGTTCCCTTCCTGCAATTAAAGCACCATTTGTCGAACCAAATGAAAAGGATTATCTGCCTTATGAAAGAGACCCGGAAACACTTACCCGTAAATGGGCTGTGCCGGGTATGAAAGGTTTTGAGCACAGAGTCGGAGGACTCGAAAAAATGGATAAAACCGGAAACGTTTCCTATGTGCCCGAAAATCACCAACTCATGAGTGAGTATAGACAGGAGAAAGTTAATAAAATTGCAGAGGATTACCCGTTACCTTCTGTTGAAGGTGCCGATGAGGGCGAGCTTCTGGTAATTGGATGGGGCGGTACTTATGGCCATCTTCATACTGCGGTAACTGAATTGCAGGAAGAAGGTAAAAAACTAAGTTTTGTGCATTTTAATTATGTCTATCCATTGCCTAAAGGTGTGGATAAAATATTTGAAAAGTTCGATAACTTATTGGTGTGCGAATTGAATCTTGGGCAGTTTGCCGATTATCTAAGTATAAAAGTACCAGGATACAAATACCAAAAATACAATAAGGTACAAGGTCTTCCCTTTACCGTTGATGAATTGAAAAATGCGTTTAATAAAATATTGGAGGACAAATAGCAATGGCTGAAGTAAATAAATTAACTCCGAAAGATTTTAAAAGTGATCAGGAAATACGCTGGTGCCCGGGTTGTGGCGACCATGCTATTCTGAATGCTGTACAAAAAACAATGGCGAACCTTGGTATTCCGCGCGAAAAGTTCGCAGTGGTTTCAGGTATCGGTTGTTCATCCCGTTTTCCCTATTATATGAATACTTATGGATTCCATGGCATTCACGGTCGTGGAGCAGCCATTGCCAGCGGACTGAAGGTTGCCAACCCTGATTTGTCAGTATGGCAAATTACCGGTGACGGCGATGCTATGGCAATTGGCGGAAACCATTTTATTCATGTAATTCGTCGGAATATCGACATGAATTTGTTGTTATTCAACAATGAAATTTATGGATTAACAAAAGGACAATATTCTCCAACATCTCAACTTGGAGCCAAATCTAAAACATCACCTTTTGGAACCGTTGAAAATCCTTTCCATCCTGGAGAATTAGTTATTGGTGCACAAGGACATTTCTTTGCCCGTGCTATCGATAACCAGGTTAAGGTAACAACTGAGATTTTTGAACAGGCAGCACGCTTCAAGGGGACCTCAGTGGTAGAGATTCTGCAAAATTGTGTCATTTTCAATGATGCCATTCACAAGGATATTGTGAGTCGGGATGTGCGTGATGACCGTACAATTTTGCTTAAGCACGGTGAAAAAATGATCTTTGGTAAAGAAAAAGACAAAGGTTTGGTTCGTGATGGTCTTAAACTGAAAGTTGTCACTATAGGCAAAGATGGCTATACCATTGAAGATATATTGACACATGATGCCCATGAAGCCAATCCTGGTATGCATCTTATGCTTGCCAATATGCGATATCCTGATTTTCCGGTAGCACTGGGCGTGATCAGGGCTGTTCCGGATGCAACATATGAAGAGCGCCTCGATCAGCAAATTTCTGAAGTGCAAAAGCAATCTAAAATTAAAAACATGGATGACCTTATGCGTACAGGTGATACCTGGGAAGTTTAATGATTAATTTACGAAAACATAAAGGCTGCCTTTGGCGGCCTTTTTTATGAACAATTATTTGATTTCTGCTGTCTCTTTCAGGATACATCTTTTTATTTTATTAAATTTAACCTGTTAAAAACAAATACTATGATTACGTTAAAGGCTGGTGATAAAGCTCCTGGATTTCAGGCAAAAAACCAAGACGGAGAACCGATCTCTTTAAGCGACTTTAAAGGTAAAAAACTCATTCTCTATTTTTATCCAAAAGACAATACACCCGGATGTACTGCTGAAGCTTGTAATTTAAATGATAATTACAGCGAGCTTACTGATAAAGGGTTTGAAGTGGTTGGGGTGAGTCCTGATAATATTGAATCGCACCAAAAATTTATTGCCAAATACAATCTCTCTTTTCACCTGATTGCCGATCCCGAAAAGGAAGTAATAAATAAATATGGCGTATGGGGAGAGAAAAATATGTACGGAAAAAAATCAATGGGTTTGCTCCGTACTACTTTTGTTATAGATGAAGACGGCATTATTCAACATGTTTTTAAACGTGTAAAAACAAAAGATCATACCAATCAAATATTGGAAAAAATAAAATAACATGACCAAAGCACAAAAAAGCGCTGATGTAAGCGCAGAGAAGAAAAAGGCTTTGCAGGCCACATTAGACAAAATAGAAAAGAGTTATGGTAAAGGAACTATCATGAAAATGGGGGATAGTGCTATTGAAGATATTCCCTCCATTTCAACTGGCTCAATAAGCCTTGATTATGCGCTGGGTGTGGGGGGCTTCCCTCGTGGCAGGGTTGTCGAAATATATGGACCCGAATCTTCGGGTAAAACTACCCTGGCCATACACGCCATTGCTGAAGCACAAAAAGCCGGTGGTATAGCAGCATTTATTGACGCTGAACATGCTTTTGACCGTTTCTATGCCGAAAAATTGGGTGTAGATATAGAAAATCTTTACATTTCTCAGCCCGATAATGGCGAGCAGTCACTGGAAATTGCCGACAGCCTGATACGTTCCGGAGCCATAGATATTTTAGTAGTGGACTCTGTGGCAGCCTTAACACCAAAAGCCGAAATTGAAGGCGAAATGGGCGATTCTAAAATGGGGTTGCAGGCAAGGTTAATGTCACAGGCCCTTAGAAAGCTTACAGCAAATATTAGTAAAACACATACCACATGTGTTTTTATTAATCAGCTGCGTGAGAAGATCGGCGTAATGTTTGGCAACCCGGAAACTACCACAGGCGGTAATGCGCTTAAGTTTTATTCGTCAGTTCGTGTCGATATACGAAAAATAAGCACCATAAAAGATGGTGATGAAATTGTGGGTAGCCGCACACGTACAAAGATTGTGAAAAACAAAGTTGCTCCACCATTTCGCAAGGCCGAGTTTGATATTATGTATGGCGAAGGGATCTCTAAATCAGGTGAAATAATTGATTTAGGTGTGGATTATGGAATTATTAAGAAAGCCGGCTCGTGGTTTAGCTATGGCGAAACAAAGTTAGGCCAGGGTCGTGAATCTGTTAAGCAGGTTGTGATAGATAATCCGGAGCTTGCTGATGAGCTGCAACAGAAAATAATTGACAAACTCAACAATCCGGAAGAATAATCAAACTGAGATAGAACAGCCGGATGACGCCCTGAGCCTCTATCCGGCTTTTTTGTAATTAATTGTTAAGGAATAGAATTATGGGGTTTAAAAATTTATTAATCATACTAACCACATTGGCGCTTTTATGGAATTGTGCGGGGAATGATGGCCAAAAACAACCTGATTCAAAACAAAAGGAAGTCGCCGCACGTGATAGTGTAAAGCAAAAAATTGACAGTTTATCAAAAGTTATTAGGGAAACCCCCATGGAAGACACACTGTTTTATCAGCGGGCAAACTACCATTTAATGAATGGCGATGTAAAAAACGCCATTAATGATATGGAGATTGCCTTGAAATTGAACCCGGACGAACTAAATTATTACCTTGATTTGGCAGAATGGGAGCTAAGGAGAGGTGAGTCGGGCATTGCGAAGAATTTACTGGAGAAAATGCATAAGAAATTTCCCGAAAATGTGGAAGCTATGGTTCGGTTAGCAAATATTTATATGGCTGTGGAGCAGTATAAAGAAGCCCGGACCTATTTAATCAAGGCTTCAAGGGTAGAACCCGAAAATCCAAGGTTATACCTTTTAAGTAGTATGATCTTTCAGGAGATGGGAGATGCCGAAAGGGCAATTGAAGATTTGTACAATGCTTTAAAATATGACCCAAATTACTACGATGCACATATAATGCTTGGGCTTATTAATGCACGTTTAGGTAAAGACGTAGCCATTGATCATTACATGAATGCCATGCGCGTGCAACCCGATAATCCTGAAGCAGTATATAACCTGGGTATGTACTATCAGGAAAATAAGCAGTATGAAAAAGCCATTGAAACTTATAAAAAAGGCTTAAATACGGTCGATAGCACACACCAGCACTTTCTTTTTAATTTAGGCTATATTTTGGAAAATTACAGGGCCAATCCTGATAGTGCTGTTTATTACTATCAGAGAGTAATTGAAAATTACCCTGAAGATTACCGGGCATTTTACAGAATCGGGCAATGCCACGAAGCTATGGGCCAGGAAAAAAAGGCTATGGCCAGTTATGAAATGTGCTTAAAGATAAATCCTGATTTTGATTTGGCCTACAATGCCTTATCGCGCTTGAGTGAGAAGTACAATAAACAACGCCAATAATCAATCTTAACTAAATAACAATACTATGAGAATCCTGATAAGTTTTATGATTGCACTTTTTGCCTTTTCATGGTCATGCAATCAAGATGCTGGTAAAACAGCAACAGAAAATACTCCACAGCCGGAATTCAATATTGAGTTAACACAGGCTGAAAAGGATGGTGGTGTAATGACACCTGAAATTTTGTGGAAATTCCGCCGCTTAAGCGATCCACAGCTTTCACCCGATGGTGAAAAAGTTATTTTTGGGCTTACCGTATACGATGCCCCAACCAATGAAAGCAAGACAGAAGTTTTCATGATTCCTTTTAGTGGAGGTGAGGCTGAAAAAGTACTGGAACTTGGAGGTTCACAGTTTAATCAGCGCTGGCTCAATAATGAGCAATTTGCATTCATCAGCACTCATGAGGGAAGTGCCCAGGTGTACAAAGCATCTGTGAGTGGAGCTGACGCCAAAAAAGTAACAAATATTAAGGGCGGCATAAATAGCTTTGAATACAGCCCTGATGGCAGCAAAATTTTATACACAAAAGATGTTAAAGTTGTAAAGGATCTTGAAGATAAATATCCGGACCTACCAAAAGCAAATGCCATTGCAGCCGATGATTTAATGTACCGCCACTGGAACCACTGGAACGATGATAAGTTCAGCCACATTTTTTATGCGTCAACAGGTGATGGACTGATAAAGGACGGAAAAGACATTATGAAAGATGAACCATGGGATTCACCACTTTCACCCTGGTTCGACAATGCGCAGATTACATGGTCGCCCGATGGCAATACTATAGCCTATACATGCAAAAAACTTACTGGTAAAGCCTACGCCGTTTCTACAAATTCTGATATCTATTTGTACAATTTGCAAAGTGGTGAAACCGATAACATAACCAAAGAAAATAAGGGTTATGATAAATACCCGGTTTACTCACACGATGGACGTTATATCGCTTATGAATCTATGGAGACACCGGGTTATGAGTCAGATAAAAACAGGTTGTTTGTGTATGATGCTGAAACCCAAAAACGCCAATACCTCACTGAAAATTTTGAGGAGAATGCCTCAGGATTAACCTGGTCAGAAGATGATACTGAAATTTACTTTGTAAGCGGTATTCATGCAACTTATCAACTGTACAAAATGGATGTGCAGACCCGCGAGGTTACCCAAATCACAGACGGACATCACAATTATCAGTCGTTTGCATTGAACGGTGATAAAATGTTGGGCATGAAAATGAAACACAGTATGGCCAGCGAATTGTTCGTGGTTGATGAGGCAAGTGGTGAAGAAACCAAGCTTACGCATGTAAACAAGCATATTTATGACCATATTACTATGGGCAAATCAGAAGAGCGATGGATAGAAACCACTGACGGCAAAAAAATGCTTGTATGGGTTATTTATCCGCCAAATTTTGATGACACAAAATCGTATCCTGCATTGTTATATTGCCAGGGTGGTCCACAAAGTGCAGTTAGCCACTTTTTCTCTTATCGCTGGAATTTCCAAATGATGGCAGCCAACGATTATATTATTGTGGCTCCTAACCGCCGTGGATTGCCAACTTTCGGACAGGAATGGAATCGCCAGATTTCTGGGGATTATAGTGGACAAAACATTGATGACTATTTTTCTGCCATTGACGCAGTTAAAAAAGAGCCTTTTATTGATGAAGACCGATTGGGTGCTGTTGGTGCTAGTTATGGCGGATATTCGGTGTTTTACCTTGCCGGGCATCACGAAGGCCGCTTCAGTGCATTTATTTCACATTGCGGAATGTTTAATTTCGAAAGTTTTTATGCAGCCGCAGAAGAGACTTTTTTCCCGAATGACGACATCGGTGGTGCGTTTTGGGATAAAGATAATAAAGTGGCACAGCGCTCTTACGAAAATTCTCCACATAAGTTTGTTCAGAACTGGGATACCCCAATTATGATCATTACAGGTGGAAAAGACTTCCGTATTCCATACACGGAATCATTGCAGGCATTTAACGCTGCTCAGCTGAACGACGTACCAAGTCGTTTGCTGTATTTTCCAGAAGAGAGCCACTTTGTGTTGAAACCACAAAACAGCATCCTTTGGCAACGTGAGTTCTTCGGATGGCTTGATAAATATCTGAAATAAG
>NZ_DATFKB010000080.1:0-26779 GCF_035268865.1 Salinivirga sp. | reverse complement strand
AACAACTTGAAAGTATACCCCGTTTATACGAATAAATTTATTCAGAGGCTCTTCTCCTTTGTCAAAAAGTATTTCTTTAACACGTTCGCCAATCACTACTATTTTACGACGTCGTTCTATATCCATTTCGTTTATAAAGCGGCCTTCTGTAATTGTTAAAGGGTCTACTTCGTTCCAGTCGGGGTAATCGCCAAAAATACTGAATGAGCCGGTATTGTCGCCGTACACGGCATTTGTAGCTCCGTCGCCACCATATCCCTGTATGCGTGGGGCGAGGCGGTCTATGCCGGCTACATTATCAAGTATGGCTTTGGTGTCTCCGTTATTAAAGTTCCAGTTTCTACCTGCCTCAAATCCTTTGTAGGGTTCAGTGGTTTTCTGGGTCCACATAAAAGCAGAGTTGGTCGAGAAATCTCCCATATTTTTGTAAATGCCATTTTCAAGGCCTGTTCCTGAACCAAGCATTACTGTAAGCATAAAAATACCCCAAAACACCCCGAAGGCTGTTAAAAACGTGCGTAATTTATTGCTTTTGAGTGTATGTATGATTTCCTGCCAACGATCAATGTCAAACATATCGTCAAGGTTTTATTCGTCGCGTAGTGCGACAATGGGTTTAATTTTAGCAGCTTTTCTGGCCGGGATTAATCCTGCTATAGCGCCACTAACTATTAGTAAAATGGTAGCGCTTACAGCCACAGAAAAGTCTGCTTCAGGGTTTCTGAAAAAATCTGAATTGGGCATATTCGCTGAAAGTAATTCCAGGATACCCACGCCTAATACCAGTCCGAAATAACCAGCAAGGGTTGTGATGGTTATGGACTCGAGCAATACAAGGTTTATCACTGACCAGGGTGTAGCTCCTATTGCCTTGCGTACACCGATTTCTTTTGTACGTTCTTTTACCACTATCAGCATTATATTACTGACGCCCACAATTCCGGCAATGATGGTTCCAATGCCAATGAGCCATACAAAAAGTGAAATTCCTGTAAACACGCTTCTGATTTCTTTGGCATTTTCAATATTATTGTTCACATACATTGCACGATCATCTTCTGGATCGAAGTGGTGGCGTTTGGCAAATTGCTTTCGCAAATCTTTCTCAAGCGCTACACTCTGCTCAATAGAGATTTTTTCTGAGGTAAAGGCCAGGTTATGGATTCTGTTGCCTTCGCCAAAGGCTTTTTGCGCTGTTGCTATGGGTACGTATACCCGCTCGTTGTCGCGCTCAGACTGGTCTTTAAACACCCCAATAATTTTAAATGGCATGTCGCCCAGTCGAATGTATTTGCCAATCGGATCTTCATTTTTCTTGAATAGAGCATCTCTCGTTTTGTAGGAGATAGATACCACCTTTTTAAAGTGCTTCATGTCGAGTTTGTTAATGAAGCGACCTTGTTCAAATGTCAATTGCTCGAGCTCTTCAGTACCCGGATGTACGCCATAAACCCTGTGTCCCACAAGTTCATCTCCGTATTGTATATCGGTACTCCAGACACTTAATCGGGCCGAGCTGCTCTGTATGACTTCCTTGTTTAACCGGTTCGTTTCATTAAAGTCTTTATTTGTGAAACGAATATTGCGGCCGGGCTGGTACCCTTCATGGGCTTTGCTGGTTTTTCCGGTATAAACCCACAGGCTGTTAACGGCATCAGATTTAAAGTTATGCATGGCTGCATTTTGAAGCCCTTTTCCGGCTCCCAGCAGAATTATAAGCATAAAAATACCCCATGCAACACTGAACGCAGTTAGAAACGTACGCAGTTTATTTTTTCGGATGGTCGAGAAAATTTCCTGCCATTTGTCGATATCAAACATAAGACGCAGATTTTTCGGCTTCTTCGGGTTTCATTATTTGTCCATCATGCAGTTTAATGATTCTGTTGGTCATCTCTGCAATGTCGTGCTCGTGCGTTACAATTATTACCGAAATGCCGGTTTTGTTGATATCTTTCAGTATATCCATTACATCGTAAGATGTCTGGCTGTCAAGTGCTCCGGTGGGTTCATCTGCCAGAATTACTTTTGGGTTTGTAACCAATGCGCGGGCTATGGCAACGCGTTGCTTTTGACCTCCGCTAAGCTCGCTGGGCAGGTGGGCGGCCCAGTCTTTTAAGCCGACTTTATCAAGGTATTCGAGCGCTATGCGGTTGCGTTTCTTACGAGTCACACCCTGATAGTATAATGGCAGCGCCACATTTTCCTGGGCATTTTTAAATGTAATAAGGTTGAACGACTGAAATACAAAGCCAAAATACTTATTCCTGTAAGCTGCAGCTTTTGTTTCGTTCAGGTCTTGAATCAGCAAGTCATCCAGATAGAAAGCACCTTCATCGTAATTGTCGAGCAGGCCTAAAATATTAAGGAGTGTCGATTTCCCGGATCCTGAAGATCCCATTATTGAAACCAATTCTCCATCGTTAATTGTGAAATTGAGCCCTTTTAATACGTGAAGCTTGTTGAGCCCCATCTGGTAGGATTTGTGTAAGTTTTCAATTTTAATCATGGTCAATGGGTTTTACAACGACATGTCGTTTGCTTATAAATAGGTTTTTGGGTTAATTTATCGCTAAAATACGTCAATACGACGTTATTAGAACGGTAAAGTTACAATTTATTGTGTTATTTTAAAACCAGAAATGTTAATGCAATTTGAATTTTTGCTTTTGGGGTGCTAATCGTCAGTAATTTTTACCAAAACCTCTCTGTAAACGCTGAATAATTTCGATCGTGAGACCATGCCCTGATATATGCCATTGTCTATTACCGGAAGATTCCATGCTTTTGCCTGATTGAATTTTTTTACAATGGTCTCCATAGTGTCATTTTCTTCAATTACATCAGGTGGAGTTTCCATTAAGTGCCAAACAGGCATTGTGTAGGCATCCTTTTTAAACATGATTCTACGAACTTTATCAAGCCTGATAAGACCGATCAGGTAACCTGTTTTATCGACCACGGGAAAAATATTTCGGTGCGATTTCGATATCAGATCGACAAGTTCTCCCAGTTTCTGGTCAATTCTTACGGTGTCAAAATCGGTTTCAATAATACGCTTCCTGTCCAGAAAGTGCAGTACAGCTTTATCTTTATGATGCGTGATTAGTTCTCCTGTTCGGGATAATTGATAGGTTATAATGGAATCGGGAGATAATTTTTTTGATGTAATATAGGCAATGGTTGTTGTGAGCATAAGCGGTACTATTAACTCGTAACCCTGGGTTATTTCTGCTATAAGGAAAATTCCGGTCAGAGGTGCATGCAAAACGCCCCCCAGTACTGAGGCCATGCCTACCAGGGTGAAATTACTTGTGGAGAGGTGAAACAGTCCGGTTTGATTCAGGCCGTAGGCAAACAAGAAGCCCATTATAGCGCCTGTGAAAAGTGAAGGTGCAAAGATGCCGCCTATACCACCACCACGTATGGTTGTTACAGTGGCGATTACTTTCAGGAAGATTAAAAGCAAAAGAAATATCATAATTCCATATTCGTTCATCATGGTGCCAATGATATTTTCGCTGGATAGTTCCAGTATTTTTCCTGATATCAGCAATTTAATGGTTTTAAACCCTTCGCCCCAAAGGGGAGGAAAGAGTGTGATGAGCACACCAAGGGCCAATCCGCCTGCTAAACGCCCTGTGATGCGATTTCGGAATTTATCGAACTGTTGCTCAAAATAAAGAAAGGTGCGCGTAAAGTAAGTGCTGATAAGTCCACCTATAATGGCCAGTAAAAGATACCACGGCAGCTGGCTGAGCTCAAATTGATGTAATATTTCGAAATGCAGTGGTATTTCATTCGGGTAAAATGCCCACGTCGTCAGTGCTCCTGTTACTGATGCTATTAGCAATGGAATAAGTGAGAAACGGTTCAGGTCGAGCAGCAACACTTCGAAAGAGAAAACGATACCGGCAATGGGTGTGTTGAAAATTGCAGCAATGGCTCCTGATGCGCCACAGGCCAGTAAAAGCGTTACTTCTTTGTATTCCAGGTTGAATCTTTTCCCCAGGTTGCTTCCAATTGAGGCACCCGAAGAAATAATGGGCGACTCCAGGCCAATTGAACCGCCAAAACCTGCTGTTATTATGGCCCCGAAAACTGAAGAGTATATTTTGTGGCCGGGTACCCTGCTGTTTTGTTTTGAAATGGCATACAACAGGCTGGTGATGTTGTGCCTGCCCTGATCATGAAAAATGTATTTGCGTAATATGGCCAACATGATGATACCTGCCACAGGATAGACAAATAGCAAGTAAAATGAGTTTTTTTGCCATACCGAATTTGTGAGGTATTCCTGTAACTCAAAAACTGCAGTTTTAAGTACAAGTGCGGTTATACCAGCACCTATCCCCGCCAGGGTGCTCAAAATTAGCAGGAAAGAGCGGGTGTGTTTTTTGTTTGCAATTATATATTTGAGTCTTGATTTTTTCACGTGCAAATATTAGATAATCAGCTGGTTCGAAAATACGAATTCTCCAATCTATTTGTTCAGAGGGGTTGTATATAAACCCGCTATAATTCTGCAACCCGGCTAAAGCGCTTGCCAAACCACTCCATCAATGCGTTGAGTCCATTTTTTTTGGTGCTCGAAATATTGAAGATAGGTATTTTGCCATTCAATGTTTTTAGATCTTTATTGAATTGCTCCATTGAGAAATTGGTGTAAGGGATAAGGTCTGTTTTATTCAATATTACAGCGTGTGATTCTCTGAACAACATGGGGTATTTTATCGGCTTGTCGTCACCTTCAGTTGTGCTAACCACAGCTATGCGATAATGCTCGCCCAAATCGAAAGCAGTGGGACAGATTAAATTGCCCACATTTTCGACAATAATGATATCAAGGTCATCTAAATTGAATTGTTCAAGTGCTTTGTTGATGCTGTGAGAATCAAGGTGGCATGTGCCCTCTGTGTTGATTTGTACTACTGGCACATCATATATTGCCAGCCTTTTTGCATCGCGATCTGTATAGGCATCACCCTCAATAATGCCCAGACGGGTTTTTTGAGCAAATTTCTGGCAAATAAGTTCCAGTATGGTTGTTTTACCGGAGCCGGGAGAGCTAATAAAGTTGAACATCGTAATTTGTTTTTCCTGCAATAATTGTCGAATTTCATCAGCCTTGTTCTGATTTTTATCCAGTACGTTGCGCATAATTTTTATTTCCATGGCTATTCTCCTTCAATACTTTTAATGGTTAATTCTTTACCGCTTTGTAAATCAAGGTCGTAACTTTTGCATTCGTTGCATTTATATTCTGAATCTTTAATGATAAACTCGTGGCCACATTGCCGGCATCTCATTTTAATGGGTTCAATCTCTAAATTCAGTTCAGCGTTTTCGGCAATAGTATTAAGGGCAGCGCTTTCAAATGCATGATGGAAGATACCTGGTACAATGGCATGCATTTCTCCAATTAAAAAGTTTACCCGTCTAATTTTTGATAGTTTTTCGCGCCGGGCAACTTCAAGTATTATTTTAAAGGTGTTTTCTACAATGGCTATTTCATGCATGGCCGTGTTCTTTGATTAACAAATTCTGGGAAGTTGCTCTCCTGTACGCATTTGTAATATGCGTTTCCCACCTATGGCACTTTCTGCTATAACTTTTTTACCATTTTCACTTGTAACCCTGCCAATTATAGTGCTTTCCTTTCCAAGGTCGTCTGCTTTTAGTGTTTCGAGTACTTCGCTTGCATCTTCAGCTGATACAATGATGACCACTTTTCCTTCGTTGGCCAGGTATAAGGGATCAAAGCCCAGTGTCTCGCAAATTCCTTCAACTGAAGCTTTGACGGGTATCCGGGTTTCGTTAATTTCAATGTCGATAGCTTGTGCTTGTGCAATTTCATTCAGGCAGGTGGCCAATCCTCCACGGGTGAGATCCCTCATGAATTTCACGTGCAGTTTCTTTTCAAGTAAGCTGTGAATTAAGTGGTTCAGACATGCACAATCTGATTTTATAGTACTTTGGAAAGGCAGGTCTTCACGTTCAGAGAGTACTGCAATGGCATGGTCCCCTAAAGTCCCATTAATGATAAGTACATCGCCTTTTTTGATTTTACGATTACTTGCAAAACTGCCGGCATATTCAGGGATGTACCCTATTCCGCTGGTATTAATAAAAAGTTTGTCTGCCATGCCTTTGTGCACAACCTTTGTGTCGCCGGTGACTATATTTACGCCTGAATTTTTGGCTTCACAAGCCATAGAAATTACAATCTTTTCCAATTCATCTATTGAAAAACCTTCTTCAAGAATAAAACCCGCGCTCAGGTATTGTGGAATGGCTCCGCAAACAGCAAGATCGTTCACCGTACCACAAACTGCAAGCTTGCCAATATCGCCACCCGGGAAAAAGAGCGGATTTACAACAAACGAATCCGTGGTAAAGGCCAACCTGTGTCCGTTGCTCTGAAGCAAGGCTGAGTCAGCACCTTTTTTAAGTTCTTGATGCCCAAAGTGCCGGTAAAATATGTCATGAATCAGTTCATGCATCAACTTGCCGCCGCTGCCATGTCCAAGTCTGATGTAATTATTCATGTCGTTTCGGTTTGTGGTTGGTAACGAAAATAGGCCTGGCAGGCTCCTTCACCCGAGACCATACACGCACCCACCGGATTTTCAGGCGTGCATTCGTTTCCAAATAGTTTGCAATCAAGAGGCGTTTTCAGACCTTTAAGTATTTCGCCACAAATGCATCCTTTATCGCTGATTGTGGGTTCCACTTCAACAGGAATCATTTTTAGCGCGTCATATTGCTGGTACTTTTCAGTGAGTATCAGTTTGCTTTTTGAAATATTGCCTAAACCCCGCCATTCGCTGTCAGCTACAGTGAAAACTTGCTTCATCATTGTCCTGGCTCTTGTGTTCCCGTTGGGTTGCACGGCCCGTGTGTATTGAATTTCCACTGCAGGCTTGTTTTCATTCACCTGGCGCATTAGTGCCAAAATGGTTTGCAGCAGGTCCAGGGGCTCAAAACCGGATATGACGCACGGAATTTTGTATTTTCGGGCTATGTCTTCGTATATTGCTGATCCGGTAATGGCACTCACATGGCCCGGGCAGATGTAACCATCAATTTTGATACCTTCATCCACAATGGCTTTCATGGCCGGTGGCATCAATTTGTGGGCGCTGAGGATGAAAAAATTTTTTACCCCTGCTTTGCTGGCCTGATCCACAGCTACCGCGGTGCCCGGGGCGGTGGTTTCAAAACCGATGGCTAAAAAAATAATTCTTTTCTCCGGCTTGTTCTGTGCGAGCTTCAGGGCTTCCAGCGCTGATAATACAATGGTGACATCACTTCCCAGAGCTTTTTCCAGTTCCAGCGATGAGGAGGAGCCGGGTACGCGCATCAGATCACCAAAAGTGGCGATAATGGTGTTTGAAAGCCTTGCGTAGGCTATGGCTGTATCGATATAGGATTTTTCGGTTACACAAACCGGACAGCCCGGACCAGAGAGTAGCTTGATTTCGGGCGGCAGGAGCGAGGGAATTCCAAATCTTTGTATGGCCATGGTATGTCCGCCACAAACCTCCATAAAGGTGTATTCTCCTTTGGCTGAGTCGTGAATCGCATTGATGAGCTTTTGTGAGAGCTCTTTGTTTCTGTATTCATGGACGTACTTCATAGCTTTCGATTCACATTGTTCATCTGCTTAATAATTTCCAGTGTTTCCCGGGCTTCCTCATCACTGATTTTCTGAATGGCAAATCCGGCGTGTAAAAGCACGTAATCACCAATTTTGAGATTGTCGATGAGGTGAATGCCGGCTTTGTAAGTTGCTCCATTAATTGAAACTACAGCTTCACTTCCTTCGATGCTTTCTATGCGGACTGGTATGCTTAAACACATGGATCTGAGTTTGTTTTGCTAAATGTATTCCGGATTAAATGCTACGCATGCGGGCATTGGCAATAGCTAACTGGCCCAGGGCTATTCCACCATCATTTGGCGGTACGTTTTCGTTTACCAGGCACTTGAAGTGCTTTTCTTTCAGTTTTTTTACAGTGTTTCGCATAACGAAACGGTTCTGAAATAATCCTCCTGAAAGTGCGACAGTGTTTATGTCGTATTGCTTTCGCAGGATCAGTGCTGTTTCAACAATAACCTCAACCAGCGTTTGATGAAATCTGGTGGCAATTTCTGATGGGCTAATGTTGTTTTGCATATCATCAATGATTTGATGAAACATTTCATTAAAAGATACGTGATTTTTTTCAATTTTGAAAGTATAAGCCTCAGACGAATTGTTTTTTACAAGCGATTCCAATTTCATGGGTGCTTCTGCTTCATAACCCGAGTTCAGACAAATTCCCAGCAGGGCTGCCACAGCATCAAATAGTCTCCCGGCACCGCAGGTGAGCGGGCAATTGATGTTTTTCTCTATACTTTCAATGACGAGTTTAATCTGCTGCTTTCCAATAGATTTGCCAAAATACTGAAAGGCAAGGTCATCGCCGTTTTTGAATGTTTGTACTATGACTGCCACTGCCATTTTCCATGGATGTTGTATGGCGCTTTCGCCACCCGGCATTGGCATATATTTAAAGTGATAAGGCCTTTCAAACTCTCTGGTGTCGGCAATTAAGAACTCACTTCCCCAAATATGACCGTCTGTACCATACCCGGTGCCATCCATGCTTATGCCGATTACTTTTTCTGTAACTTGGTGTTCAGCCAATACAGAAGTTATGTGTGCATGATGATGAAATGTGCTTAGCAGCGGCACGTTAAAGTGTTTTGAGAGTTGCAACCCATGCTCGTGGCTAAAATAATCAGGGTGAGCATCTACAGCAATTGCTTCCGGAGTGCCGAAGTGGAAGAGTTCCCGGAAATGATCAATAGTGTTTAGGAAAAAATTGAAGGTTTCTGTATTGTCCAAAGCTCCGATGTGTTGACTCATAATTGCTTTACCGGGCATGCCCAGGCTAAAACAGCCCTTTTGATCTGCCCCCAAAGCCACTATCTTGTGCTCAGACCCGGCAAGTTGTATGGATCTGGGGGTATATCCACGTGCTCTTCTTAAAAGCTGGGGTTTGTCTTGAATAACCTGAATTACCGAATCGTCTACGCGGTTTTCTATTGTGCGGTTATAAGTTAATATGGCGTCAACTTTACCCGTAAAATATTCCAATGCAAATTGATTCTCTTTTATAATCGGATTGTTCGAAAAATTGGCGCTGGTGTATATTATTGTGTCTGTTTTTAGTTGTTCGAAAAGCAAAAAATGAAATGGCATGTAAGGCAAAATACAGCCAAGAGTCTCCAGTCCGCTGTTGATACTTGTGGCTAACCATTTCGATTTTTGTTTAAGCAATACGACAGGGCGCTGCCATGATTGCAGGCTTTTTAGCTCCTGCTGGTTGGGTTGTGTATGTTTTTCGAGGGCTTTTAACCCGGATAGCATCACGGCAAAAGGCTTCTTGTCGCGCTTTTTAATTTTTCTGATTTTTCTCGTAGCTTCCTCACAGTAGGCATCTCCACAAATGAAAAAACCGCCAATCCCTTTAATTAAAACAATACCAGCATTGTCTATAATTTGTGCCGTTTGTTTTAAGATTGAGGTTGTTTCTAAAGTTTCTGAACCGTTTAAATGTAAGGTGTATGCCGGGCCACAATTGTTACAGGCTATTGGTTGTGCATGAAACCTTCTGTCATTGATTTTGGTGTACTCATTATGGCATTGACTGCACATATGAAAACTATTCATGGTGGTTTTTGGGCGGTCATATGGAATATCTTTTATGATGCTGAAACGAGGGCCACAATTTGTACAGTTGATAAATGGGTAGTTGATCCGGTGTGGTTGAAATTGTATGTCATATAGGCAATCTTTGCAAACAGCAATATCGGGGCTTATCTCTGTAATATCATTGCTCTCGCCCGAGCTTTTAATGATGCGAAAAGTTTTATGTGTTGCTTTCGGGTTTGTGCTTTGAATTTCCGAGTAGTTTATTTCGGCTGCTGGCGGTGTGTCTTCATGTATTGCTTCCATGAATGATTTAATAGCGTATTCTGCTCCCTGCATTTCTATTTCTACTCCCCGCGTTGTGTTTCTTACCCACCCGCTGATTTTATATTTTTGGGCAATACGATAAACGAAAGGCCTGAAACCAACTCCCTGTACCAGCCCTTTTATAATGACACGATATGTTGGGCTTGTGTCGTTCAAATCTGTTTTCTGCTTAATTTATTCTGGCGTGGTAAAATACTCGTGTAATTTCATCTGCAATGCTAATATTCTTTACAAACACATCGTCGGGAACTTTTAGCATAACAGGAGCAAAATTTAGAATGCCCTTTATGCCAGCCTCAATCAATTTGTTGCAAACTAATTGTGCCGATATTTCAGGAACCGTTATTACGGCCACTTTAATGCCGTTTTTGGCTACAAAAGCTTCAACTTCATTGAAGTGCATAATGGGAATCTCATTAAAGCTTTTTATGCGGCTTGGGTTGATGTCAAACCCGCCTAAAATTTTTATACGCTCGCTCAGGTAATCTTCATATTTTGTTAGTGCCTTGCCAATATTCCCCATGCCTACCACAATGATTTCAAAGCAGCATGTTTTCCCAAACATTTCATCCAGTTTCCTAATAAGGTCGCTTACTTTGTAGCCAACCTTCCGTTTACCCCTGATTTCTATGTTTGAAAAATCTTTGCGCACCACATCAGGGCTTACACCTATTTCTTCACCAATGGTTTTGGAGTATACGTATTCAAACCCCATTTTTTCCAAATGTACTAATGCCGACCTGTAATAAAGTAATCTTTTTGAAATGTGTCTTGAGACCATTTTGTGAATAATTTCCTATATTTTATTTGTGCAAATATATACTGAAAATATCGAAATTTTGTGCTATTACACAATTTCTTGATATTTAGAGTTGTTTATTTGTATTAGGACTTATTTAAAATAGTATATAATATAGTAAAAAAATTGACACGTAGGTTTATTTTTTGTAGATTAGTTATGTGAAATTTATCCCATAATCAATGACAAAAGCACAAAAAATAAGCTGGGAGGATTGGTTCAGGGTAATGAAGAAGTTCATTGCAGATTACCGTGTTTATGCTCCGCTGGATTATGGTGTGCATATGGATTATGAAATCATCAACGAGGATAATTTTAACGAGATTATATACAATAAGGCCAAACCCATTACACCCCTCAAGTCATTTTTTCTTCCTGTAGAAGAAAATCTTACCGCGACAACAGATGAAGCCGATCCGATAATGATAATTGGTGCGCCTTCCTGCGATTTGAAAGGGCTAAGCATTCTGAAGGAAATTTATTTGGATGCCGAATACCCAGATGCAGTTTTTAAGCATAGATTAAACAATACAGTTTTGGTGGGTACAGATTGTTTCTCGATTCAGGAGCATTGTCATTGCACATCTTATGGTGTCGATCCTGTACCTATGGAAAACGCCGATCTCAGGCTGTCAACTCTGGAGAATTGGGTCTTACTTACCCCCATAACAGACAAAGGAGACCGTATCATGACCGAGATTCATTCATTTATTAATTTAGAATCAGCCGGCAGGAGTGCACTCGATGCAGTTAAATTAAAACAAGATGAGGTAATTGGAGAACTGAATCGTATTAATACCGACCTTCCTGACTATGAAACTACCAAACAATTGTTGCTTCAGGCTGATGAAGAAATATGGATGAAATATGCACGTAAATGCGTGTCATGTGGAGCTTGTGCTACAATTTGCCCAACCTGTACCTGTTTTTTACTTATCGACAAACCCGGATTTGAAAAGGTTCGCCACCTGGATGCCTGTCAATATCCGGGCTTCGAACGGGTAGCTGCAGGCGAAGACCCGCTCGGCGCACTGAGTAAGCGGTTTAGAAACCGGTATTTCTGCAAGTATGTGTGGAAACCCGAAAAATTTAATTCCATTGCCTGTACGGGCTGTGGACGCTGCATTGAAGCTTGCATTGGCAAAATTAGTAAAAATGAGATGTTCGTTGAACTTAATTCAGCGGTTTTAAGTGTTTAAATATCAAAACATATACAAGCCTGTTAAGGCCAAATTGACGGAAGTGATTGAGGAATCGCCTACCATCAAGTCATTTGTGTTACGCCCTGAGCGTGCTTTTCCTTTCAAAACCGGTCAGTTTGTGGAACTTACCCTCGATGGACTGGGAGAAGCGCCTTTTACACCATCTTCATCTCCGCTGGTTGATGATGAAATGCAAATTACGATTATGAAAGCCGGTTATGTAACAGAGCGAATACATAAACTTAAACCAGGTGTTACAATGGGGATCCGCGGGCCTTATGGCCGTGGCTATCCGGTGGAGGAATTTTATAACAAGGAGGTGCTTATTCTTGGTGGAGGATGTGGTTTTGCACCTTTGAGGTCGCTCCTTTATAATTTGAAAGCTGAGGAAGATAAAATTAAAAAATTGATTTTCTGCTACGGCTCCAAAACTCCCCAGGAGTGCATTTATAAACCTTATATTGATGAGCTGCGGGCTGTGAAAAAATTTGAAGTGATGCGCAGCGTGGATGAGCCGGACGATACCTGGGCAGAAGATGTTGGTGTGGTTACCAAGCTTCTCGATAAGGTTGATGTCAATATTAAGAACTCAATTGCAGTGGTTTGTGGTCCACCCATAATGATGAAGTTTGGCACTTTCAAGCTGCTTGATATGGGGTATCCGGATGACAAAATTTATTTGTCTATGGAAAAAAACATGTCATGTGGTTTTGGTAAATGCGGGCATTGCATGATGGGTAAATACTTTGTGTGCAAGGATGGCCCTGTTTTTACTTATGAGGAAATAAAGAACGAACCTGATATTTGGAAATAACACTCATCGCATGAATAAAAAGATCGTCATCGATTTGTCGAATTTGAGGGATTGCAGTCCTGCTCACCCTTGCGATAAAGTTCAGCCAGCAGGGGTTGTGTTTGATATGCACGGAGCAGATGGTTTGAAGACGATCCGGGAACTGGCTGTATTTCAGTATACATGCCGAAGATGTGAGGATGCGCCATGTGTGGAGGTGTGCCCTTGCGATGCCCTGGAAAAAGATGTGTCGGGTATGATTACCAGGGCACTCAATCTTTGCATTGCCTGCAAATCATGCGTTACAATTTGCCCTTTTGGTACCATGATGAGCGACTTTTTTCAGTTTAAACTCCAATGCGATCAATACCTTGATCTGGAAGATGAGAAAGACCTTAGAAAGTTTGTAAAAGAATCTCCCGGGGAAGCTGTGCGCATAACAGATGAAGATTTGACAAAAGAGCAGCATGTATTTGAGCTGACAAAGAATATTTATATACGCGAAATCCCGTGGGAAGAACTTAAAGAAGCAGAATAAAAAATCATAATAAAGTGATGGGAGAGCATATTTTATACTTTTTCATTTATCCAGGATTCCTCTTTACAGCCGTTGTTGGAGGTATCATTGCCGGTGTGGACAGGAAATTGACTGCAGCGGTACAATTCCGTAAAGGACCTCCCATTTTGCAACCGTTTTATGATTTTTTTAAACTTTTACTGGTCAAAGAAACGATCGTGCCTGCAAATGGTTCTAAAATCACATTTTTGTTGGCTCCGGTTTTTGCTTTATGCGGCGTTTCTATAGCGGCTGTACTGATATTGATGCCACTCCTGGGAGTTAATTCAGGTTTTGAAGGTGATATTATCGTAATTTTTTACCTGCTTACCATTCCTTCGCTAACTTACATTATTGGAGCCATGGCTTCCGGTAATCCTTTGGCATCAGTGGGTGCATCGCGGGAAATGAAACTCATCATTGGTTATGAACTTACGTTTTTGTTGGTTATTGCAGCCATTATTTATAAGTCAGATCTAGAAACTGGTCTTTACGAGATATTGCAAGCGCAACAATCAGGATCTTCACATATTGGAAGCCTTTCGGGGGTTTTACTTTTTATAGCAGGTATGTTTTGCGTCCAGGCCAAATTAGGGTTGGTTCCCTTCGATATGGGAGAAGCCGAAACTGAAATTGCTGAAGGTGCATTCATCGAGTATTCCGGAAGCGCTTTTGCCTTGATCAAACTAAGTAAGTACATGCTGTTTTTTATATTGCCTGCTTTAATCATACTGCTATTAATGGGTGGCGTTCAACTTAGCGGTATTCATATTTTATGGGCCATTTTAAAGTTGGTTGCCGTTGTTTTACTGATCACCCTCATTAGAAATACGAACCCCAGACTGAAGATCAATCAGGCAATGCGGTTTTTCTTCGTTTGGATGAATGCATTGGTAGTAATCGCCATTGTGCTGAGCTATTTTGGATATTAAAAATCGTAGCCGTGGGATTTAAAGATTTTTGCTTTAAAAAGTCATTGTGGCTGTTTCATTATGGTGGTGCTTCGTGCAACAACTGCGATATTGAAATACTTGATTGCCTCACTCCACGGTACGATGTAGAGCGTTTCGGAATGAAGCTGGTGGGGAGTCCCAGACATGCTGATGTGCTTTTGGTCAATGGCTCCATCAATCAGCGGGATAAAGATCGGTTGTTGGAGGTTTATGATCAAATGTCCAAACCAGTCAAGGTAGTAGCGATTGGGGCATGCGGCTGTACAGGAGGTATATTTGCCGAAGGCAATACATTCGCCGGGCCGGTTGATAAGCTTATACCTGTAGATGCTTACATCCCCGGATGCCCGCCAAAACCTGAAGCTATAATTGCCGGAATTGTAAAGTTAATTGAAACTATGTAACCATATGACAAGGGCCGAGTTCATAGAAAAAATTAAGTCGGAATTTGCCGAGCATATTCTGGGGACGGACTATTTGCGGGCAAACAGGGTAACCGTTAATGTGAATCCTGGTTTTATTTTGGATATTGCCAAATTTCTGCATCAAAAGATCAGGTTCCGGTTTATTATAGCTTCGGCCTATCATACAAAGGCTGGTTTTGAAATACTGTACCATTTCAGTGACGATTCAAATGGCAATATTTACAACATACACGTTTTATTGCCACATGAGAAACCCGAGATACAATCGTTGGCTCAGTTTTTAGTAGCCGCTGACTGGATCGAGCGCGAAATGCACGAGCTGTTCGGTATTACATTCCTGAATCATCCCAATCCTGGAAAACTAATTTCAGAAGGTAATTGGGCAGAAGGCGTGTATCCGTATCGAAAAGATTTTAATTAACCATGTACAAGGCATGAGTGAACAAAAAATCATACCAATTGGTCCATATCACCCGCTGCAGGAAGAGCCTGAGTTGTTTAAACTCTATTGCGAGGGCGAAATTGTGAGAGATATCAAGTGGGAGACAGGTTACAATCACAGGGGTATCGAAAAGCTCAGTGAGAGCAAGTCTTTCGATCAATCGTTTTTCCTGGTGGAACGCATTTGCGGTATTTGTTCTACATCGCACCCTTTTGCTTTTGCAAATGCAATGGAGGAAATTGCTGAGGTTGATATTCCTGACCGCGCCAAATACATCCGTAGCATCGTGGGTGAGTTGGAGCGAATTCATAGCCATTTACTATGGGTAGGCTTGGCCGGTCATTTCCTGGGGTATGATACTGTGTTTATGTGGGCCTGGAAATATCGAGAGCCGGTATTGGATCTTTTCGAAATGATTTCTGGAAATAGAAATAGCTACGCCATGTTTAAAATTGGCGGCGTACGCAGGGACATACAAAGCGATAAGTTGCCTAAGATCCGGGGAACCATGAAGTTCCTGAAAAAGAAAACCGACTTGCTTACCGGTGCAGTGATGGATGATCCTGTGATTCATGCCCGCACAAAAGGTGTGGGTATACTAACCCGGGAAGATATTCTGGAATATGCTGCAGTAGGACCAACAGCACGTGCTTCAGGTGTCGATATCGATGTGCGGAGGGACGATCCGCATGCAGCTTACGGCATGGTTGACTGGAAGGTAATAACTTCGACCGAAGGTGATGTGTTTGCAAAGGCTAAGGTCCGGTTGCTCGAAATGTTTGAATCCATTAAAATTATTGAGCAATGCTGCGATGGTCTTGAGAAATTGAAAGAAGGCGACATTGAAACTGTCGTGAAAAATGTACCTGCTGGAATGGGAACAGGACATTATGAGGCTCCCCGGGGGGAAGTGTTTCATTTTGTAAAAACTATAGGAACCAATTCGCCTGCAAGGCACAAGATAAGGGCTCCAAGTTATGTAAATATCGCCACATTCAAGAAAGCGTGCGTGGGTCAGACCATCTCAGATGCAACCATCTCACTAGCTGCGGTCGATCCCTGCTACTGCTGCACTGAACGTATGGCAGTGGCTTACGATTACGGCTCAGGGAAAAAGATTCTGTCTGCCAGTGAATTGATTAAACAATCGCAGAAAAGAACAGATTACATAAAACGCAATATTTAAGCTGAATAGCTATGGCTGAATTAGGTTACATCATATTTTTACCCATACTCACAGGACTACTCTTGTTTCTGGTGCCAAGGAGGCTGAATCTACTGAGTAGCCTTGTGGCGCTGGCTATTGCTGTTGTAACAGGATTTTTCAGTCTGCAGATTTACGGCATTGATCCGCAAACACTCCAGTTTGATTGTTTTGCCAATCTATGTGCAGAAGGTTCATGGGTGTACAATGTGTTAAGCGGGGCTAGTAAATATTTTTATGTGAATATTGATGGGCTGAGCCAATTGATTACTGTTGGTGTGAACTTCTTCGCCGTAGTCATTCTGATTTACACTCTGAAAAGCATAACCATTAAAAACAAGCCAGGCTCGTTCTATCCATATTTTCTCATTACACTGGGATGTGCCAATGGTGCTGTTTTGGCTGATAATCTGTTGTTGTTTATCTTTTTCTGGGGGATTCTCGGGCTAACACTTTATAAACTAATCAGGGCATATGATGAGGAAAGCTCTGCCGCGGCCAAGAAAACGCTTATTCTGATTGGTACCTCCGATGGTATTATGATTTTAGGTATTGCATTGATTTGGAATATTGCCGGAAATTTGAATATGTCGGAAGTAAGTATCAGTACCACTTCATCTGCGGCTATTGTGGCTTTTGTAGCGATGCTTATCGGCAGCTTCACAAAAGCGGGAGCATTCCCTTTCCATACATGGATTCCTGATTATACTAAGAAAGCCCCGGCAGCTTCATCAGCATACTTGCCTGCATCTTTGGATAAATTGCTGGGTATTTACTTCCTGGCCCGCATCTGCAGCGATATATTTATTCTCAATGAGTGGTTGCAGTTTACTTTACTTGCACTGGGCGTACTCACCATCATTATAGCAGTACTGATGGCTTTAATACAGCACAATTATAAGCGATTGCTTGGGTTTCATGCAGTATCGCAGGTAGGCTACATGGTTGTGGGTTTTGGGCTTGGTACACCATTGGGTATTGCAGCCGGATTATTTCACATGGTGAATAATGCTTTATACAAAAGTGGACTGTTTCTGTCGGCTGGTAGCATTGCCAAACAAACTGGACATGAGGATATTGACAAACTGGGCGGGTTATCGAAAGCTATGCCATTGACATTTATCGCAGCTTTGGTTTTTGCTTTGTCCATTTCCGGTATTCCACCCCTTAATGGTTTTGCTTCCAAATGGATGATTTACCAGGGTATTATTGATTTCGGGTCTACAGGCAGCGGTTTGGCGAGTCAATTATGGATTGTTTGGCTGGCACTTGCCGTTTTCGGTTCTGCACTTACTCTGGCTAGTTTTGTAAAGTTCATCAGTGGAATATTTTTAGGGCCTCAACGCGCAGAATTAAATCACGTGAAAGAAGTCAATATTCTTATGTGGCTGCCAAAAATTATACTGGCATTGACATGTGTTGGTTTTGGTGTTTTTGCAACCACCTATGTGGTTCCAGAACTATTTTACCCGGTCGTGGGCGATTTTGAAATGATCGGAGCATGGCAATCTTCCTTGATCTCATTACTCGTCATTTTATCTATCGTGTTAGGTTTGATCATTTACTGGATTGGGAAAATTGGAAATTTCAGAATAGCCGAAAGTTTTGTTGGAGGAGAGAAATGGGGCAATCAGGCTGGTTTTAAAGTGACCGGATTTTATGATACGATTCGCAATGCAGCAGGTTTGAAATTTATGTTCAGACATGCCGAAAAACGGCATTTTGATTTATATGATTTGGCAGCTGGTATTGTGTTGTTTTTCAATAATTTATTTAGTAAGGCACATACTGGTGTTTTGTCACACTATGCCATATGGTTTATTGTCGGCCTTGTTGTGATGTTGATTATTTTGTTGTAAATGAATTAGATATATTGATATGGAATTGTTGCTTTCCATAATAATCGGATTTATGATCATCGGTGCCATTTACGCGCTCCATGCCAACGACCTTTTGTCTGCACTGATGGCAGCAGGTATCGTGGGGTACAGCCTTGTGATATGTTTTTTGTTGCTCAAAGCACCGGATTTGGCCATTGTGCAAATTGTGGTGGAAACCATTACATTGATATACATGGTAGCTATTGTGCTTAATAGTTCACGGAAAGAGCTTGATAAGGGCAAACGGCGAAATGCATTTTTGAATATTTCCATTGCAGTACTCGTAGCTTTTGCATTGGTGTACTATTTTCAATTGGCCATTGTTAATCTTGATGTGCTTGGAGAACACGCTCCACGCATGGCAAAAGCTTATATGGATGGTGCAGCCGAAAAAACCGGTAGTGCCAACCTGGTCACAGGTGTACTGTTCGATTTTCGTGGATACGATACCCTGGGAGAAGCAACAATACTCTTTACAGCCGCCGTTGGGGTACTTACTATTTTACGCATTAAAGGACGAAAAGAAAAAGCCTGAAGTATGGAAGGAATGTCAAATATTGTAAAAAAAGTTACCCAATTGATTTCGGGCCTCATATTTATGTATGGACTTTACATTATTACGCACGGGCATTTGACACCGGGAGGTGGTTTCGCCGGTGGAGCTATCGTGGCGGGGGCGTTCATTCTACTCATTTTGGCATTTGGAAGTAAAGCATTAAACCTGAAAAAAGAAGAAAATGCTACGTCCGTTACTGAAAGTAGTGCCATCCTTATCGTAATTATACTTGCCGCCATTGGAATGGCAGCTGGTGGTGCTGTGTTCTTCAATAACTATTTGCCATTGGGCCGGGTAGGTGAACTTATTAGCGCAGGAGTAATTCCGCTGTACAATATTTTTATTGGAATGGAGGTGGCAGCGGCCCTGCTTACCATATTCCTGGCATTTGTAATTTATAAAGAAGAGGTGTTGAAATGATAGTATTTATCATGTGTTTTATACTGTTTTTAGTTGGTCTTTATGGTGTGCTCACCAGAAGGAATCTGATCAAGATAGTGATCGGACTTACGGTGATGGAGTTCAGTGTATTTCTTTTTCTTGTGCTGATTGGATACATAGCTCACGGTGAGGCGCCAATAATAGTGCCGGGCATGAAAGAGCCTGTTTTTGTAGATCCGTTACCCCAGGCCATGGTGCTAACTGCTATTGTGATTGGACTGGCAACCACAGCCATGCTGTTGTCCATTGCCATACGGATCTATAAAAAGTATGGTACGTGGGATATACGGGAAATTAAAAACCTAAGAGGATAAATTATGGAACAGCTCATCGTTTTGTTCGTCATAATTCCACTGGCAAGTGCATT
Organism: Salinivirga sp.; assembly: GCF_035268865.1. Lineage (GTDB taxonomy): Bacteria > Bacteroidota > Bacteroidia > Bacteroidales > Salinivirgaceae > Salinivirga. The sequence continues at coordinate 7,134 of NZ_DATFKB010000080.1, read as the reverse complement.
TCTGATACCCGTTGTCGGAAAGCTGGTTCCGTATTTCCAAAAAGTACTGACCTCTATGGTTTTGCTTGCACTAACCATTTTAATTTTTAGTTACCTTTTCTCAGGTTCAGAAGCTACACTCATTTACAAAGTGGGTGGATGGGAAGCCGTTGAAAATATTCCGATTGGAATTTACCTGGTGCTCGACGGTTTAAGTGCTATACTCCTGCTTGTTATAAATTTCATTGGTTTGCTTGCCGCATTTTACGCTGTGGGATATATGCGAAGGTATACCGCAGAGAATAACTTCTATACATTGCTCTGCTTAATGATTGCCGGCATGAATGGGGTCGTACTTACCGGCGATTTGTTTAACCTATACGTCTTTTTGGAAATTGCCGTGATTGCTTCTTATGTGCTGGTAGCCTTTGGAATCGAGAAAAATGAGTTGGAAGCATCATTCAAATACCAGGTGCTGGGTGGTATGGCTTCCCTTTTGATTCTGTTTGGTATAGGAATGATATACTGGCTGACAAAAACCTTGAATATTGCTGATGTGGCCCAGCTTCTGAAGGGAAATTCCAATACCTCAGCAGTGCAATTTACACAAATAGTATTAATAGCAGGTTTCGGTCTTAAAGGTGCCATGATACCTTTTCATGCCTGGTTGCCCGATGCACATTCATCTGCACCTTCACCAATTTCTGCAATGCTTTCAGGTGTACTAATTAAAGCTATTGGTATTTACGCCATTTTAAGGCTTTTCTTCAATATGTTTACAATTAGTTATGAACTGGCACTCATTATTACCGTAATTGGTACACTTTCTATGGTAATTGGCGTGCTGCTGGCCATTGGTCAGTGGGATCTGAAGCGGCTTTTGGCCTATCATAGCATCAGCCAGATGGGTTACGTGGTGATAGGTGTGGGCATGGGTATGATGATATTGACCAAAGGAGGTGAAAAAGGAGTGGCTGCATTGGCCATTGCCGGTGGTTTATTTCATCTCATGAACCACGCTGTATTTAAGGGTTTGTTGTTTTTAAATGCTGGAGCAATTGAATACCTGCTGGGAACCCGGAATTTGAAAAAGATGGGTGGTTTAGGAAAAAACACACCGATAACCTCAGCTTCCTCGTTCAGTGCTTCTATGGCAATCTCAGGCATACCGCCTTTTAATGGATTTTTTAGCAAATTATTGATCATCATAGCAGCGGTTAAAGGACATTTTTATCTGCTCGCATTGCTGGCTGTTTTTGTCAGTATCATTACGCTCGGTTCGTTTCTTAAATTTCAGCGCTACGCGTTTTTTAATAAGACGAAGTTTGAGGGCCGTCTGTTAGCTCAAAAGATTCCATTTACCATGACATTTTCAATGGTAGTAATGGCTGTGTTGTGTTTGGTTATGAGCCTTATGATTTTTCCCGGAGCGCGGGAAGTATTTCTTACCCCGGCTGTGGATGTACTGGTTAATGCCACGAATTATTCTACAACTATAATTGGTTTTTGATATGCGCTATTTAGTTATGTTCATATTGGCTTTGTTGTTTTGGCTGTTGATCACATTCAGCCTGGATGTCTATAATATTCTTGTGGGAGCTGTGGCTGCTTTACTCACGGTATTGTTTTTTGGCCGCTTTTATGTCAGAAATATTAAAAAATTTGTGCAGCCGCAGCGCTATTTTCACCTTGTGGTGTACCTGTTTATTTTTATTTGGGAGTGTATAAAAGCCAATTTCGATGTGGCCTACCGTGTACTTCATCCCAAAATGCTGATTAAACCTGGTATTGTAAAAGTAAAGTTAAATGTACAATCCGGCATTGCTCGCACCATTTTGGCCAATTCTATTACAATGACCCCGGGAACCATCTCCGTTGATATCGTGGGAGATTATCTTTACGTACACTGGATTTATGTGCAGACTGAAAATCCTGAGGAGTATAGTCGCATAGTTGCCGGACGTTTTGAGAAATATATAAAAAAGATATTCGAATGAATGATTTGTTGCACATACTGCTTTATATCCAAATCGGGTTATGCGTGTTTTGCCTTTATCGCATCATCAGAGGCCCTTCCATTGCCGACAGGATGGTAGGTATTGATATTTTCGGAATTTTAGTTGTGGGCATTTGTGCCATCTTGAGCATTATCACCGGGAAAACATTTATTATCGATATTGGTATTGCATGGATCATTCTGAGTTTTATAGGTACATTGACCCTGGCCAAGTATTTGGGCGGAAAGAGCTTAAATGAGTAATTTATGGAAACTGTAAGTGTCATATTGATCATTATCGGAATTTTATTCAACTTGTTTGGATGCATTGGACTGGTGCGTTTACCAGATGTTTACAACCGGCTGCAATCTGCCACCAAATGTGTAACCCTGGGCACCTGTAGTATTTTGCTGGGTGTGCTGTTTTATTTTGGCTTTATCGATATTGGTGTGAAAGCACTTGTTGCTATCCCAATACTTTTTTTTGCTGCTACAGTGGCGGCGCATGCGCTGGTCAAAGGAGCCTATAAGTTTGGTGTCCCGCTTGGCGATAAAAGTGTGAAAGATGACTATAAGGAGGAGGAAAAATGAAGTATCCTAAAATACGTGAAATAAAAGAGGCGGTTATTTCCCTGGTTAGTCCCGCTTACACTACAAGCTATCCTAAAAAGCCGCACAAGCCTTACAAAGATTACCGTGGTAAGCCCGTAGTTGATAATGAGAATTGCGTGGGCTGCGAGACCTGCGCCAATGTTTGCCCTCCTTTGGCAATTACATTTGAAGATGACCGCGAAAAAGGAATACGAATAATAAGGCGCGATTATGGAAAATGCATTTTTTGTGGGCAGTGTCAGGAACACTGTATTACAGGAAAAGGCGTGAAACTCTCTGACCAAATTTATGATATGGCCTCCTACGACAGGAATGATAACGTGGAGTATCAGGAGAAAGAGCTCTTGATTTGCAAAAACTGCGGTGCAATAATAACTACAAAAGAACACTACATCTTTATGCATAAAAAATTAGGTCCAAAAGCCTATGCTAGCATTATGAACCTGAATATATTGAATGAGAAACTCAAATTGTCGGCTAAAGAATATTCAGAAGTTGATATTCAGGATGATCTGAAACGTAAAGACATGTTTAATGTGCTTTGCCCGAATTGCTTGCATGAAGCTCAAATAAAAAATTTTTAAAAGTCATTGAATTTAATTAAATTACTAGATAATAGGGATAAAACCCTTTTTGTGGGCATTGGAAATGTGCTGAAAAAAGATGACGGAGTGGGTGTTTTTATCAGCCAAAATCTGGAGAAAAATGCATTGGTCGATGCATTGACAGTAGAGGTTAGCATTGAAAACTATATCGGGAAAATTAATAGTTTAGCACCCGAAAAGCTGATTTTAATTGATTGTGTTGACTTTGGAAAGGATGCGGGTTATTATAAGCTTACAGACCTAAACACAATGAGAGATTTTACCACAAACACCCATAATATTTCGCTCGGGAGACTGAAGGATTTGTTTGTGGTAGACGATATAAAAGTTTTGGGTATTCAACCCGGTGATGTCAGTTTTGGAGAAGGTTTGACACAGGACGTGGAGAAGACAGCATTTGAAGTATTGCGCATCATCACCCAACAACTACAGCATAAAAATAATTAAAATAGGAGGTTTTTATGAGTAGCTATTATTGTCCGGTATGTAAGGCCAAACTGGTTGTAGACAACAATCTGGTTCTGGCGGTTAAAAGCGAAAGAAATGAAAAAGGTATTATTTTCCTGAATCCTGAAATTGGAAACTATGACATTTCAACCAACCCGGAGTTTGAAATTGAAGAAGGAAAAAAATATCAGTTCTATTGTCCTGCATGTCATGTGGAATTAAACGACAAAGAGAAGGAGGACCTGGTAAAGGTGTTCATGACGGAGGATGGTAAAGATTATGAAGTCTACTTTTCAAACCTGGCAGGTGAGAAAGCCACTTACAAGGTAGATAAGCGTGATAAAAACGCCCTGATCGCAGGAATCAACAAAGCCAGGTATGAAAAGTATTTTGAGCTTGATGATAAATACAAGAAGTACTTATAGACTGTTGAACCATTGTTGTTTTCAAAGGTGAGGGTGAAATATCCCCACCTTAAATTTTAAACAATTTTCTTCGCTATGGAATATCAAACTGGTTTATTATTGCTGACAGCCGCCTCTATTGGTTTTTTTCACACCTTAATGGGGCCCGACCATTATTTGCCTTTTATAGCCATCTCAAAAGCGCGTTCATGGAGTATTCGCCGAACTATTTCTTTTACTACGCTTTGTGGTGTTTTGCATGTGCTGAGTTCGGTTTTTTTGGGGCTGATCGGTATTGGTGTTGGCGTTGCCCTCAATAAGCTTGAGTTTGTTGAGGCCTACCGTGGCAACATGGCCGCGTGGATTCTGATTATATTTGGTGCTGCATATATGCTATGGGGAATTTACAGGTCGAAATATTTTAAGCAGCATCAACATCCCGAAAAAGGCCCGGTAAAGAAGCTGACACCCTGGATATTAATGATTATTTTCCTTCTGGGGCCCTGTGAACCACTTATTCCTATTCTCATGTTTCCCGCTGCAAACAATAGCGTGTTGGCACTTACCCTTGTCACGCTCACTTTTGCTCTTGTTACCGTTGGTACAATGCTCACGATCGTAATTCTCTCCTTTTATGGCATTCGTGTGTTGCCTAAAATGAACATGGAGAAATACGTACATGCAATAGCCGGCTTTACAATACTAATTTGCGGTTTGGGTATACAGTTCCTGGGAATATAATACTTAAGAAACTTTAATGTCTTTTCTGGTAGTGAGAATATTCTCATTATATTTGCATCATGGCACCACGCAAAAAACGATGCAGACATATTCATGAGCCACCCGGTTTTTCTGGATATGTGGCCCGGGAAGCAAGAGCTTCAGTGGAGCCTGTGGTTTTATTATATGAAGAGTACGAAGCTCTGAGATTGGCCGATTATGATGCCCTGAAGCACGATGAAGCGGCTGAACGCATGAGCGTTTCACGACCTACATTTGCACGTATATATGAAAATGTGAGAAAGAAAATTGCAAAAGCTTTTGTAGAGTCTCGTCCCATAAAATTTGATGCGGGGTGTGCTTATTTTTCGTGTGATACAAACCAAATTGTAACAAGTGAAGGTATTAACAATAAAAAAATGACAACTATGGAGAAAATAATTGCTATTCCATGCGAAAATGGAACATTGTCGACCCATTTTGGGCACGCGGCAGAATTTGCCTTTGTCCAATGCGAAGGAGAAGAGGTAAAATCAGTTAGTATGAAACAAGCACCACCACATCAACCCGGATTATTGCCGCGTTGGGTATCCGAGCAGGGTGGAAATACTGTTATTGCCGGTGGTATGGGGAATAAGGCTATCGAGTTGTTTCGCCAAAACAATATTGATGTAGTTACCGGAGCGCCCGCGATCGGTGTTGAAGAGCTTGCTCAACAATATGTTAGCGGTAAGCTAACCGGCGGTGATAATCGGTGCGATCATTAAAGTGTCTGAGGTTCAGTATAGATGCGGGTTTCGGTAAATTTTTTCACTAAAAAGTTTGGTGAATTTAAAAATGCCGTATATTTTTGTCGCCCTGTAACGCCGATGTAGCTCAGTTGGTCAGAGCAGCTGATTTGTAATCAGCAGGTCGTGGGTTCGAATCCCTCCATCGGCTCCAAGGCTGCCAAAAAATGGCAGTCTTTTTTTTTGTCTGAAACTAGTGTCCTGTCAACGCCCAAATAACGCACCAAGTCTTGTTCTTTTACGGTTTTGCTTTGCATTAAAAAGATTCACGTAGCTATGGCTATACTTACTTTTCATTGCTGTGCAAAACCCGGAAAATAACGGCGACTTATCCGTCATTTGAGCATTGACATGACAATAGATCAGAAAACAGGCAATCTGCCAGCTACGAAACATCAATATTGAAATAAAAATCTCCCTTTGAACGAATCTCTCATTTCCCATTTACAGCTTTTTACAGGAAATCTGTCGATGGTAACGAAAAATGGGAGACTGACTCCAGGCCAATCTCCCATTATATATAGTTTCTTGTTGAATTGATTTTACATCATTACGCGTTTACTTCCCCGGTCAACAAGTTTTTGTAGTACCTGAGCCGGATTTTCAAATTTATTCGTAAACATCATAGCAGCGATAATATAAGGTTTAAAGCCAGCTTCGTGGTATGTTTTGATGCGGTATTTTTCAAACACATCAGCATTTACTTCGCCTTCTTTGCAAGAAACACCTGAGATATCGGCAGGTAAACAATGCATGTATAATGCGTCTTGATTTTTGGTACGTTTCATTTTTGCTTCATCGTATTCCCAATCTTTGTGTTTAGCATTATTGGCAAGGCAAGTTTGCTCCAAATCATCCAGACCTTTTTTATCGGCGGCCTTCAACAATTTAGTACGTTCTTCCATAATGTGATATGGCGCCCAACTTTTTGGATAAACAATGTCGGCATTTTCCATAGCAGCACTCATATCGTGGCTCACGTTAAAACTACCTCCGCTTGCTTTTGCATTTTTGCCGGCCATATCTACAATATCGGGAATAAGGTCGTAGCCTTCGGGATAGGCCAATTCAATATCCATTCCGAAACGCGACATCAGGCCGATTATTCCTTGTGGAACCGATAAGGGTTTTCCGTAACTTGGCGAATACGCCCAACTCATTACGATTTTTTTACCTTTTAGATTTTCGAGCGATCCGAACTCTTTTTGCAAGTGGAGTAAATCAGCCATGGATTGTGTCGGATGATCCATATCGCATTGCAGGTTCACAATTCCCGGGCGTGTTGGTAAAACGTTTTGTTCGAAACCTTCATCGAGAGCACTTCCCACTTCGCGCATGTATTTATTTCCTTCCCCGAGGTACATATCATCGCGAATGCCAATGAAATCTGAAAGGAAAGAGATCATATTGGCGGTTTCGCGCACGGTTTCGCCATGGGCAATTTGCGATTTTTGCTCATCGAGATCCTGCACGGCCAATCCCAGCAAGTTGCTCGCTGAAGCGTATGAAAAGCGCGTACGAGTGCTGTTATCGCGGAAATTCGATATGGCAAGACCAGTATCGAACACGCGTGGTGAAATATT
>NZ_DATFKB010000079.1:0-27968 GCF_035268865.1 Salinivirga sp. | reverse complement strand
ATTGATACGGCCGATGTTTATGAAAATGGGGAAAGTGAAAAGGCCGTTGGTCGCCTGGTGCATTCGCGCAGTGAGCGCATTTATGTAGCCACAAAATGTGGCAGGCGATTGAATCCACATATTGATCAGGCTTATCAACCTGCCACATTACGAAATTTTGTTGAGGATAGTCTGACAAACATGGGCCTGGAAACGCTTGACCTCATACAATTACATTGTCCGCCAAATGAAACTTATTACAGGCCCGAAATATTTGATTTGTTTGAAACGCTCAAAAAAGAAGGAAAAATACAGAATTTGGGTGTAAGTGCAGGTACAGTAGATCAGGCATTAAAAGCAATAGAATATGATAATGTATCCACAATACAGATTATTTTCAATATGTTGCGTCAGCGACCCTCTGAGCACTTTTTTGCCGAAGCTACAAAACGAAATGTGGGAATTATAGCTCGCGTGCCTTTGGCCAGCGGCTTATTGACCGGAAAATTCACACCTTCGACTACCTTCGATGAAGGTGACCACCGTGGATTTAGCGAAGAAAATGCACTTGACTATGGCGAAACATTTGCCGGAGTAGAGTTCAGGAAAGGGCTTGAGGTTGTGGAAAAAATCAAACAGGTGCTTCCTGAAAATGCTAATTTGCCGGCTATGGCATTAAAGTGGATACTGATGTTTAAAGAGATCAGTTGCATAATTCCCGGAGCATCGAAAGTTGAGCAAGTTCGTTCGAATATATCAGCGTCTGATCATCCTGAATTAACCGGAGAACAAATGAACCAAATCCGGCAAATTTACGAACAACATATTTGGCCTGAAATAGCCGACAAAAACTGGTAATACAATAAACTTGTTGCCAGGGATTATTCTTTGCCAATTGCGCCCAGCAAATCTATCTCTTTTTTTACAAGTGTTGCACCGGCAAATATGCCGAGTCCTCCATTAATATTGGTATGTATATTGGCACTTTCGGCGAAGAAATCTTCGTTGGTGTTCCAAAAAACATCACGTGTTTGGAGGTATAAATATAAATCCGGATCGAGTGCGTAAAAGTAGAGCTCAAACCGGGCATTTTGTTCAACCCATTCATCCACATCATATTCTTCATACACAATGCCGAATTTGTAAGTTTTCCGGGAGTTGTTAAATTCATCATCCGGAAAGCGCAGGTATTCCCATACATTGAATTCAGCATTGTTTCCAATACCTGTATTGAGCCCCATATAATCGGTTTCGTAATAGAAAAGCCATACTCTGTCTGTGGTGGTTTGTTGTATATCGCTTATGATTGCTATATCGATCAAATAGTAATGGTTTCCGGGTAAATCATCAAATGTGAAAGTTATGCCCAGGGCCGATTCTATAGCTCCAAACTGATCAACACTAATGGTGGTTGGAACAATAGAGTCGATTCGGACTATGGGTACTGAATCTGGCAGGTATGATGAGGCCGAAATGTTCTTATTCAGGGCGTTAAATTCGATACGGTAATTATTCCCTGCTTCCATTGCATTTGATGAATAATAGTTTCCATCACTTTCATAAATAAGTTGCTCCTGAAATGTATCATTGGTAAATAGTTCAATGTCGATATTTTCCAAATTACCGATATCCCCTTCATTACCTACAAGTACAGAATTGGATAGTTCAACTTTCAGCGGTTTTCCATTCTCGAACATCCCATTTACCACCGGCCGGGGTTCCACATTATCTATTTCAATGGGAATGGTTTTTTCGCATGAGAACAGAGCAAACAGTAAAATTATGGTAAGTATATTTTTCATGATATTGGTTTATTTAAATCTGAACCGGTAACTAATTGAAGGGACAAACCTGAAAATGGTGTATTGTGTAAGGACCATATCTCCCGAATCATCATCTTCCACGATCATAAAAACGGGGTTGTATCTGCCATATGCATTAAAAACAGAGAATGACCAGGTGCGAAAACCCCATTTTTTCTCCTTATGCAGGTTAACGCCCACGTCGAGGCGGTGATATGCCGGCGCGCGATAATTATTGCGGCTATCGAACTCAGTCACATACTCATCGTAGTAATATGAATAATTGTGGAAAGGGTCTCCCGGATCCTGGTAAGACTCGAAGGGAATAGTGAAAGCATTGCCGGTGGCGTAGATCCAGTTTAGTGCAACGTCGAAACGTTCACTAAATTTGTGCGTGAACGAGAGATTGATGTCGTGCCTTCGGTCGTATTTGAATGGATAGGATTCACCGTTATTTATTTCATCAAATTTTCTGTAGCTCCACGAGAGGGTATATGCCAGCGACAGTTTGGTGTTTTCCCAGTTTTTTTCACCCAAAAACTCCAAGCCGTAAGACCAGCCCCGCCCACTGGCAATTTTGTTTTGCCAATTTTGATCAGTAGGTACAAATTGTGCACCTTCTTTGTAAGCAATTACGTTGGTCATGTCTTTGTAGTAACCTTCCAGATTAAAATTCAATGTGTTATCGACCATCCAGTTTGCCCCTAGTGCATATTGCCAGCTGCTCTGTGGCGGAACCTTTTCGGTTGCCGGCACCCACAAATCTGTGGGCAGTGTAATAGAGCTGTTGGTAAGCAAATGAATGTATTGTTTCATATTGGCCACTGATCCTTTCAGTGAAAATGAATTGGACAGTTTGCCACGCAGGCTAAATCGTGGTTCAATGCTGCTATAGCTTCTGTTGCTTACAAAATAATGACTGTATCGTAAACCCAGGTTGGTTTTGAAAACATCATTGATCTCCCAGTTGTCTTCAACGAAAAGGGCTATTTCGTGTCCATAAATATTGCTACCTTTTTTGTCGTCGAAATTTTCTATGTCGGTAGCTTCAGTTTTTCTGCTACTCACCCCGGGGCTGTATTTGTGGTAAGTGTATTCGGCGCCCATTTTAATTTGATGTTGCGTATTGGGATAGAAGTCAATATCTTCTTTTATGGTCAGGTCTTCGACACCCGAAAGGTATTCCTGGCGGTGAGAGAAATATTGGTCCGACATTTTATCTTCAAAAACAAACTCCAACTCATTCAAAAACCTGAAACGGCTATATGTAACAGTTGTATTGCTAAATAGTCTTCCAGAGAAAACATGGTTCCAACGCAGGGCAGAGGTGGTGTTACCCCATTTGAGGCCTACATCGTATCGCTCACTACTGTATTGATCGTCGGTATCTCCCAAAAAGTAAAACTTGTCTTCACCTAAATAAGCACTGAGGTAAAAGCGATCTTTATCGCTGAACTTGTGATTGATTTTGGCACTAAGATCACCGAACCAAAATCCACCGGTTGCATCGGTCTTTTTAAAGGTGGTGTAGGCCCGCCCAAAAAGATCGAAATAGGAGCGCCGACCAGATACAATGAATGATGTTTTGTCTTTTATTATGGGACCTGAGACAGTTAATTTGGTAGAAAGCAGTCCGACAGCTCCTTCTACCTGAAGTTTTTTCATATTGCCCTCCTTCATTCGAATGTCGATCACAGATGAAAGTCGTCCGCCATAACGTGCAGGGAACCCTCCTTTAATCAGCTTAACATCATTGATAGCATCGGCATTGAAAACCGAGAAGAAACCAAACAGATGGTTCACGTTGTATACGGGTACGCCATCCAGCAGAATCAAATTCTGACTTGGGTCGCCGCCCCTGACAAATACTCCGGAAAAACCTTCGTTACCCGACTGCACCCCGGGCAGTTTTTGTATGCTTTTCATGATATCGACCTCCCCAAACAGCGCAGGCATTTTTTTAATTTCCAGCATTTTAATGCGGTGACTGCTCATTTGAGTGCTTTCGACCAAATCACGGGCATCTGCTTTTACCACTACTTCTTCGAGCAATTCACCTGAAGTTAGTTCAGTATTCATTATGCGATTACCTTGCAGGTCTATTTGCTTTCGAATGGGGGCGTAACCTACAAATGAATATGTAATGGTGTGGCGGCCGGGAGGCAAGCTAATACTGTAAAACCCGTAATTGTTTGTAATGGTTCCCTGATAGGTGGCTGAATCGTAAACATTGGCACCGATCAATGCTTCAGAAGAGTTTGCATCTCTGACATAACCGCTGACTGTATAATTTTGAGCTAATAAAGCAGAGCTGCATATAATGCTAAAGAAGGTGCAAGTAATAAAACTTGCCAGGCTTGTTTTCATTTGTTAGTTTTAGTTTAAGATGGTCAGGTAGGGTTTTTATTTATAGACAATTAGTTTTTAAAATTTTATGCTCCATGTAGTTTTTATCTTTTAGAAACAGACTATTCCCGGAGCTTTCATTTTGTGTTTTAATCAAAAATAGCATATAACTGATTGCAATCAAAAATATTGTTGATATAAAATGGGTCTGCAAAATAGTTTATAACTGTTTTATAATAATGCTAAAACCTATTGTGTTAAAATATATTTTAAATGATTTTCAATATCCATGCAAGCGTAATACCCAGATAGTTGCCAATGGCATAACCAATGAGCCCTACAGTTAGTCCACCAACAATGAGGTTTTTATTATTAATTTGGCCGGCTATTACCGGAACAAAGGGCGGAGAACAGATTAGTGCTACAGAAGTGACCATCATCAGGTCGCCTTTTAATTTGAAAATACGGCACCAAAGCAAATGAAGCAATAAACTCCCGAAAACAACCCAGGCCAGGTATCTTAAAAGAAACGGGGCTACTTCCTGAAAACGACTAATATCGGCCATTGAGGCTACTGCAACGCTGAATACCAGTATAAAATACATGCCGGCATTTGTTGAGCTGCCGTTGCCATTTATTTTGGGCACAAGCGACAATAAAAGTGATAAAGTTGTAATAACCAGTATAACGTACAACATCTGCACTTCGCCATAGAACAGGAATGAAGTGCCTGCAGCCAGCGCTACAATCAAAACAGCCATGCCAATTGATCCGGCATACGATGTCAATTTGTAATTGTAGGTTTTTATACTTTCGGCCTCTACCAGCTTATCTTGTTCGGACTTCCCCAGCCATTTTACAAACCATTTTTTACCAAGCGTGAATAAAAAAAGCAGGTAAATGCTCGACAAAAGCATGTCATAAGTATTCAACAGTACAAAATGCTCGGGTGCTACATCTAAAGCTGTTTGGATGCTTGCTAAATTGGGCGTGCCCCCTGTATAAACACCCACAAGCATACCTGAAGTTTTCCACATATCGGGCTGCATATGGCCCCATATTAAATAACCGCTGGCTACAGTGATAATTACAGCCACAAGGCCACCCAGGAAGCATTTCAATACAGGGCCTGTGGTATGCAAAAGTGCTCTTATTTTTACCGTAAACAGCAACAATGGGATAGCCAACAGAACACTCACTCCTGAAAAGGTTTCCTGAAAATTATAAAGGTCTGTGGGGATCATACCCACATTACCTGCCAAAATACCAATGATGTAGGCTAAAAATATACTGCCGGTCTTACGAAATATATCGTACCTATTGACCAGGAAATATATGATAAAAGGTATAGTCAGATAGAAAACAGCAAGTAAAATATAATGAATAACCATTTCCATATGCCTTTTAAAAGCGCCAAAAATAGCAATTATTTACCCTTGTGTAACAAAAAAAGAAATATTATCTTTCCCAAAACACTTAATTACCAATGCGCGTTTTATTTTTTTGGGTCCTTCTGTTTAGCTTACCCCTTTATTCTGATGCAGATAATGAAATTTTATTTGATCAGCAAAGTGAGATTGATATTTCAGAGCAAATTAAAATATTTAAGCCAGGAACTGCTTTCAGAGACATTAATGATGTACTTTTTATTGATCATCTCTTTACTGAAAATAATCAGCGGCTGCTTAATATCAACGCCAGAGACAGTGTTATATGGACTAAATTTGATATACGCAATGTAAATCAATATCCCATAAGTATTTTACTGGAATATCGTAATGCCAATATTCAGGAGATACATTTCTATATTAAAAAGGAGTTATTACTTATTCATAAAAAACAAACCGGCGCCAAATTTCCATTTTATCAACGAAGCATTAAATCGCGGTTTTTTGTACAGCGCTTTATGCTGGAACCGGGCATTAAATACACCATTTTCACTAAAATTATCAATAAAAATAACAGGATAAAGGTCCCTGTAACATTGTATGACCAACAAGGATTTAATCAACGAACTTCAGTAGATAATTTGCAGGCTGGTCTTTTCTATGGCATTTTCTTCACTTTATTACTAACTGCACTATTGTTTTTTATTCTTAAATTCGACGTGCGCAGCCAGTTTTTTTATATGCTGTATATGCTGTCATTTATGCTACTTTTCTTTTTACTTGATGGCTTTGCATTACAATATCTATTTTTTGAAACACCTGCAGTTACAAGTTATGTAACGAAAGTTTTCCCTTTCATTATTATTGCGGCTTTTGCTGGCCTTGCCTATCAGTATTTTAAGTTTTACAATCATTACAATTTTTTCAGAAAAATTTTATATGGTGTATTAGCAGGCGATGTGCTGATCTTTGCACTTGCGTTAATTTTCAATTTTAATGTGCAAATAACCATGAATTTTGTAATGCTTGTTTCCATTCTTTTAATTGCAGGCATTGTGTTACATCAACGAAAATATAAAATTGCTGATGCCAGCCATGTCTATTTTAAATGGGCCATGCTGATGTCATTTATCATCGTAACACTATTTGGTCTCCAACATTATTTAACACAATATGGGTATAATGATTTTCAGGCAGTGATAAAAATTGCTGTGATCATACAATTATCATTAGTCGCCTTGTCTTATTATAAAAGACTTCAGATTAGCCATTCAAGGGCGCAGCAAAACAATATACGAAACCTTGAAAAGCTGAATAAAGTGACAGCACAGCACAATGCTGAACTGGAGAAAAAAGTTGCTGAACGCACACAAACCCTTGAATATAAAAATGCTCAGCTGGAAGAACATATGGCGGAAAACAAGGCTATAACGGAGGAATTGCACCGCCAACGCGATGAGATGGAAAATCTTAATAAGGAGCTGGAAAAAGCTTTTAAAAAGTCTACTGCAGATCATGTACGGCTCCAAAAAGCTATGGTAGAGAATGAACAACAGCAACAAAAGCTGGAGGAGTCGTTTAAAGAAATTAGCGAGAAGAATAAGACTCTTGAGACCCAGAACGAAGAGATTAGGGCACAGAGCGATAAAATACAGGAACAACATCATCTATTAGAAATTAAGAATCGTGACATTACCGATTCTATCATCTATGCAGAGCGCATTCAGAATTCTATACTTCCTCCGTTGGAGAGCATCAGGCAGGTTTTTCCGGATAGTTTTATTTATTTTCGCCCCAAAGAGCGCTTAAGCGGCGATTTTTATTGGTTCGATTCAAAAGAGCAAAATGGCGAGACTGCTCATATGGTATCAGCTGTGGATTGTACAGGGCATGGGGTGCCCGGTGCATTGATGTCGATCATTGCCAAAGACGGACTCAACGATGCTGTTAATAGCAAAAATATTGCAGATCCAGGAAAAATCATACACCATCTTAATCAGGTAACAATTAATACGCTCAACAAACAAAAGAATGCCGATTATTTAAAAGATGGAATGGATTTATCCCTGGTGAAAATTGTTCCGGCCCAAAAGAAAATTTATTTTGCAGGTGCACGAAATCCATTGTATCTTTTAAGAGATAATGAGTTGTATATTTACGATGGAAATGTATTTTCTGCTGGTACACTGGCGAAAGAATCCATACCTGTAAAATTTGAAACGCAGGAGATTGATTATAAAGAGAACGATATGATTTATTTGTTCTCTGACGGATTTGCCGATCAATTTGGAGGAGAGAAAGGCCAAAAATTCAGATATAAGCGTTTCAAAAAAATGATGAGTCTAATCGTAAATTTACCAATCGAAGCACAAAAAAAACGTGTTGATGAAATATTTTTAAAGTGGAAAAAAGACTGGGAGCAGATAGATGATGTATTAATTGTGGGAATTCGCTTATGAGAATTTTGTATTAAAAATTACATATGGAAATACTAAATATATTGTATATTATCGCATCTTTTTTAGCCGAAATGCCTGTTATATATGTCTTATTGGCTGTAATTACTGCATTGGTTATTTGGCTCATAGTAGAAAACCTCAAAAGCCGAAAAACTAATTTTGGCTTTGGCAGTAAGAATAATACACTGGCCCTTGCCACATTCAATAAAATAAATTTAATTACGCTTTTCTATGATTTTTCCTATCAATTGGTAGGGATGAATGAAATGGCTCAAAAGCATTTTTTTGAACTGAACCTCCTAGAAGAACTTAATTCAAAACCACTTGATGAGGTATTCACGAATACCAATTTGCTGAATTATTTAGATGAACTCCTTGTAAAGGATACACCTCAAAAATTTCGTTTGAATATAAAAGGTACTGATAAGATACATCATTACGATGCCACTCTTTTTTCAGCTGATGATACCAAAGATATCAGTAAAAAAATTGTGCTGATACTGCATGAGACCACTGAAATGCAAGAAGAAATAGCCGAAAAAGAGCATAGGCTTACAAAGATGCAGGAAGAACATATACAACTGGTGGCTGATAAGAAAGATACTGAAGATCAGAAAGTAGAACTTGAAAAAGCTTTTAAGCACAGCAGTAAACACCACATACAACTACAAAAAGCCCTGCTTGAGAACGAACGGCAAAGGAAACAACTTCAGGAAGCGGTGGAACTTATTAATAAGCAAAAAGAAGAACTCAAAAATGCCAATGAAGAGATTAAGCATCATGCGCGAATGAAAGAGATATTCTTTGCCAATACAAGCCATGAAATAAGAACACCTCTTAATGCTATAATCGGTTTTACGAACCTTTTGATTCAAATGAGTCCGAGCCAGAAACAACTCGCTTATTTGCGAAATATTAAGGCATCGGGCGATAACCTGTTAATTGTACTGAACGATATTCTTGATTTCTCTAAGATTGAAGCAGGTAAGATGACTTTTGAAAATATCTCCTTCCTGCTTACCGAACAGATCGACTACTTGATTAATACCATGCAGGTAAAAGCCGATGAGCGAAATCTTGAGCTAAAACATTATGTAGATCCTAATTTGCCTGAAGTGCTTATTGGCGACCCAACACGCTTGAATCAGATATTGATGAATCTCATAGGTAACTCTATAAAATTTACAGAAAGTAAAGGTGTTGTTGAACTACGGGTTTCAGAAAAAAGACGCTCTGAAACCGAAGTAGAGATGAAATTCGAAGTAAAAGATAATGGTATTGGTATTTCGAAAGAAAAAATAAGCCGTATTTTTAACAGTTTCACCCAGGCCGAAGATGAAACTACTCGTAAATATGGCGGTACAGGCTTGGGGTTGGCAATTGTAAAACAACTGGTAGAGCTGCAAAACGGAGAAATTTTCGTAAGCAGTGAGGTAGGAAAGGGGTCGGTTTTTACTTTTTATCTACCGTTCACAATAGGGCATTTTTCAAGTATAAAACGCCAATCGGCCAATACGGAAAATCAGCTTAAACAGCCTGAAAATATTCGGTTACTATTAGCTGAAGACAATAAGATAAACAGGCAATTGGCTATTGATACCATTAAAAACTGGGAAGATAAAATTAAAATCGAAGTTGCAGAGAATGGAAAACAAGTAATTGACTTGTTAAGGGAGAAGTCTTTCCAAATGATATTTATGGATATTCAAATGCCCGAAATGGATGGTATTGAGGCCACCAAATACATTCGGGAAGATATGCCCTATGAAGTTAAAAATATTCCCATCATAGCTATGACCGCCCATGCACTCAAAAATGAACGCGACCATTTTATAGAGGTTGGCATGGACGATTATATCTCTAAACCTTTTGCGCCGGAAATACTTACGCATAAAATTACTTTTTACGCAAGTGACGAGATACAGGAAAAAGTAAAGAATGGGGAAAAATTTAAATCAATACTTGATAAATTTGAGAATAGCGAATCAGAGTTAAAAACCTATGCACCCAAATCTGAAAAGGGTGATTATCAATACATCGATCTGAGTTACCTTGAAAAGATTTATAAGGGCGATTATAAACGCATACAAAAAATTCTCAGAATGTATTTGGCAAGTGTTCAGAACGAAATTGACGAAGTTGCAAGGTCCTATGAGAAAGGTGATTATGATGTAACCCGTGCCAGATCGCATGCCCTTAAGCCTAAAATGACTTACCTGGGTTGCCAAAAATTATTTGAAAGTGCAAAAAATATTGAACAAACTATTAAACAAAATGGTAATGTTGAACCTTTACTAAATGATGTTAATACATTAGTAGAGCAATGGCCTAAAGTTGAAGAAGAAATTAAAACCATTGTGAATAATTAACATTTTATTGACGTGAACAATGCGTATATTTTTTTAATTTTGTGAAAAACGAATAAATATGAGTGACAAAAGCACAATATTACTTGTCGATGACGATTTTATTTTTCTTGAAATGCTCAAGGAGTCGTTAGTTGATGAAGACAAATACAATATCGTTGGATTTCAATCGGGTGAAGAATGTTTGAATCACCTGCACCTTAAACCGGATATTATAGTATTAGATTATTTCCTGAATAGTGAAAACCCAAATGCGAAGAATGGACTCGATGTGTTGAAAGAGATCAAAAAGCGCGACAGCAAAGTCAAGGTTATTATTTTATCGGGCCAGGAGGATGGAAATTTGGTCTATGATTTTGTCAGAGAAAATGCGGCAAATTATGTGGTAAAAGACGATAATGCTTTTGATAATATAAAGAAAGCTATTGAAAATGCACTATAATTAATATTTTAAACCAAAAAACGCCTGGCAAAACCAGGCGTTTTTTTATGCTGTGCATCTATTTTCTATTCACGCATATCGATTAATTCTGCATCGGGGTGTGCCGATTTGTTAAAAGCAAACATTGAGTCTTTCATAGGAATGTTGGTTTTAAAGCTGTCAATGGTTACTGTAACCCTTGTACCATCTTTCGAAAAGTATTTAAAACCTTTAATTTCGTCTTTTGCTTCATTGACATATAGCTTTATTTTAAAGTACTCAAGATCGGTATTTTCAGGTACCAGCTCAATTTCGATCACATCCTCGCCATTGAATTTAGTTTTGCCTTTATACAGGTATTTAAAACCTTCTTCATAAATGGTAAATATTTCTTGTGGATTATCGAAAATGCTTTCTGAAGCCATATCGCTGTTAACAGAGAACAGGTTTACTTCCATTACATCCGGCATATAAACCCATTTTTGCTCACCATTGAAATAGGTAATGGCGTCCATGAAGTTGAGCTTATACTTTTCGCCTTTTTGCCAAAGCTTACCTTTGTATTCCTCTTCCATATCTGAGCTTTTGTTTACAGCTTTAGAGGTAAATTCAGCTTTGATTGTTGAGTAAGCTTTAGTTGCAGCGCTAAGTTCATCAAGAACTTCACGCGCTTTTGGATCTTGTTGTGCTGAAGTGCTTAAAATCAGCATAAAGAGGCTTGCCCACATTAATAATAATTTCATACTTGATTGTTTAAATTTTTATATTTTACTCAAATGTTGTTCCAAAGCGTATTCATCGGGTATTAAAACCTGTCTGGCTTTCGATCCCTCGAAGGGTCCCACAATCCCTGCAGCCTCTAGCTGATCTACGATACGGCCTGCACGGTTGTACCCAATAGAAAATTTTCGTTGAATTAGTGAAGTGCTACCTTGCTGATGCACTACAATTAATCGGGCGGCTTCCTCAAAAAGTGCATCACGTTTTTCGAGATCTGCCATACCGGCACCACTGCTTTCGTGCTGTAGCTCTGGTAATTCGTATGGTTGTCCGTAAGATTGCTGTTCGGATATATGGTCCATTATTTTTTCCAACTCCGGGGTATCTACAAAAGCACATTGCAAACGAAGCGGTTCTGCTCCGGTCGATATCAGCATATCGCCACGTCCAATCAACTGATTGGCGCCCGGACCATCGAGAATTGTTTTGGAATCGACACCAGAAATAACCCTGAATGCTATACGCGCCGGGAAATTAGCTTTAATTACACCGGTAATAATGTTGGTTGTTGGTCGCTGTGTAGCAATAATAAGGTGGATACCAATGGCCCTGGCTTTTTGCGCAAGTCTGGCAATTGGCATTTCTATCTCTTTACCAGCAGTCATGATGAGATCTGCATACTCATCTACCACAATAACAAAGTAGGGTAGGAAGCGGTGTCCATTTTCCGGATTCAGTTTTCGCTCAATGAATTTTTTATTGTATTCTTTTAAACTTCGGGCGTGTGCATTTTTGAGCAGATCGTAGCGGTTATCCATTTCAACTGTCAGGGAGTTGAGCGTATCAATAACCTTTTGTGTATCTGTAATGATGGGCTCTTCGGCATCTGGTACCTGGGCCAGAAAATGTTTATCGATTTTATTGTAGAGCGATAGTTCTACTTTTTTGGGGTCGACAAGTACAAGCTTAAGTTCTGATGGGTGTTTTTTGTAAAGTAAACTTGTTAGAATAACGTTTAGACCAACCGATTTCCCTTGTCCTGTGGCACCAGCCACAAGCAAGTGAGGGAGTTTGGTGAGGTCCATTACAAAAGTTTCATTTGTAATGGTTTTACCAAGCGCTACAGGTAATTGCATTTCTGATTCCTGAAAGCGTTTTGATGCAATGACTGAATGCATCGACACAATCTCAGGATTTTGGTTAGGCACTTCTATTCCTACTGTTCCTTTTCCCGGCATTGGTGCGATAATTCTTATTCCAAGCGCGGCAAGACTTAATGCAATGTCGTCTTCGAGGTTTTTTATTTTTGAAATACGCACTCCGGGTGCGGGAATTATTTCGTATAAAGTAACAGTGGGGCCAATGGTAGCTTTAATTTTGTCAATGGTAATGTTGTAGTTTCCAAGTGTTTCTACAATTCGTTGTTTGTTAGCTTCAAGTTCTTCCTGGCTAACCCGTTGTGGTGAATTTTTTTGTTCAATTTTAGGTAACATGTCGAAGGTGGGCATTTTATAATGCTCCAGATCTCTGCGTGGATCATATTTGCCCTGCCTTTCAAGTGGTTTTGATTTTTTTACAACCTCTTCATCCTTAGTTTGTTCCACTTCCATGCCTATTTCATTCTCCTGATCGTCTTCTTGCTGCGTTTTTTCCCGTTGCCCGGGCGTTGCTTCTTCATCTCCTTTATAGCTAACATTGATGTCCATAAGGTTGTCATCAAAGCCGTTACCCTGTTTTTGATTTGCATCATTATCAATTTCTTCAGCGGATGCGCTTTCCGGTTCCCGTTCATAAACCTGCTCTTCCTCGTTTTGGGCTTCTTCTACCTCGAAATCGATATTGTTGTTCGTATCTTTTTTCTCATTGTCAATGTGCTCGCTTGTATCGGCTTCATCTGATTGGAAATCCTCCTGTGGTGGTTCATTCAGGTATGCATCATCAGTATGGGCCTCTTCGGGTTGTTCCTCCTGGGCTTTATTATGGCCAGACCTGATGTTTTCAACCTTATTCCTCAGCATCAGGTATAATTGCCTGAAACGATAGAGCACAAATACAAAGGTGATGAGCAGAAGGAAAAGAATGGTACCTGCTTTACCCAGCATCGTATTCAGCCATTGGGTAATAAAATAACCATGTCCGCCACCAAGGATAAACCACCTGTCGCCGAAAAAGTAGCCCAAAAATGCTGAAGCCAGAATAATTATGATGAGTGTGTTTTTGGTTGTTTGCCAAAAGGGTAGTGGTCTTATTTTCCACAAATGCAGTCCGGCCAGAAAAGTGATAAGCAAAAAACCGAGCGATGCTATACCGAACCATTTGTGTATAAAAAGAGAAGAAAGCACAAGCCCGGCTTTTCCTGCCCAATTTCCAATTTCAGCACCTGATTGCTCATATATTTCCCCTATACTCAGGTCTACAAGACTTTGATCCTCTTTCCAGGTCATGAAATATGATATAAAAGCCAGCAATGCAAAAAGGGAAAAGAATACAAACAACAGGCCTGTAATTAATCGGAGGCGTTCATCTGCAAATGAACTATTTTTTCTTTTTTTTCTGGTTCGGGCCATCTTCAACTTTCATTTTAGCGTATGCAAAAATATAAGAAATAATCGATATTGAAAGTAAATCGAGCCGCTCTTTATTACACTACATGGCATTGAGTTCATTAAAGAAATCAGACATCTTTTTTCTTGAAATTTTTTCATAGCTGGAGGGGATTGCAAAAGTTGTTTCAGGAAAAACCGTATCTCTGTAGTCCTTAAAATCGAGCTGCAGGGAAATACCTTTAAATTCCATCCTGAATTGCATTAATACGCCCGGGATTTCCGAAAATGGATTATTCCGGTTGGGACTTGGTATGTTAATTTCGTCTGTATACAGCAAATCAAATTCTGTAGCAGCACTGT
Source organism: Salinivirga sp. (assembly GCF_035268865.1). Lineage (GTDB taxonomy): Bacteria > Bacteroidota > Bacteroidia > Bacteroidales > Salinivirgaceae > Salinivirga. The sequence continues at coordinate 13,581 of NZ_DATFKB010000079.1, read as the reverse complement.
CATTCATGTAAACTCTGGCATGATTACAATTAAAACCTTTGTAAGCAGTGTCTTTTTTGAGGTATTCTATGCTTTTGATATCCAGCGTTTCAAAAGCCAGCGGGGCATCTCTCAAATGCCGCACATAATAATACTTTTTGTCCAGTAATTTCATCATGAGTACATTCGTACTGTCATCCAGGTCGGATAGTTGCGTACTTTTAAATATGCCCATCCAACCCTGAATTTGCGTAAGTACTTTTTGATCTTTAAAGTAAAAATCCATAGAGGTGGGCATAAGATTGATCAGGGGATTGTCATCAGGTGATTGATCATAGCTAATGTTATATTCAATAACGCCTTCCTGATTGCGTGTGCAACCGTTAAGTAAAACAATGATTAAAAGTGAAAATAGAATTGTCTTAAGCCAAACCATGCAACTAACCGTTAAAAATTTAAAGATAAGGAATCTTTCGAATTGGGCCTTGTATTATGAAAAAAAGTTGAATCATTTAAAAACAGGAGAAACAATATTCAGAAGCAATATAAAACTAACTTTTTGATTTTTTGTTAAATACATGGATGTCTAAAATATTTAAAAACATATTATGGGCAAAAAAAAATTATTAGCTTTGTGTCTTTCAAAAATGCAATCGTTTGAATTTTTATCCCGGAATATAAATGTCCGGCGGTTATTTTATTTTTTGATATTTAATGAAATAAAAAGTGAATTATGAAAAAGTTAGCAGTTGTTGCATTAGGTGGTAATGCATTACTCAGAGGTAATCAGCGGGGAACTGCTGAAGAACAGGAACAAAACACCTTTGATACACTTGAGAATTTGGTGTATATGATTAAAGAAGGTTATGATATAATTGTTGGCCACGGAAACGGACCTCAGGTTGGAAATATTTTAATGAGGAACGATGCTGGCGAACATATGTACGATATTCCCCAAATGCCTTTGGATATTTGTGTGGCCGATTCGCAAGGTGGAATTGGTTATATGATCGAAAGAATGCTTCGGAATGTAATGAAAAAACATGGTATCGAAAAAGATATTGTTGTTGTAGTTACTTCTGTAGTGGTAGATAAAGATGATCCGGCATTTAAAGACCCTCAAAAACGTGTGGGAAAAATTTATACCAAAGAAGAAGCTGATAAATTAGCTTCTGAAAAAGGCTGGGATTTTAAAGAAGAAGTAAAAGCCGACGGTGGTTGGAGAAGAGTTGTGCCTTCGCCAAAACCAATTAGCATAATGAATGAACAAACCATTGAAAAGCTGGCACGCGAAGGCAATATTGTAATAGCTGTTGGTGGGGGTGGTGTACCTGTCTATATAGACGAAAAAGGAGATGTGCGTCCTTCTGAAGCTGTAATTGATAAAGATGCTGCTTCTTCGCTGCTCGGTGCCAGAATTAAAGCGGATGAATTTTATATTTTGACTGATGTGCCTTATGTATACCTCAATTACAAGAAAGAAAATGAGGAAGTTAAAGAATTTTTAAGTGTTCCCGATGCTGAAAAATATATGGAAGAAGGTCAGTTTGCCAAAGGAAGTATGGCGCCAAAAATTCAGGCCTGTATCGATTTTGTGAAAAAAGGTGGTAAGAAAAGTGTCATTACAGAAAGTACTAAGCTCGAAGATCGCTCATATGGTACAAAAATCACAGCAGAATACGATAAGTAAATATTACCAACCAGAATTAAAACAACTGATATTAATAAATAACCTTAAAATTATACAATTATGCCTGTAAATTTAAGAAATCGCAATTTTCTGAAGTTACTGGATTATACTCCAACGGAAATACAATTTTTGCTCGACCTGTCAATGAGCCTGAAAAAGGCTAAATATGCTGGAACCGAGCAGCATAGATTATCGGGTAAAAATATTGCCCTTATTTTTGAGAAATCATCTACTCGCACACGCTGTGCTTTTGAAGCAGCTGCATACGATCAGGGAGCTCATGTCACGTATCTTGGGCCTACCGGTAGCCAAATTGGTGCTAAAGAATCTATGAAAGATACTGCCCGCGTTTTGGGTCGTATGTACGATGGAATCGAGTACCGCGGTTTTGGTCAGGAAGTGGTTGAAGAACTTGGAAAGTATGCTGGTGTGCCTGTTTGGAACGGTCTTACTAACGAGTTCCACCCAACTCAAATTTTGGCCGATTTCCTTACTATGATGGAACATACAGATAAGCCGTTGAGCAAAGTAAAGTTTGCCTACGTGGGTGATGCACGCAACAACATGGGTAACTCCTTAATGATTGGTGCTGCTAAAATGGGTATGGATTTCCGTGGCATTGCTCCAAAGAGCGTTCAGCCTACAGATGAGCTTGTTAATCAGGCCAACGAAATAGCCAAAGAAACCGGCGCTACCATTACCATCACTGATGATGTGGCAGAAGGTGTAAAAGATGTAGATTTCATTTATACCGATGTCTGGGTATCAATGGGTGAACCAGAAGAGGTTTGGAAAGAGCGAATTGAGCTGCTCAAACCTTACCAGGTAAACACGGATATGATCAATAAAACAGGTAATCCAAATGTGAAATTTATGCACTGTTTACCTGCGTTCCACAACCGCGAAACTAAAATCGGTGAAGATGCTTATCAAAAGTTTGGTGTCGAAGCTATGGAGGTAACAGACGAGGTATTCGAAAGTAAGCACTCAGTAGTATTCGATGAAGCAGAAAACCGCATGCATACCATTAAAGCTGTAATGGTTGCCACACTGGGACAATAATAGAAAGCTTAAATATTATTTTAAAGGCTGTCCTATACTTTTTGGACAGCCTTTTTTAATTTTATATGCCACACCTTTATTGGTAATAACAGCAATTGTAACGTTGCAGTTTCAGTGCTTTACAAATTTTGCAGTAATAATTTCACTACCAATTTTAATGCTAACCAAATAGATTCCTCCGGGATAATTTGACAGATCGATTCTCTCAATTTCCTGAAGTTTTGTTTTTTCAAATATCGATTTACCTGAAATGTCAGATATAGTCAATTTTTGAATCTTACTATCTGAAAAATCAATATTAAGCACATCGTTTACCGGGTTAGGATAAATAACTATTCCTTTTTGTTGTAATGTGTTTATAGCAACATATGCGTTAACTATAACCTCAAAACTGCAGGTGTTTGCATTCCCGGCATTGTCTGTTATTGTCCATGTAATTGTAGTTGTCCCCTCAGGTATTTGTTCTCCGGTAAGCGATGAAGAGTCGTTAAAATCGTTCACAATGGCCTCCACCCCACAATTATCGGAAGTTTCTAAGGGATTAAGCTCAGTATTTTGCACTGTATAATAATGGGTTTCATCTGCATTAAACTCCTGATTACCAACACAGGTTATCTCCGGGTTTGTAGCATCAGTTGTCAACAAAGCAAATTCACTGGTCAAACTGTCAACCAGGTTACCCACAACGCAACGATACTGATTATTATTCATACCAATAGTTACACCGTTGATATTTAATGTTGCTGTATTAGCATTGTTGTATACGGCTCCATTGGCAATATCAATAAAACCGCCGCCCTCGTCTACTTGCCATTGATACGTGTCAATATCTTCTCCTGAAACGGTAAAAGAAACGTTGCTTTCCGGGCAAGCATTTGTTTGATCCTCTGGATGGGAAATTATTGTTGGCAGATTATGTAATTCGAAAACACTTACGTGGCCAATACTAGTTTCGTTACCATCACTATAGGGTGATCCGGTTGCAAGGATAGAACCACTAGAACTTAAACTTACTGACGAACCACACTCATCGCTTTGCGCTGCTCCAATAATGCTCTGTCCTATTTGTGACCAGTTGCCAGATTGGTTTTCATATACGCCTACAAGTCCAGCTTCAGAACCATTAATACTATTAAAGGGTGCTCCAGTTGCAACTATGGAACCATCAGAACTTAGGTCTAAGGAGGTACCTAGCTCATCGTAATCTCCTTCTCCATCAATGTCCTGTCCAATTTGCGTCCAGGTGCCTGACTGATTTTCATACACTCGTACAGAGCCGGAGTAATCGTTTTTACCAATAACCCCTATTGCAACAATAGAACCATCAGAGCTTAAACTTACTGATGAACCAAGGTACTCCTCTTCAGCTCCTTCAATGCTTTGACCAATTTGTGTCCAGGTGCCAGATTGGTTTTCATAAATTCTTACATTTCCTGCATCATAAGCACTATTATCATTGTAAGGTGCCCCGATGGCAATAATTGAACCATTGGAATTTAAACTTACAGATGTACCAAACTTATCGTTTGCAGCTTCTCCATCAATATCCTGGCCAATTTGCATCCAGGTGCCGGATTGATTTTCATAGACTCTTACATGTCCGGCATTATTATCAGTACCATCATTATTAGAAGCCCCTATTGCTATTACCGACCCGTTGGAACTTAAACTAATTGCAGTACCCGACCGATCACCTGCTGCTTCCCCATCAATATCTTGTCCTATTTGTGTCCAGGTGCCTGATACGTTTTCGTAAATACGGACATGACCAGCATCTGATCCGTTTCCACCATTATTTCTGGCTCCAACAGCAATTATAGATCCATTGGAGCTTATACTTACTGATATTCCAAAATTATCGCCTGCTGCTTCAGCATTAATATTTTGTCCAATTTGTATCCAGTCACCAGATTGATTTTGGTGAACTTTTACCTGTCCGGCATTTAAACCAATAGAATCATTATATGGTGCTCCGGAAACCATAATCATGCCATCGTCAGTTAAGGCAACTGAATAGCCATATCGATCGCCCGAGGCCTCTCCTTCAATATTATTTCCAATTTGTATCCATTCCTGGGCTTGCATGGTAGATATAAATACAAATGAGCATACGAGTATTGGTATAATTTTCTTCATAGTCGTGAATTTTACAAGAATTATTAATACAACAACCATTTAATATCGCGGCAAACACTTGAAATAGAGGCGTAACTATTCATCCTGCTATTCCTTATAATAATCAAGTTACAAAAAAAATAGTTTAGTAAATCTGTTTTAACAGTCCCTTTTTTTATTGAGCCTAAAACATCAGTTTCTAACGCGAAACTGTAATTAGATGTACGTAAACTTTGCCATTTTTTCCTTGTAGCTTTAACACATAGTTGCCAGCAGTGTAATTTTGCATGTTGATGCCACCTTTGCCGGAATTAAAAATTTTAGTTTCTAATAGTTTGCCCTGTAAGTTGTAAATTTTCACTTGCTGAATAATGCCATCCCCACTGAAGTTTAGTGAATGTGACACGGGGTTTGGATATAATGAGAAATCCGCTTGCGGTAATTCTGAAATTGAAACAGCTTCAGTAACCGCAACCGTCCAAATTTGTGTATCAGTGCCGTTTTCTGCTGTAACTGTATAATCAACAGAATTTGTAAAGTCCTGAGCTATACCACTTTCTGGATCAATACTGGCACCCGGTGATAACGTTATTGTAGGCGTGAGGGTAGTAAGATCCGTGCCATAGGCAACCTCAATATCAACGGTACCAGCAACGGGATCAATATCGGCAGGTCCTGTTGATTCTGTCAGCTCGAAGGTTAGTATTTCTGTCTCATTGTTTGGATCTTCAGTAACAGTTACCGTCCAATGCTGCACATCAGAGCCGTTTTCTGCCAGTACGGTATAAATTTTGGGATCGGTAAAATCTTGCGCTACACCACTTGGTGGGTCGACAGATGCGCCCAATGATAATGTAATGGTAGGAGTAAGCGAAGTTATATCTACTCCATTACCTACTACAATATCAATGGTGCTCGCTTCTCCATCGATTATTGCAGGAGCTATTGATTGTGGAATTTCAAAATCGAGTATTTCTGTCTCGGTATTCCAGATACTTGTAGCAAGTAAAAATAAATCTTCCTGTCCATTTGATGTTTCGGTGCTTATATCAAAGTTAACCGTATTTCTAAATGTTCCTGCACAGTATATTTCACGGGAATCGTAGAGGAGGTTAATCCCTTCATCATCTTCGTTTCCACCATATTTATTGGCCCATTCATAATCATAACTACTCGAATACCCAGCCATGAAAATATCTTTGCCTCCGGATGATCCAAAAATCTGTGTTTCCTCCTGTGGGTTAAGATCAAAGTCGCTACTCATAAAGTACCCCGTAGCAAAAACATGTCCGTCATTATCTGTCATTAAATCGTTGCACTGATCTTCCAAATCGCCTCCGATATGGCCAAAACTATCGCCTATTATTTGACCGCCCATTGTATGTTTTGTCAGCAAAATATCTTGTCCACCATAAGATGTGAAATCTTCAAAAACCGGCATGCCACCTGCATAACCAACTATACATGATATAGTGCCTGTGAAAGATATGGCAGAATAAATACCGGTACTATCAATTGTTAAAGCAGTTGTGGACTCATCGTTAGCATTACCCGTTTGTTTGGCCCACTGGAATTGTGCATCGGAGTTGAGGGCCAATAGGAAAGCATCTTTGCCACCCTCGGAAGTCATCTCGTAGGTGTTAGTGTTATCCGGGTCAAAATCTACCACATTTTGAAAAGAGCCGCCCAGGTAAATGTTGTATGCGGCATCAACTTCCAGGGTGCGATGGTCTAGTAAATCATTGCCTGTGCCTCCTATACGCCTGCTCCAAAATGCACCACCTGCAGGACTGAAATTTCTTATAAAGAAGTCAGATTCTCCATTGCTGGTAAAGATTACTTTTTCATCCTTATAAAAGTTAAAATCTATTTGTCCCCGGAATGTACCTGCAACTACAATGTTATTATTGCCATAGGAAGTAATTGATGTTGCAAATTCAGATTCAGTTCCTGCATAAACGTACTCCTGAATCAATGCTCCTGTTTCGAGGTTGTAACCAGCCACAAAAGCATCATATGAGTCTTCTGCAATGTAAGAAACACTTGAAGAACCTGGATCGAAATCAATTTGGTCAGAATAAGCACCTGCCACATAAACGCCGGCATTGTTGCCGTCAATTATTGTCAAATCCAATATCCAATTGTGCTGAGTACCGTCTAAAATAGTTGTCCACAAATAGGTACCGTCACTGGCATACTTGGCAATAAAGCCAGCTGATGCACCACTAGAGGTATATTCATCTGTTTCGGTTTCATGTGGATTAAAATCTACTGTTCCACTGAAATATCCACAGGCATAAAGATTTCCATTTTCGTCTTGCTGTATTGCTTTAATGTAATCAGAAGCCGTACCACCAATTGTGGTTATCCATTCCGGGCCTTGTGCATTTAAAGAAGTAGCACAAAACAACCAGACAATTGAAAACCAAAACATAATTAAGGGTCGATAGGTTTTTTTAAACATTTTGAAGGGGCTGAGTTTTTTCATAATTCATAGTTTTTGTGTTGATAATGCTCACAATTTACAACATTAACTTATTATAAATGAGCAGCTGAGCTATGAATTAGAATTTGGCCTCTTTCAACATTAATATGGCGTGGTTGATCGAGAATTCAGTGTTTCAATTGATTGAAGTATTCCATCACCTGATTCCGCATACCTTTTGAAACAGGAATTTTTTCCTTGTTTTGCATCACCAGATAAGAATTTTTACCTTTTTTGAATTGTTTTATTTTGCTGAGATTTACAAGATATGACTGATGTACACGGCAAAAATGGTCGAATTTAAGCAAACTTGCATAGTTTTTTAAGGGTTTACTTACCATAATGGGCGGTGAGTTCTCAATAGTAAAAATGGTGTAATTATCTTCTGATTTACAGTAAACTATTTCATTGAGGTTTACAATATGCAGCGCTTCGTTTGTATGTAGTGATATTTTCTTTTCCTCGGGTTTTTGAAAGTTTAATGTCAGGGCCTCCAGTTTTTTTATGTACTCTGTTCTGTTACATGCTTCCATTGCTTTTTGAATGCTTTTTACCAGGTCGGATGTCTTATAAGGTTTAAGTAAAAAGTCGACAGCGCTTATACGAAATGCCTGAATGGCATATTGCTCATAAGCGGTGGTCCAAACAATTTGGAAATTAATTTCGGGCAATTGTTCAATAATTTCAAAAGCATTACCTTTTTTGAGGTTTATATCAAAAATTGCAATCGAAGGTGCTACTTTTTTAATAAGCTTAAGTGCTGCTTCAGGATTGTCGGCCGTGCCCGCAAGCTCAAGGCCTGGAAAAAATTCCTGAATTATGCTTTTTGCATTTTCAACTGCCGCGCTATCATCTTCTATTATTACAATTTTTGTGTGCATCTATATTAAATTTAATCGAACAATGTGATTAATGGTAAATCGATTTTTACAACAGTTCCTGTTTGCTTATTATTAAGGGGTTCAGTAGCATAATATATTTCCCATCCTGCCATTTTATTCAATAACTGCATGCGTTTTTTAATAATCTCCATACCCCTGGAGTGATGTTTTTTTGTACTTGTGTTTTTTGTGTTTTCTATGCCGGGCCCATCATCGGTAATTGTAATCGCTAACCTGTTGTTTATTTTGGTGAAATTGATCTCAATTTTAGATCCTCCGTTTTTTATACCGTGTTCAATGGCATTTTCCACAAAAGGCTGAAGCAACATAGCTGGAAATTTGATATCTTCCTTATCTAATCCATTATCAGTTTCTATAAAAAAACGAAAATTAGATTCCAGTCGCATTTGCTGTAATTTCAGATAGGCAGTTAATATTTCAATTTCGGTTTGTAATGAATTAATTTCATCAATGGAGCTTTCGAGGGTTTGACGCATCAAAGAAGAGAAGTCCGTTAGGAAATCGGCCGCTTCATCTGTTTTGTGGGCTGTAATGTACCCTTTAATAGCATTTAATGCATTAAAGATAAAATGAGGATTGAGTTGTGCACGAAATAATTGCTGTTCGGTTTTTAGGCGTTTTAAAGCTGCTTTTCGTTTATTTTGCAAATACAACAAAACAAGAATTATTACCATAAAAAAAGTGCCTGCTATAATACTCCAGAGAAGCTGCTGCTGCCTTTTTATTTGCTCTTCTTTTAGAGTTTTCTCCGTATTGAGTTTTATAATGGTTTGCTCTTTTTCTGCAGTTTCATATTGTTCGCGCAGGCTCTCAACTATCTCAATCTGCTGTACATTGTATATTGAATCTTCTATTTGCCTGTAAGCCTCGTAATGTTCCAGGGCCCTTGTACCAGCGCCTGTTTGTTTATAGTATTGGTACATCAGTTTATGCGCCTGTTTGAGCGGCCTGATTAAATCGTTTTCATTTGCTTGGTTAATAACCCCATTTAAGATTTTTTCAGCCCGTTTGTAAGATTTAATTTGAATATAAATATCGGCTATTTCGTTTTTAATAACCAATTCATCGTAAAGGCTGCCTATTTGGTTTTCGATTTTTAAAGCCCGGTTAAAATCGGATAGGGCAGATTGCAACTGTTGTTTTACTTTGTGGAGGATACCCATACGGTAAAGCAACTGGGCCATTCCGCTTTTGTAATTAATCTGTTTGCTTATATTGTAGGCTTTCTGGTACCAGTTCTCTGCCTCAATAAATTGTTTTTGCTGTTCACTAACATACCCCAAAACATCATATAATGATACTTGTGCGCGCGAAAAGGAAGTTGTGTCTAACAGATCAAGGGCTTGCATATAATATGTTTTTGCCTGGTCGGTTTTGCCCTGCTCCACATAAATATCGCCTAATTCAATATAACATTTTATCAGGTTAGTACTATCATGAGTCTGCTTAGCAAGTTCAATTCCTTTGATTATGTAGTCAGCAGCCTCTGTAATCTGACCTGCAACATTATACATTATGCCGGTATTAAGACTGTTTACAATTATCTGACTTGTATCTTCTAATTTTATACTTATTTCTAACGCTTTTTTGAATGCATCGATGGCTTTAGCCGGATTGTCTACAAAATTGTAGGCAATGCCTTGATTTGTGTGAACCTGCAAAATAGATAGTCGTTGTTCTTTTGGATGCAGATATACAAGTGCAGAATCAAAATACTGCAATGCCTTTTCATAACTTTCGATGTAATTATGTGCATAGCCCATTAACTTATATGTATAACCCAGTTTTTTATCATTTTTATGTTGTGTAAAATAGTTCACAACTTTCTCGGTATAAAGGCAGGTAGAATCGTAGTTTCTTTCGGTAAAATAGAAGTGTTTAGCCAGTTCAAGTTGTGTCAGCGCCAGCTGATAATGCGCTTGTTGTTCTTTATGATACTTTATTTCATTATATAAAGAGTCAGGGTTGCTGAAACTTTGAGTCCAGGTAAAAACCAGGTATAGTATAAGTATTTTTGTTTTCATGATTCCGATCAGGTTTAAGAAAAACCTCATTTTTATAAAAATAATAATAAATTTAAACAAAATGTTGCAACAAACAATAAACCATTAGTTTTGTATATATTAATGAGTTATAACTATCGGCCATTTGGTGAAGACGAATTGCTGACAGAGGGCGATTGGTTTTATAATTGTTGTACAACGCAATAGAAAAAATATATATTATGGATAAACTCATAGAAATAATTGTTAAATCATCGGGAGCGGGGAAAAGGGTGTTAAATATGTCATTCGATAGTAATGATGTTTGGGTACCTGACCTGTCTGAAAAAAACACAGAATTGGAGCGGATAAACCTGGACGATCCTGAGGAGTTTGGCACCTGGCTCAATTGTAAAATTATCAGAAATGACAAGAAGTTGGCAGCAGGGGGCTATGGCGAAGACAGGGTGGTATATAAACGCAGTAAGCACTTCGGACAGGGTCCTGATGCACGCTCTATCCACCTCGGCATAGATTTATGGGCGAAAGCAGGCAGAAAAGTTGTGGCGCCATTCGATGCCACTATACATAGTTTTCAGAATAATGACAACCATGGTGATTATGGCGGAACCATTATATTGGAACATGAAATAGAGGGTACTAAATTTTATACCCTGTATGGCCATTTGTCACTTGAATCATTGCAGCATAAAGAAGAGGGGATGCCTGTAAATGAAGGAGATATCTTCGCGTGGCTGGGTAGACCATCAGAAAATGGAGGTTGGCCGCCACATTTGCATTTTCAGTTAATTCGTGACATGGGAGATAAGAAGGGCGATTATTTTGGAGTAGCAAGCCAAAAGGAAAAAGATGAAAGACTTCATATGTGTCCGGACCCAAATTATATGTTGCAACTGGATGCACTGAAATAAGGAATAGGATCTAAATTTAACAAGCATGAATTAGTCCCTTATTCTACGGTCATTGGAATGATTGCAGATTGTAGACTGGTTAAAAGCCCTTATAACGCGCGGCGATAGCCTTTAGTGTTCAGTTGAGCAGGGAAGTTTGTAAGTTGGTAGGTTTTAGGCTGGGAAGTTTGTAAGCTGGTTTTGATGTAAGGGATCTTTCGCCTATGACTTGCGATTTTGGAGGTAATTACCAGCAAACGCGGCGATTTTCATATTCTGTGATATACCCGGGGCGTTGCCCGCGGGTTGAAATAAATTGCCCCTTCGGGGCGTAGAAGTTTTTGGCCGTGTTTGGTTATTGGTGCCTGGTTATTGGAGTTTGCCCAATTGGAATTTGGCGATTGGAATTTGTTCATTGGAATTTCTTCCAACAATCAACCACCCGCTTTTTTTACATTATAGCCTTCGTTGGAGAGCAGTTCCACAATTCGATCGCGGAAATCGCCCTGAATCAAAATTTCGCCGTTTTTGGCACTGCCACCTACACCCAGCTTTGTTTTGAGCCATTTGGATAAGTCTTTAAGGTCATCTTCCGTGCCCTGAAACCCGGTAATGAGACTCACTTTTTTACCTTTGCGCTGCTTTTTATCGAGCAACACCTTCAATTTTTGCTCCTCATTGGGAAGGGTTTCCTGTTCCTCCGCGCCTTCTTTTTCGTAGTCAAAGTCGTCGCTGGTGGAATATACCACACCAAGTCTTTTCTTCCAATCATTGTTGCTCATAATGGCATCTTTTTTTACAAATATGCATACTTTTGCCTGAATTATGAAGATTTTTATTCAATGATAAAGTGCACACATGCTCATTAATTATTTCAAATCATATCTCCCTTTTTACCGTCGCAACCTGAATGTGGCCATTCCTGTGGTGTTATCGCAGGCCGGGCAAATGACCGTACAACTGGCCGACAACATGATGGTGGGCCATGTAGGAGTATCGGAGCTGGCTGCTGCATCATTTGCCAACTCCATTTACATCGTGGGTTTTGTGCTAGGACTGGGACTAACCTTCGGTGCTACGCCACTTGTGGGTAGTGCATTTGGTCAGAAGAATTTTAAAGAGGCTGCTACTGTTTTACATCATTCGTTTTTGGGCAATGGTATGGTTTCTCTGATATTGGTCGCTACAATGTGGGCCGTATCATGGTTAATGCCATACATGGGTCAGCCTGAAGCCGTAGTTGAACTGGCAGTGCCGTATTACCGGTTATTGGTCATCAGCATTGTGCCGTTCATGCTTTTCTTTACCGGAAAGCAGTTTATCGAAGGGTTGGGCAATACCAGCATGGCTATGAAAATTACCCTGGCGGCCAATGTGGTCAATATCGGGTTAAACTATATTTGGATTTATGGTAAATTGGGTTTCCCAGCCTTTGGACTTGTAGGCGCTGGTTATGCCACGCTCACAGCACGTAGCCTCATGGCCATTGGTTTTTCCGTTTTTATGCTGCGTCACCCGCATTTCAAACGTTACTTTTACCTGATCGATCCACGGCAATTCAGTTTAAAGCATATCAGCCTGTTTTTCCGAACGGGAATGCCCATCGGACTGCAAATGCTGGCTGAGGTAACGCTGTTTAGCCTGGCTGCTGTAATGATGGGCTGGCTCGGCGAAGTACCTCTGGCAGCGCATCAAATTGGCATACAGGTGAGCATGGTTTCATTTATGATTGCTACAGGGGTTGCTTCAGGAACCACCATAAGGGTCAGCCACCAACTGGGTGCCCGCAACTTTGAAGAGATGCAAAAGGCCGGCATAGCTTCGCTACACATGATTATTGCCTTTATGAGTACAACGGCAATGCTGTTTTTCGCATTTCGATACCAGTTGCCTTATCTTTTCACCAATAATCCTGAAGTGGTCGATACAGCGGCATATTTACTCATTTTTTCCGCCCTTTTCCAAATTTTCGACGGTTCTCAGGTAGTATTACTGGGCTCACTGCGTGGACTGGCCGATGTGAACAAAGCGTTTCAACTGGCGCTGGTTACTTACCTGATTATGGGCGTTCCGCTTATGTATTTATTGGGCTTTGTATTCGATATGGGCGGCGCTGGTGTATGGAGTGCCCTGGCGCTTTCTCTGGCCGTTGCAGCCGTATTTTTCTTCTTCCGGTTTAAGCGTAAATGCCGGATTGTGGAGAAGGGATTGTGAGTTTTGAGTGTGAGTTTTGAATATGTGTTTTGAGCGTGATATCAAAGGGGAGGAAAGTCAAATTTGAGCTTTGTATTTATCCCGCCTGAAGCTTGAATAGGACAGAAGGGAGCTGGCCGCGATTAGTGTGGTTAGTATAAAACATTAAGAAGAACATTTTTTACCTGTGTTCACCGCGGCAAAGAGGTGAGTAGGAGCATACAACTGGCATAATTCCGGCTTTACTCGCAGATCTTCAGTT
>NZ_DATFKB010000078.1:0-6898 GCF_035268865.1 Salinivirga sp. | reverse complement strand
AATTGATAACCTTTTGGAAAAAGTTATTGAATACCAGGGCCATCCGTAGAAAAAAATATCAATACTAAATATAGTAAAATGAAATACATAGGTGCACATGTAAGCGCAGCCGGAGGTGTAGAAAATGCGCCAGACAATGCAGCAACAATAGGCGCAACAGCTTTTGCGCTTTTTACAAAAAACCAACGACAATGGCAAGCCAAACCGCTTAGCGATAAAAATATTGAAGGTTTTAAAGCCCGTTGCGAAACATTGGGGTATGGTGCCGGACAAATTTTACCACACGACAGCTATCTCATAAATCTTGGGCACCCCGAGGCAGCGGGTCTTGAGAAATCGCGCAATGCTTTTTTAGATGAAATGCAACGTTGTGAGCAGCTGGGCATCGACAGGTTAAATTTTCATCCCGGTTCGCATCTTAAAAAATCATCAGTTTCGGCCTGCCTTAGTACTATAGCAGAATCGGTCAACCTGGCCCTTGAAAAAACAAACGGCGTTACAGCTGTTATAGAAAATACTGCGGGCCAGGGCACAAACCTCGGGTATAGTTTCGAACAAATAGCCGAAATTATTGACCAGGTCGAAGATAAAACAAGGGTAGGAGTGTGTATCGATACCTGCCATGGTTTTGCAGCTGGTTACGATTTTAGTACGGCCGATGGTTACGATAAGCTATGGAAAGAGTTCGAAGATTTTATAGGATTCCAGTACCTCAAAGGCATGCACCTGAACGATGCTAAAAAGGAACTCGCCAGTCGCGTTGATCGCCATGCCCCGCTGGGCGAAGGTTTTATTGGCGCTAAAGGCTTTGAGCGTATCATGAATGATTCACGAATAAAAAATATCCCGCTAATACTGGAAACACCAGAGCCGGAGCGTTGGAATGCGGAAATTAAAATGCTGAAAGAAATGATATGATAATTCTCCACTTTATTATTGGCCGGAGGTTCTTTAGAATAGCCATTTTTTATTATTTTTAAAGAAAAAAGATTGAACCGTCTCCTTATAGTCATATCAGCGCTATTTATTTTTCAGATAACTTCAGCCAATTCGCTACTGGAGAAGGGATTTCCGTATATACGTAATTTCGATCTTTCCGACCTGAGCAGCAATCTGCAAAATTGGATGTCGGTACAAACACCCAATGGTTATATTTATGTGGCCAATAGCTCACGCCTTTTCGAATTCGATGGACTGAACTGGAATACATATTCATTGCCGAATAACAGTGCCTTGCGTGCTTTGGAAACTGATACCTCAGGTCGAGTTTACGTGGGTGGTACACGCGAGTTTGGCTATTTCTATCCCGATGAATATGGCCGGTTAAATTATTACTCACTTTCTGACCAGCTCGATACTATAGATTTTGAATCGGTCTGGCGCGTTTTGAAAACTTCCGACGGCATTTATTATGTAGCAGGACGCAAACACATTTTTAAATATACCAATACCCGGCTAAAATTAGTTACAGCGCCACCCGCAATTGGCGATTTCAGAGCATCGGTTATCAATGATGAAATTCTGTTTTATGATGTGAATGCCGGCTTCGGAAAGGTTGTAAAAGATACCATGCGCGTATACCGCGACGCCCTTTTACCGCCTGACCACACGGTCTATTTTTTTATGCCCGGAAAAACCAATAATATCATTGCCGGAGTACGCCAACAAGGGTTATTTCACTATACACCACAAACAAAACTTATTTCATGGGAAGCATCCCTTAAATTGTCTAAAGAAAATATAAAATATAATTCGGTGGGGCCTGCAGGCAATCATTGGATAAAACCAGTGTCTGGAGAACTAAACAGGTTGCTTAAAAAAGCCGTTACCTATTATGCCGTCAGCCATAAACACAATTATTACATTGCCACCTTGCGAAAGGGCCTTATAATTGTCGATCATGAGTTTAATATAATCAACAATTACCGTAAAAATTACGGTATTACAAGCGATGCCGTATACCACATACAGGTCGATAAACAAGAAAACCTATGGCTTACCGGCGAAATGGGACTCTCTTTTGTACGTTACAGACATCCGTTTCGCTATTTCGATGAATTGAATAAAATAAATGGCGTTACCATCTCGGTTAAATCATATCGCAATCAAGTCTTGCTGGGAACCACCCAGGGCCTTTTTTCCATCACTCGGAGTAAGGAGCGCTTTGGGTATATTCACGATTTAGATCTCGTTACCGATGAATATACCTATGTGCTCGATATTGAACCAATACCAAATCACCCCGATAAACTCATATTTAGTAGCTTACGCGACATCGTTTTGCTCAACCTTAAGACCGGCAGGGTGCAATCAATTGCATCATTTTATGGAACCTATGATGTTGAAAAAGTCCCGTTTACCGATGACATATTTCTACTGGGGCACACAGAAGGAATTGGAGCCATAAAATTGAAAATAAATTCCAACGGAACTGTTGTGGCAAAGCGGCTTCACAGCTTTAAAAACTTTGAAGAAAATGTCAGGAAAATGGTATTTGACAATGAAAAAAGGTTGTGGGTAGCTACGGGTTATAACGGAGTTTTCAGACTTGACCTTGATGCCGATTTGGAGGTGCAGTCCATAAAAAAATACAGCAAGGCCAATGGACTACCCTTTAATGATAAAAATGTACCCTATTTTACCGACGATACCCTTTTTATGGCCACAAGGGCAGGAGTAATGTGGTATAATAATCGTACCGAAACGTTTAAACCATATGCTGACCTTTTTGAAGCGCCTGTATTTGATACTGTTATGATCAATACCGTGCTGCCTACAGCAGATAAAATCTGGTTTGGACTTAATAAAGGCGTTATGTATTTCGACAGAATCAATCGCCGCATTGAAAAAACCGCTTTTCGCAGATTATCAAATCATGGTACCGAAGGGATCGATAAAGATGAAAATGGCAACATTTGGCTGGCCAGTTTAAATCAGGCCATTGCCATCGATACCACTTACCTTTTTGAACAATATATGAAGGTGCCCCTGATGTTCCGAAAGGTGACCTTCGGAGAAGATTCACTTATGGCGCTGCCCACTTTTAAAGTTTACCGCAGTAGTGCATTACGCCTGGGTGAAGTTCCTTTTAGCCACAATTCCCTGCAGGCGCAATTGGCGTGTCCCGCATACCAGTCGCTGGACGATATGCAGTTTTCGTATAAGCTAAAAGGATTGAGTAACAAATGGAGCGCCTGGAATAATGAAAGTACAATTGACTTTTCATATCTGCCCGGAGGCGATTATCAATTAATCGTAAAAGCGCGTGATGCCAATAACCAGGTAATTGGTACAGCCAGCGCCCGGTTTTCCATTGCTCCACCATATTACCTCACAGCATGGGCAATCGCAATTTATATTGTTTTGGCTGCCTTAATTATTTATGCTGCCATCTATTTTAATAGCAGGAGACTCCAGTCTGATAAGAAAAAGTTGCAAAAACGTATTAATGATGCAATTGCAACTGTGCAACAACAAAAAGAAGAGCTTGAACTGCAAACGCAACATCTGGCAATAACCAATAAAGAACTCGAAAAGTTGTCTATTGTTGCAGAATATACCGATAATGCAGTGGCCATAATGGATGGTAAAGGCTACTATCAGTGGATCAATAAGGGCTTTACACGCATGTATGGCTATGAGTTTGATGAGCTTTTACAGGACCAGGACAGGGAAAAGATCGGTAAACATGCAAACCTCAGAATGAACGATTTAATAAACATCTGGTTTGGAGATAAAAAACCCATTATTTATGAATCGCTCAATAAATGTAAAGACGGTTCTGAAATATGGGTACAAACAGCACTGACACCAATTCTCGATAGTGAAGGTAATGTAGACAAGCTTATTACCATCGATACCGATATACGAAAACTTAAAGAGGCAGAGCAAGAAATTCAGCAACAGCGCGATGAAATACGCAGTCAGAGAGATATTGCAGTAAAACAACGCGATGAAATCAGGCAACAGAAGCAGGAGATTACAGACTCCATTCATTATGCCCAACGTATACAAGAAGCTTTATTCCCATCAACACAAACACTTTCGAAGGTGTTTAAAGAGAATTTTGTATTCGATTTGCCCCGCGATATTGTGTCCGGCGACTTTTATTGGGTGCACCAAAGTGATGATGTTGCTTTGCTGGCCGTGGCCGATTGTACCGGACACGGAGTACCGGGTGCTTTTATGAGCCTCATCGGGTTAAACTTTTTGAACGAAATTGTTATTTCTGAAGGCATCAAACAGCCCGATAAGGTGCTGAATAGCCTCAGAACTAAAATAATAAATGCACTACGACAATCAAGTCGTGTAGGTGATAACAAAGATGGGATGGATATTGCCCTCATAAGCTATGATGCCAACAAACGCAAGCTTAGCTATGCCGGAGCCAATAATGTAGCTCTGGTTAAACGCAATGAAGAGCTGATTGAACTGGAACCCGATAAAATGCCCATAAGTATTTTCAGAGATATTCAAATACCTTTTAAACTGAAAGCGTTAGAAACCAAACCCGGAGATATGCTTTATATGTTCAGCGATGGCTATACAGACCAGTTTGGGGGTACAAAGGGTAAAAAATTCAAAACTGTTAATTTCAGAAAACTGATATCAACTTTACCGCAGCATGATGTGGAAGAACAAGAGCACATCGTAGTAGAGCGTTTTAAATCCTGGAAAGGCAATACTGATCAAATTGATGATGTATTGGTTGTAGGAATTAAGTTGGTTTAATGATGTATATTTTTGCAACCTACATAACACACCTTCTGTTACTGGCTGGCTTTCGCGATGTGAATACCGGTTCTTATGTGGTATTACTGATCGTTATCTCGTTGACAGCTATTGGTTATATTGCTTTTTTGCATAAACAGAATAAGGAGAAACAAGATCATATTGAGCATAAAAATCGCGAAATTAAACAGCTTACACACGAATTTAAGTTACTTTCCATATTGGCAAACGATACCGATAACCTGGTTGCCGTTACTAATGCTGAGGGGCATATAGATTTTGCAAACCGCGTGTTTCGTGAGATTTTCGGAATAAGCCAAAAAGCAGATATCAGCTCAAAAAAAATATTTGATTTGCCCGGTTTTGAAAAAATATCTGAGGTTTTTCTGGAGAGCGTGCGTAAAAAAGCAAATACGCAAACGGAGTTTTTCATTTCTGCCGGTAAAGGCCATCGTTTCTGGCTGCAGATAACCATATCGCATGCAATTTTTGAAGCCGAACATAAGGTAATGGTGATTGCCACCAATATTAACGATTTAAAATTTGCCGAAGAAGAAATATCGCAGCAAAGCGAAGAACTTAAGGTGCAAAGCGAGCAACTCGAAGCCATGAACACGGAGCTTGAGTATGTAAACCAGGTTACTACCGATAGCATTAACTATGCACAGCGCATTCAATATGCAATTCTACCCCGACCTGATGATTATTTAAAGCACATCAACGACAGTTTCGTAATGTTCAGGCCGCGCAATATTGTGAGTGGAGATTTTTACTGGTATGGCGAAATCGACGGGAAAGCCTTTTTTGTAGAAGCCGATTGTACCGGCCACGGTGTTCCGGGGGCTTTAATGGCAACCATTGGCAATACTTTGCTCAATGAAATTGTAGTAAGCGAAAAGCATAGTAATCCCGCCATTATACTTAAGGAACTGGATCGCAAAATTAAGTCAGTGTTACGGCAAGAGGCCGGGTTGCCCGATCAGCAAGATGGTATGGACATGGCACTGGCGCAGTTCGATTACGAAACCCGCGAATTGTCGGTGAGCATTGCCAACCAATTTGTGTTTTTCAGGCACAAAGGAGCATTAATTGAGTTAGAGGGCAGTTTATTTGCCATAGGTGGCTCAGATTTGCATACAAAGAAACCGGATTTTGATTTATACCGTTTTAAAGTCGAGCCGGGCGATGTACTGTACCTGTTTAGCGATGGCTATCGCGATCAGTTTAAAGAAGAGGAGAAAGAAAAAATGATGTATCACCGTTTTAAAAATATTATGCAGGAGCTCGGTGAACATGATTTTTTAAAACAGAAAGCCTTGTTAGAAAAACGTTTCGATGAGTGGAAGGGCCGCAGTAGGCAAATCGACGATGTTTTGGTTTGGGGTATTCAGTTTTAAACCTTCTCCTGTTTTGTGCACCACATCGACGCCCTAAAAATGCACTACTGCTTACCAGTCTGTTGTGAGTTTTAATTTGATATTTTGGGTGACCTGTCCCATTTCGCTCAATAGAATTAAACTATGATGCATAAATCCGGGCATCCGTGATGAATGGTTTTTCTCATCCTTTTCCTTGATCAAAGGGATCAAAATCTGTCCGACAATTGACGTAAATCAAGACCAATTTTCGGTTATTCGTCTATCGCTCATGAGGGCTTCGCTTCCGATTCTATCGGAACAGGCTGTTTACCGTGCTTTATTCAATGAATTAATTCGAGTAGAACATTCATTCCTGGCCCGGTCCGCCAATGGCTTTAGCCCTCACAGCCTGTCCCGTGAAAAACGGGAAGTTTACGAGTAATTTGGTCTGGCCAACCCGTCTTGGGTCTGGTTGTTGATCAGCAGTGAAAAGTTTGCCAGCTAGCCGCATGAAGAAAAATGCGTTAAGAAAACCTTGTTATTATGGCGTCAAAGTTTGCGCTGTTTGAGCACCGATTTTAAAAAAAATCGGTGTGAGTTCGTAAACTTTAGCCATAATGACAAGGTTTTTAGCATTTTTCTGTAAGCGGCGGGTTTTTTTTGGTTACTTTTTTTGACCTGCAGCAAAAAAAGTAAGATTACAGATCGTAAGTAAAAATAGAGCTTCCCATACTGGTGCATTCTGCAGTTTGGGAGCCCCATTGCACAAATTAGGATAAAGATCCTATCCCGGATAAAGTGAAGGCGTA
>NZ_DATFKB010000077.1:0-3615 GCF_035268865.1 Salinivirga sp. | reverse complement strand
CTCACGAAGTGGTATGCACAGGAACATGTAATTTTATGTTTGTTACCGGCTTTTTTTATAGCAGGTGTAATAGCTGTTTTTGTGAGTCAGGGGGCCGTGATGAAATATTTCGGTGCCAATGCCAAAAAGTGGCTTTCTTATACGGTGGCTTCAGTTTCGGGAACAATTCTGGCGGTTTGTAGCTGTACGATTTTGCCTTTGTTTTCGAGTATTCACAAGCGCGGTGCAGGGTTGGGTCCGGCTGTTGCTTTTTTATACTCTGGGCCCGCCATTAATATTTTGGCCATCATTTTAACTGCCCGTATTTTAGGTATCGAAATGGGTATTGCCCGCATTATCGGTGCTGTGGTTTTTGCCATTGTCATCGGTTCAGTAATGTCCATCATTTATCGCAAAGAAGAAAAGGAGAAGCGCGAGGAGCAAATGAACTTTCCCAATATGCCTGAGAAACGTCCGCTATGGCAAACCTCCTTGCACTTTTTTACACTTGTGCTGATTTTGGTTTTTGCCAACTGGGGAAAACCTGCCGATGGCGTAACAGATGGTACCTGGTTCTGGATTTGGAGCCACAAATGGCATATTACCGGTTTCTTCGGTATTGTATTGATTTATTCACTCATTCGTGTTTTAAAAATAAATTGGATACATGTCGCCATTGCAGCCCTTGCAACATTGGCGTCAGGACTTATTTTCAGTTCTCCTTTGGTGCCAATGGTCGTCGGTATAGCCGGATTGAGCATCATTACATTAATCGATAAAAAAGATGAGGATAACCGTGAATGGACTATGGCTTCATGGGATTTTGCCAAGCAAATACTCCCGTTATTGGCTATCGGTGTGCTTATTGCCGGTTTCTTGCTGGGCTCAACGCACGGCGATACGGCCATGGCCGGTGTAATACCTGAAAGCTGGATTGCCGGATTGGTTGGTGGAAATTCTGTATTGTCTAACTTTTTTGCCTCCATTGTAGGTGCTTTCATGTATTTTGCCACACTCACAGAAGTGCCAATTCTACAGGGATTAATGGCTGCGGGCATGGGTAAAGGTCCGGCCCTGGCTTTATTACTGGCAGGTCCGTCACTTTCACTACCCAATATGTTGGTGATTCGTGGTGTAATGGGAACGCAAAAAACCATTGTTTACGTAGTATTGGTGGTTATAATGGCCACTATTTCCGGTTTATTATATGGATTTTTGTTTTAATTTTTAATCATTTCTTAATATGGAAGTAACTAACAAACCTGTTTTGCAATCGTTTCATTTAAGCGGAGTGAAACATATTTCACCAAAGGAAACATGGAAGGTTTTACAGAATAATGAGGCCGTACTGGTCGATGTGCGCGAAGATCATGAAATTGCCATTGAAAGCATTCAGCATGATCCAACAGTATATCAACCCATGTCATCAATAATGCAACACTTAAATGAACTACCTAAAGATAAACCATTGATTGTAGTTTGTAAAGAAGGTGTACGCAGTTCAAAAATTGTGAATTTGCTCAAAAGGCAGGGTTATGAGACAGTAGTAAACCTCGATGGCGGTATGCATGCATGGAAAAAGCAGAAATTACCGCTCGATAGTATTTTCGATGGAGATGGTTGCCACGATTGCCATGGCGATTGTAGTAAGTGTTAAAGAAAAAATTGATACGAATAAATCAACATATTTTAATCCAATTATGAAAATTTTAATTCTATGCACCGGGAATAGTTGCCGCAGCCAAATGGCGCAGGCATTTTTACAATCGGTTGATACCAGGCTTGAAGTTGCTTCGGCAGGAACTGAACCTTCGGGTTATGTGCATCCGAAAGCCATAGAAGTGATGCAAGAGGAGGGAATTGACCTATCCCAAAACAAGTCTGAATCCGTGGATCAGTATCTGGATGAAGCCTGGGATTATGTAATTACAGTCTGTGGTGGTGCCAAAGAAACCTGCCCTGCATTCATGGGAACAGTGCAGCATCGTTTGCATATTGGATTTGACGATCCGGCAGAAGTTGAAGGCAATGAAGATCATATTATGTCAGAATTTCGTAGGGTCCGGGATGAGATCAAAACAGCGTTTATACAGTTTTTTGATGAACAGGTAAAACCACACATAGGATGAGTAAAAGGAAACGACTTAAAACTCTTGACCGCTATTTGACCAAATGGATTTTTATGGCTATGCTGGTTGGAGTCAGCATGGGGCATTTCTTTCCAACTGTGGCCGAATTCTGAAATAGTATGAGTAGCGGTATAATTCCTATTGCCATTGGCCTCAATCTATTGCTAAATTTGACACTCCGATTCAAAGAACGCTTTTTTTAACATGCCCCTGGATAAATACCTATCACTCACTCTGTGCCTTATTATTTTACAGGCAATTCAGAACTTGTGGAATATTTTTTCTATTTGATAATAAAATGTTAATTTCGATTCCCCTTTTTGGTGACGCTCAGGGTTATGTTGCTGTTTTCGAGGGGGTTAATGCGTTAGGTGCGCGAAAATTTAAAAATTTATAATCATGAAAAACATAAAATTACTGGCTTTCATCGGGATATTAATATCAATATCTTTCGTATCTGTTATGGGACAAACTTCTGAAAATAAATTGATTTTGGGAGGTACCTATTTTTTTGAAGAGGAACTGCTCAATAAGCTGGCTGATTACCTTACAGAGGAGCTTGAAAGGACTGTAGAAGTGAAAATTTATGAAAAAACCAGCCATTTACACGATGATATGGATAAGCACGTCCCTGACATTCTTTTTATGAATTCATACGGATACGTATATGGACATGCCAAGTATCCTGATTATACTGCGTTTTCTGCACTAGGAAGGAATGGTAACCCTGACTCATATAAAAGTTGCATAATTGTTAGTGCTGAGGCCCAATATAAAAACCTTGATGATTTGATTGAAGATGCTTCGAATGTCGATCTTCGTTTTGTGCATGCTACTTCCACATCAGGACATATTGTACCAAGATATGAATTACGTAAGCGGGATATAACCCAGGCTGAAGCATCATTCAAAAATATTGATTTTGCCGGAAGCCATAAAGATGCCATTATGGCTGTAATTAATGGTACTGCCACAGCAGCAGCCTGTGGGCTTCCAAGTCTTGAATATTGTATTGAACAGGGTAACTTAAAAAAGGACCAATATCGTATCTTGTGGAAGTCACATGAAATTCAGGGTGCGCCTGTCGTTTATAATACAGAGCTTGATACCGATACCAAAGAACAAATAAAGAAAGCTTTTCTCAAAATGGCACAGAAAGATCCAGATGCTTATAAGTTTGTTCAAAACACCTTCCATGCAGATATGAAAAGCCAGTTTATTTCTGTAAACGATAGCCAGTATGATGTAATTAGAAGTATGGCTTCAAGCATGGAAGATTTGATACTTTTCCTTAATTTTTATATGCAATAGAATAATTACCTCTTAACTATAAATCGGGCAGACCTTAGAATTCTGCCCTGTTTAGTCGTATGCATCGAATAAAAGCCAGCACAAAGATTAATTTGAGTGTCAGGCCGGGTATGATGAGGAAAAAGTATGTTGATTCATGCAGTGTGTGTTTTAAAGCAATGCCACTAAAAAAGAGTATGAGCCCTAGTATCAGGAA
>NZ_DATFKB010000076.1:0-5702 GCF_035268865.1 Salinivirga sp. | reverse complement strand
AGTGAAGCCTCATAAATAAGGTTGACAAGTTTATGTAAACTTTAAACTAAACTGTTGATAACTCATTTTGGTTAATGATCACAGTTTTAGACTGTATTTTGCCTTTAAGGTCACTGTCAACTTGTAATTTGTACATTGGATTATCGAAAACGCTTTCAGTTTCTAATTCTTCAATTGCTGTTCCTACAAGTGTAATGTCACTCCTTTTTTTTGATGGTGTGTATGATTTCTTTATCCATAGGTGGACATTGACAGACATTATTGGCCAACCCAAAATGCAGTAAAAAAGGTGTTATAAAAAAGAATTTCATAAAAAGATTTTATTATTTGAGCAATGCAGCCTACAAACCTAGAGTAATTGTCTAGACTTGATACCAAAAACATCATAACAATATAAAGTTCACGAAACCCCATAAACCTTCGGCTACGCTCAGGTAAACCCCTACTTACGCTTCTGCGAAGCTTGTTGCAACGCCTCATAACCCTAATAAACTCATAACCCTAATAAACTCATAACCCTAATAAACTCATAACCCTAATAAACTCATAACTCTAATAAACTCATAACCCTAATAAACTCATAACCTTATAAACTCAATACATCATATTTCTTACTTTTGCATTATGAAATGGATTGAAGAATTTTTCTTGACTTTTTGGGATCTGACCCTTGAAATGGCACCCTATCTTTTACTGGGTTTTTTGATTGCAGGTTTGTTAAACGGACTGTTTTCAAAAGATTGGTTGCAGCGTCAGCTGGGTAAGCCGGGTTGGAATTCTTCGATTAAAGCGGCATTATTCGGCGTTCCTTTACCATTGTGTTCATGTGGTGTGATTCCGACAGGCGTTTCACTTCACAAAAAAGGAGCCTCAAAAGGTGCGACAACCTCTTTTTTGATCTCCACGCCTCAAACCGGGATAGACAGTATTCTCATCACTTACGGTATGATGGGCTGGGCATATGCTATTGTAAGGCCAATTATAGCATTTATCACGGGAATTTTTGGTGGTTTTTTTGTTGATAATTTCGATAAAAGTCAGGAAGAAATGAAAGATGCGGAATGCTGTGATGATTGTGGAGTAGACGTGAATCAACAGCATTGGTTTGACCGAATCTTTAAATACGCCTTTGTCGAATTTCTTCAGGATATTTCTCGATGGCTTATCATTGGATTGGTCTTGGCCAGCGTAATTAGCATGCTTATTCCCGAACAGTTCTTTGAAGAAGGCATTTTATCAGAACCTATTTTTAGCATGTTTTTGGTGTTATTGGCGAGTATTCCGTTATATGTCTGTGCAACCGGGAGCGTCCCGATAGCAGCTGTATTATTGATGAAAGGGATTTCTCCCGGCGCAGCGATTGTATTTTTAATGGCGGGTCCGGCGACAAATATAGCGACCTTTACTGTGATCTGGAATGCCATAGGAAAACGAATGACAATAATATACTTGGCCAGCATCATTATTGGCGCCATGCTTTTTGGAATCATCATAGATTATGTTCTGCCCGAAGCCTGGCTTAGCTATTTTAGCGTGACTGAAATGATTGCTGAACACGATCATATTCTACCTCAATGGCTCAGTCTTGGTTCGGCTGTTGTCCTGACTCTGCTGGTGATCAATGCAGAAATTCAAAGATATTTACCTAAAAAATCAAAAAATAATATGGAATCTAAAGTACAAAAAAACACCACATATATTGTAAAAGGAATGACCTGTAATCATTGTGTGGCCAATGTGAAAAACAATCTAAGCCAAACTAATGACGTAGAAAATGTCGAAGTAGATTTATCATCCGGCAAAGTTGATGTACAGGGCAATATTGCAGAAGACAAAGTGAAAACTATTGTTGAAGATATTGGCTATGAATATGCGGGCAAAGTTTAGATGTCCAAAATGGGATTAAAGAGTTTTGCCTGCCCACCTATAAAAGTAAACCTCGGATGCCTTTTTAAAGTATTGAAACCAAATAAATGGATGATTCTGAAAAGGTTAATCCTTCGCCACATCACAAGGGTAGGAAGTTTTAAATGATTTCTTAAAAATTCATAAATAAGAATTTGGCATGAAAACCGAGGGTTTACTCCAAATACAATCAAATCACTTGACCAAAAGTTTTTTTATAGTTTTTTGTCCGTTATTAGAATTTATCTCTATTAAGTATAGGCCTTTTTCGAAATTTTCAACTGACATTTGAATCAAATTGTCTGGAAGGTCATGAAGCCTTTTCATGATTTTTCCTTGAATATCCATAATGCGAATAGAATTAATGTGATATCCTTCCCATTGAATGTTTACTTTATGATCTGCAGGATTAGGGTATAAATTGATTTCATTGAAATTATTTTCATCTATGCTGAGGTTAGCATCTATAATTTTGCTTATTGTTCCGGAACTCAAACCTACGGCATATAACTCCCCATCAACATCTTCTACAAAAGAAGAAAAATTCTGACCGCTAAAAGTACCGGCGAAATTCAGTTGAAACGTATCATCAGATATTTCTTCTACGTAACCTATCTGATTGCTGCAGAAATCTGCGAAAAAGTATAAACCCTGTAAACTGCTTTCTAAGCTGCCTCTATACCGATAACCGCCCGTGATGGAACATTTAAATGGGTTGCCTCCGTAGGAATATTCAGCTACCGGAAAGGTGAAAGTACTTATAGAACCACAGCCTGTCGTATTAAAAGTTGAACTCCCCTCATAACAGCGCCACCCAAAATTTTCGCCTCCGCTACTACTCCCCGATGTTCTGTTTATTTCTTCTTTGTTGCTTTCTCCGACATCGGCTATCCACATATCGCCGTTTAAGCTGTCAAAAGAAAATTTCCAGGGGTTTCTCAGCCCATAACTCCATATTTCATCCCTTGCCGAAGCATCGCCAACAAAAGGATTATCGGCTGGAATGGCATAATTCAGATTTGGATTTGTCGTGGTGTTATCCACATCAATCCTCAATATTTTTCCAAGTAAATTATTAAGGTTTTGAGCGTTATTTTGAGGATCACCACCAGATCCACCATCACCGGTAGCGATATACAAATAGCCATCATTAGGGCCAAAATGCATGTCTCCTGCATTGTGATTGGCAAAGGGCTGAGGAATGATCAATAAGATCACCTCCGAATTTGGATCCGCCAGATCAGTTGTACTTCTGGTAAATCTCGAAATTACGGTGTCTCCAGAATTATTAATGTAGTTGACGTAAAAATAACCGTTAGAGCTATAATTAGGATGAAACGCCAAACCTAAAAGACCTTGCTCACCACCATTATCGCTGACTAAAGAGTTGATGTCTAAAAATGGAGCAGCGTTAACCGATCCGTCGCTATTCAGGATTTGAATTGCACCGGGTTGTTCTACAATAAACAATCTGGAATCACCAGCATGAGCAGCATTTACCGGGCTAACAAATCCAGTAGCAACCGTTTCCAGTTGAATGTCCTGGGCCGGACATACCGAGATAAAAAAACTCACAAAAAACAGGGGTATAATTTTTTTCATGTTATTGTATTTTAATAATATACCCTTAAAGTTACGACATTAAGACTTTAATTTTGCTAAATGTTTATAAAAATGCGGAATTGTTTCAATGCCTTTGAGAAAATTCCAAATGCCAAAATGTTCATTGGGCGAATGAATCGCATCGGTATCCAAACCAAAACCCATTAAGATGGTTTTGGAGTTAAAGGCATTTTCAAACAACGACACAATTGGAATACTACCACCACTTCTAAGCGGTATTGCAGATTTGCCGAACGTATCCTGAAACGCCTTGTCGGCAGCTTGGTATTCTATACTGTCGATAGGGGTAACATAGCCTTGACCACCGTGATGCGGCTTGACTTCTACTTTTACACTTTTTGGAGCAATCGATTCAAAATGGGTTTTAAATAGTTCAGTGATTTCTTTCCAGTCCTGGTTAGGGACCAATCGCATGGATATTTTAGCAAAAGCTTTACTTGGGATTACGGTTTTGGCGCCTTCACCAATATAACCGCCCCAAATGCCATTGACATCCAGTGTGGGTCTTATGGAATTGCGTTCATTGGTGGTATAGTCTTTTTCTCCGTGCACATCACCGATACCAATTGATTGTTTATAATGTTCTAAATTGAAAGGCGCTTCGGCCATTTTTGCACGTTCTTCCTCACTTAAATCTTCAACTTTATCGTAAAATCCTGGTATAGTTATACGGTTATTTTCATCCTGAAGTGAAGCAATCATTTGCGTTAAAATGTTGATAGGATTGGCCACAGCACCACCATATAAACCTGAATGCAAGTCGCGATTTGGCCCGGTGACTTCAACTTCGACATAACTCAGACCACGTAACCCGGTGGTGATTGAAGGATGGTCTTTGCTTATCATGCCTGTATCAGAAATCAAAATCACATCGTTGGCTAACATCGCGTTGTGTTTGTTGATAAAATCTTCCAGATGTTCACTGCCGACTTCTTCTTCACCTTCGATCATAAATTTGACGTTGCAGGGCAATTCATTTTCAGCCATCATAAGCTCAAAAGCTTTGACGTGCATATACATCTGCCCTTTATCATCACAGGCGCCACGGGCAAAAATGGCACCATCAGGATGGATTTCGGTGGTTTTAATCACAGGTTCAAAAGGTGGTGAGTCCCATAAATCTAAAGGATCTGGCGGCTGCACATCATAATGGCCGTAAACCAAAACTGTGGGTAAGTCTGCATCAATTATCTTTTGACCAAAGACAATTGAATGTCCTTGAGTAGGAAAAATTTCTACGCTATCACATCCTGCGTTTTTGAGCTCATCGGCCACCATTTGCGCAGCATCTTTCATCGATGCTTTGTAGGAAGAATCTGCACTTATGGAAGGAATTTTCAGTAAGTTTATGAGTTCGTTAATGAATCGGTCTTGATGTTTTTCGACGTACGCTCTAGTGTTCATAGTTGTAGTTTAATTTAAGACTTTAAAATTAATGAATTTTAGTAAGGTATTGCCAATGGTGTTCGTGATAATTGTCAGTTCAATTAAGCTTGTCGAAACACAATTATTTTTGGATTGTTCCGCTGTGCTACATTCCACAAAAAATCACTCGAACTAACAGTGCTGTCACATCGAGTGATTGAGTTTTATTGCTTTGCAAAAGCAATAAAACTCAATTGTATCGAGATGTCAAGCTTTTCCAAACCACTTTTATGTAAAGTTACTCCTTGCGTGAGGGATAGCAGTGGAAAGCCCGCATACTGACCGTTAGCGTCAGTAGAGGACTTGAAACGGATAGCCCGACTCCCGCTTTTTTGCGGGAGGCACGCCCAAATTATTTTACTCTAAAGTTTTAACTTCTAAACCGTAAACCTGCTCAAAACGGGATTTGACTTTGTTAAAATCGTTTTGCCGAATGCTGATAATAAATTTGCAACGGATTTTTAGGTCTTGTTCTATGATGTTGAGGTTTAATTCCTTGACCAAACGCATGACCTTGTTCATTAAATCGTATTCACAAGTGATTTGTATCTGTTTATTAATGGTATGGGTTTTAATCTTGGCGTTTTCTAAAGCCATTTTGGCTGTGGCTTTGTAAGCTGATATCAATCCGCCAACACCGAGTTTGGTGCCTCCAAAATAGCGCACCACGACGACTAAGCAATTGGTTACTTCAAAAGATTGGAGTTGTCCGTAAATGGGCATGCCGGCAGAGTTATTGGGTTCGCCGT
>NZ_DATFKB010000075.1:0-10443 GCF_035268865.1 Salinivirga sp. | reverse complement strand
ATCACCTTTCGATCCAAAAATTTGTTTCAATCCACTTTCGAGCACAGAAATATCCATATTGAGGAATGGTGCAGCAGCTCCCAGCATTACAATATTTGAGCTACGGCGTGCTTTTAAGTCATTCGCAATTTGATCGGCATCAATGGCTACAACGTTCTTAAGCGATTGTATGTGATCCATAAGCTTTTTCTCTTCCGGATAGTTTGTGATATTCACAAACGGCTTTGTGTTGGTTACCAGATAGCCGTCTTCTGAAAGATAATCTACATATCGTAAAGATTCCATGGGCTCCACAGAAATAATTACGTTAGCACTTCCTTTGGGAATCAGGTCTGAGTAAATTGGCTCATCAGAAATACGCAGATGCGACACTACCGCTCCACCGCGTTGGCTCATACCGTGGGTTTCAGCTTGCTTGAGGTACCAATCATTTTCAAGGGCTGCAGCACCTAGTGTAGCAGCAATGGAGAGGATCCCCTGTCCACCTACACCGGCTAATATTATATCAGTTTTCATTATATTCAGATTTTAGGATTTTTAACTTTTTGCTTTTTGTTTGGCTTCCATTTTCCTACGACGTGCAGCTTTCTGTATACATTCACGACGTGGAATAATAACCGAAGGTCCATCATAATCAAACTCCTCCTGCATTACCTTAACCATATCGTCATGGTTGCGTTTTATCGGATTTAGCACCCGGATGTGTTCGGGATCAACACCCAACCCCTGACAAATGGCTTCCAGACGACCCAGCGCTGATGAATCCTGTCCGCCTGTCATTGATGTAGATTCATTGTCAGAAATTATGACAGTGATCGGTGAATTTTCATTCACGGCATCAAGCAGGCCGGTCATACCGGAGTGCGTAAAAGTTGAATCTCCAATTACAGTCACAGCAGGCACCAAACCAGCATCAGCTGCCCCTTTGGCCATGGTTATCGAAGCACCCATATCTACACAGGTATTTATGGCATTAAATGGCTCCAGTGCACCCAGCGTGTAACAACCAATATCAGAAAACACACGGCCCTGTCCGAATGGGGCAAGCGCCTCATTAAGTGCATTGTACACATCAATATGGCTACAACCCGGACACATGCTTGGCGGACGATTAGCAACAAAATCAGGCACTTTACTCTCTTTGCTACCTGTTTGAATACCTAATGCCGCTGCAACGATATCAGCATTTAACTCACCGTCACGAGGTAAGGTTCCATCTAAACGGCCTGTTACAGGCTCTTTTTCTAAAAATCCTTTAATCATTTCCTCTACCATCGGATACCCCTCTTCAATAACGAGAAGCTTCTCCGTCTCATTTGCGATTTGTTTCACCTGCTTTTCAGGCAATGGGTATTGAGTAACCTTCAGTACGGGGTATTTACAATCACCTTCAGGAAGAATTTCGCGAAGATAATTATACCCCAAACCACAGGCTATAATTCCCATGCTTTTGTCTTCACCTTCAAAATAGTGGTTATATACCGAATTCTCAGACTCTGCATTAAAATGATCCTGATTGCCAAGCAATACTTTATACTGTTTACGTGCTATTGAGGGCAATAATACAAATTGGCGTGGATCAGATGGCAGTGACTGATTGTTTTGTGGTTTAAGTTCTTTTGTAATTACACCAGCTCTTGAGTGTGCAATACGAGTGGTTACGCGGATCATCACCGGAACTTTATACTTTTCCGACAATTCAAAAGCGCCATAAGTCATATCGTAAGCTTCCTGCTGGTTTGAAGGTTCCAATACCGGGATCATAGCAAATTTGCCATAAAACCTTGAATCCTGCTCATTCTGTGAAGAGTGCATTGATGGATCATCGGCTACGACAACCACCATACCTCCATTAACACCTGTAATTGCAGCATTCATAAAGTTATCAGCAGCCACGTTCAGTCCAACATGCTTCATGCAGGTCATACTGCGTTTTCCGGCATATGCCATACCGAGCGCAGCCTCCATAGCCGTTTTTTCATTTGCTGACCAATCACTATGAATGTTTCGCTCTTCTGCAAGCTTACTGGCCTGCACATATTCTGTTATTTCGGTTGAGGGTGTCCCTGGATAGGCGTATACACCAGACATACCAGCATCTATCGCAGCCTGAGCAATAGCCTCGTCACCCAATAAAAGTTTTTGCATCGAACTATATTTTAATTTATGATTGATTTATTTTCAAAGATAGACCGGGGAAAATAACATTCCGGTATTAGAGTCCACCAAAACGCTTCTGAAATCCCACATTGATGGCAATTGCGAAGTAATACATACCGGGGAAATAAATCTTTTTCATAATAAAATGACCTTCATCTTATTGTTCCCAAAAATAACCAACTTTTTCAGAAAAAAAAATGATATTCAACACCAGATATAATTATTCAGGTCAACAATGAAATAGCATAAGAGCGGCTATTTTTTTGCATTTACAAATGATAGCACGTACATTTACAAGGCTGTAATAACACCTTATTAAAACCATGAACCATGAAATATGGCGTATGTACATTGAGCCAGATAGCCGTAAGGGCCGAGAAAGCAGAATCATCGGAACTTGTAACTCAAATGCTTTTTGGGGAAACCTGCAAAATTATAGATCAAAAAGGATCGTGGTTTTTTGTGTATACCGACCTTGATCAGTACCTGGGTTGGGTCGACATAAAAACACTTAAGAATATTTCACAAAAAGAATACCGATCGCTCAATACTATCCAACATCCCAAACTCACAACCCCTTATGGCATCATAAACATTGATAATAAAAAGCTGGTAATATCAATTTCGAGCACGCTTCCATTTCTGAAAAATGGACAAGGTAAAATAGGCGACCAAAGCTACCAACTTTTAAATGGTGACACACAAATCGACCAGACACCTTCAGAAATTGCCGAATCTTTAATGGGGGCGCCCTACTTATGGGGAGGACGGACCCTTATGGGCATTGATTGTTCCGCACTGGTACTTAACACATTTAAATTGTGGAATTATTTACTCCCACGTGATTCAAGTGAGCAGGTTAGCTACGGGCAAACCATTGCTTTTTTATCTGAAGCAAAAGAGGGCGATGTATGCTTTTTCGATAATCAGGAGGGAAAAATTACCCACATTGGTATTTTAACCAAAGACAAAAAAATTGTGCATGCTTCGGGTGAAGTCAGAATAGATTCAATCGATCATCAGGGAATATATAACAAATCACTCAACCGTTATACCCATCATTTAAGAGTGATTAAGCGATTTAAAATATAACGCCATGATAAACGTAAATACAGAACATATTCCGGGATATACCATTGTAGAAAGCCTCGATATTGTTAGAGGGAATACGGTGCGGGCCCGACATTTGGGGAGAGATATTTTTGCAGGCCTCAGAAACCTTGTAGGAGGTGAAGTGAATGAGTATACCAAATTAATGGCCTACGCCCGTGAGCAGGCCCTTCAAAGAATGAATGATGAAGCAGCTAAGCTGGAAGCTAATGCCGTGATCAATATCAGGTTTATGACATCGCAGGTGATGCAGGGCTGCTCGGAGATTTTGGTTTATGGAACTGCCGTAAAAATTAAAAAAGACTAGTATGCCTACATTTTTTCCATATCTGGCTGCAGCTGCTGCTTTGGTAGTAATTATTTTTGCTATCATTCAGTACAGAAAATCACGTAAAGAGAATTTTGACAAGAAAAAATATTAATGACCTACAGTTATAAATATCCAAGACCTGCAGTTACGGTTGATATAATTCTATTCACCAATGAAACAGACCCAAAAGTTCTGTTAATTGAACGCAAGAAACCTCCATTCCAGGGGCATTGGGCGTTTCCCGGAGGTTTTATTGAGCCGAATGAAACACTGGAAGATGCTGCAAAAAGGGAACTAAAAGAGGAAACAGGGATGAGAGTTAATAATCTGGAGCAATTCAAAACATACTCCGAACCTAACAGAGACCCCAGAGGAAGAACAATAAGTACGGTTTTTTACGCTAAAATCTCAACTTCAATTGCTCAAAAAGCTCAGGCCGGGGACGATGCTGCCAAAGCAGATTGGTTTTTACTGGAAAAACTTCCCAATTTGGCATTCGATCACCAAAAAATTATTGATGAAGCTAAAATAAATAAAATATTTGAATAATTTAATCACTTAAAAAGGGGACTATAATTGCATTTTTACACCAATGGCTTTAGAAATTTGACAAATCCATGTTAAAGGATTGTTAAAAAAAATAAGTTTTTCGTAATTTAGTAGAAATTTTTTCATTTAACTTTGAATAAGGACAGTTATATTACCATAAAATAGCCAACGAAAGCTGAATACCATGTTAGAAAAAACATTAATACTAATAGTAGAGGATAATCCTGCAGAAGCCACAATGGTAACTGATGCTTTAGAAGCTCAAGGTTACGAAGTACACGCCGCAAATGACGGGCAGGAAGGAATGGAGCAATTCAAAAATCAACCAATTGATTTGGTCATTCTTGATGTGATGTTACCTAAAGAAGATGGATATGAAATAGCCAAAAAGATCAGGGCAATTGACAACGATATACCCATTATTTTCCTCACCTCTAAAAACATGAAAGACGACCAGGTCTCAGGATTTAATGCAGGTGGGGATGACTATGTAGCCAAGCCATTCGATAACGAACTACTGCTACTTAGAATAAATGCTTTACTTAAGCGTACTACAAAAAGCCGTGAAGACGACTGCACCTATAAAATAGGTAATTTTAACTTTGATTGTAAAAACCTTGAATTAAAGAGCAGTGCCGAAAAACGCCGAATGACAAAAAGGGAAGCTGACGTTCTGCAAATGCTTTGCGAAAACATGAACGAAATAGTAAAGCGTGAAGAAATGCTGACCAAAATCTGGGGCGAAAACGACTACTTTAACGGCAGGAGCCTTGATGTATTCATCACAAAATTAAGGAAGTACCTTAAAACCGATGAAAAAATAAAAATCGAAAATATCCACGGTGTAGGATTTGTGCTAAGTGTAAACGCGTAATATCCATGTCAATAAAAGAAAATTTACAGAAAGTAAAAGAAGAAACCTCACCCAACATTACATTAGTAGCTGTTTCAAAAACCAAACCTGTTTCTGACATCATAGAAGCTTATGATGCAGGCCAGATAGATTTTGGCGAAAACAAAGCCCAGGAACTGCAAAAAAAACAACCTGAATTGCCGGATGATATCCGTTGGCACATGATAGGGCATATGCAGCGCAACAAAGTCAAGTATATTGCACCGTTCGTGCACATGATTCATGCTGTCGACTCATATAAACTGGCCAAAGAAATACAAAAACAAGCTGCGAAAAATGACCGGGTGATAGATTGCCTATTACAATTCCACATTGCCGAAGAGTCAACAAAATTTGGTTTTTCGAAAGATGAGTTTTTTGAAGTAATGAAGGAAAGCAATCTGTTAGAACTGAAAAATATTCGATTCAGAGGCGTAATGGGTATGGCAACCTTTACAGAAGACCAGGATCAAATTAGACGGGAATTCAAACATTTAAAACAAATTTTCGATCAGATTAAGGACCAAATTGGCCCCGGATTCGACCAAATATCCATGGGGATGTCCCAGGATTACAAAATTGCCATTGAAGAGGGAGCTACAATAATTCGCGTAGGAAGTTCTATTTTCGGAGCCCGCAATTACTAAAAAAATGCTTAATTTGTAAAAAAAACATAAAACAGATATTATGGCTGATCTAACAACCAAATTTGCAGGACTAGAACTCAAAAATCCGCTTATAGTAGGCAGCTCCGGACTAACTGACAGTATAAGTAAAATAAAAGATATCGCCGCACAGGGAGCTGGTGCAGTTATACTCAAAAGCCTTTTTGAGGAACAAATTTCTTATGAAGCACAAAATACAATAGCCAGCAATGAAGCTAACGAGTACCCCGAAGCCGCTGACTACATAAAAGAATACACAAAGGACAACAGCCTGAGTGATTACCTCAACCTCATTCGTCAGGCCAAAAAAGAAGTTGACATTCCGGTAATTGCCAGTATTAACTGTATTACTGTTTCAGAATGGATTAGCTTTGCTAAATCTATACAGGAAGCAGGAGCCGACGCGCTTGAGGTAAACGTATTCATACTTCCGATGGATCGCAACCAAAAATCGGAAAACTATGAAATGGTATATCACGATCTGTTTCAAAAATTACGGGATAAGATCAGTATACCCGTAATATTCAAAATTTCGCAGCAATTCACCAACCTTCTGGGTGTTTTAAACCGCTTCAATGCCGACGGCGTGAATGGCGTTACACTTTTCAATCGATTTTACGAACCCGATATTGACATAGAAAACCTCACACTCAAAAGTGCCGAAGTTTTCTCAAATCCATCAGATCTCAGAAAAGTACTCCGCTGGGTAGCTATTGCCAGTGGAAAAATCCATGGACTCGACATTTCAGCATCAACAGGTGTGCATGATGGCAATGCAATGATAAAACTTCTCCTTGGAGGCGCAACTACTGTGCAGGTTTGTTCAAGCATTTATAAAAATGGAACCGGAATTATTCCGGATATGATAAAAGAGCTTCATCAATGGATGGATAATAAAGGATTTGAAAACATAAAAGCCTTCCGTGGCAAATTAAATTATGATAAATTTAAGAACCCGGAAATGTACGAAAGATCGCAGTTCATGAAATACTTCTCGAATCACGTATAATTTTAAAATTACAAAATAAAAATCCTCCAGCCGGAGGATTTTTTTTATCCGGGATTTGTCATTAGTAATTTGTAAAATTTTTAATGACAATAGGCGTAAGCCTATCGAGGTTAATCCCGGTTTAGAAAACCGAAGAGCGTAGCGATAAGCTCCACTTTGTCAACCGAAACGAAGTGAAGCTCAACGCAGTTAATCTTACTTTTCGGGGAACCCGGAAAATTTAGATTTTCTTAATCGTAAACTGTCATCTAGGTGAAACCTAATGACAGTTTTGGGTTTATCCATTATTTCGAAAATCTTCAAGAGCGTGCAATAAATCAAGCAAAAGCTCTCGCTTGGAAGAATGCTGTGACCCTACAGCCCCACGTAGACGGCCGATGGCCTGCTCCAAATCATTGGCAGGAGGAATATTTTCAAAATTCTCGACAACAGTTACCACCTCAAAAGTTACCAAATAATCGCACTCCAGGGCAATATCCACAAAATCGATCAGATATTTACTAAAATCAAGGCTTGATGACCAACAGGCCGTAAGTAACATTGACCTTAAATCTTCATTACCCGTACTTTTTAGTAGTGAAACAATAGTCTGAACACCATCAGTATGCTTAATATCCTGGAAAACAGCTGATATCTTATCCTTGATTTCAGCACTATTGCTAGTTACATACAAATCCGCCAGATAAGGTAAATATGCCACATTTCCATCCTTCCTGATATCATCAATAGCCTCAATTTGTTTCTTACTTTCTTCAGCCTTCAGTCCCTCAATAATCTTTTTACTTACTTTCTTATTTTCCATGGCGTATTATTTTTTTACAAAAATAATGTTTTTGTGTTGCTTGCATAAAACGATTAGTTGTTTTATATTTCCCTAAATTTATTTAATTTTACAAAAACTAAAATCAAACTAAATTATGCCAAAGGTTTTCAGGCTCTTGATAATCATAACCTTATCAATCATTACGATTAGTGCATGTGTTCAGGATAAATCGAAAAAAATCGAAAAAGACCTGGCTAGTAAGAGCCAGAAGCAAGCAGAACAACTAAAAAAGGACTTCAATAAGGCCAAGCAGGTATTTTATTCCCTCCCCTCTCCCATTGAAACTGCTATGCTGATAAAAAGAAGTGGTGTAGACTATACGCCTGAGCTGCTGAATCCCACAGAAAACCAAAGCAGTTATGTAAGTACATACAAGCTTGCCATGAATTTAGGCATATACAGTGCCAACATTAGTTATGCAAGCATTTTCGAACAGTCACAGGTTGCCATTAAGTATATGGCAGCAGCAAAAAAACTGGCTGAAAACCTTGGAATTCTAAATGCAATTGATCAAGAAACCATACGTAGACTAGAAAACAACATTAACAATCGAGATTCATTAATGGATATTATTTCTGAGACTTTCATGAATTCTGATGGTTTCCTAAAAGAAAACGGCAGACCAGAAACCGCCGCTTTACTTATTGCAGGGGGCTGGATAGAAGGCCTCTATCTTGCAACGCAACATGCAAAACTTGAACCTAAAAACGAAGAAATTATTGATCGAATCACAGACCAAAAAATGTCATTACAATCGCTCATTCAACTTTTATCTACTTATAAAAGCAGTAAGGATGTAGACCAGGCCCTTGAATCCCTTAAAAAAATCAATTTAATTTATAAAAATTTCAAAATGGTTAGCTCAGACATTGAGTCTATCACTGATGAAAGCGAAAGAAAAACCGTTTTGACAGCAAAAGCCGACGTTTATCACGATAAAAGCCATATCAAAAAACTCACCAATGTTGTAGATTCCATCAGAAGTGGAATTGTACAACCTAACTAAACTACTGCAAATGGTGAATAAAGAACGGAACTTTGTTCCGTTTTTTTATGGAAAAAACCCTAATAAACAAAAGGTTTCAAAGGGTGTTTATCAAAGAGGCACAATTTTCGCATGAATATATCTTGATTTATTCAACATGAAATATTTTATTTGTGGTCAAATTAAATAAATATACTATGAAACGAATTGCCTTACTAGTTGTAACATTGATGACAGGTTTAGCAGTCTTTGCTCAAACTGGCAAAGAGTACGAAAAAATGGCGCAGGAAGCCTACAAAGCAAAGAATTATCCAAAAGCATTTTTAGATTACACACGTGCAGTTGAAACCTACGAATCTGAAGGTGTAACCGACACAGCACTTTATTACAATGCAACCATTACCGGATACAAAGCACGGAAATTTGACGAATTAATTCCATATGCTACTAAAGCAATAGAATTAAAGCATGAAAAAGCGCATTTGGCTTATTATATCAAAGCAATTGCTTACGATAAGCTTGATAAAAATGGGGAATACCTTGAAACACTTGAAGCAGGACACGAAGCTTATCCTTCATACGGAAGAATAAGCAAAAAACTTGCTGTAGCATATTTAAAACAAGGGATGGAACCCTATAAAAAAGGCGCTGAAATTGTTCAAAATGCAGAGTCGTTGCGTGAATCGAAACCAGAACAATACAAAAAAGAAATTGAAAAAGCCAATGCTAATTTCGAAGAAGCAAGAAAAATATTCGAAAAAGCATACGAAGCAAATCCAAAAGAGAAGCAAGTGCTCAAATCATTGACTGCAGTATATCAAAGCTTAGAAATGGAAGAAAAAGCCGCTAAAATAAATAGCGAACTACAATCACTTTAAAATACAAACCACAAAAAACGCCTTCTCAACACGGGAAGGCGTTTTTTTTTGTAATTTATATTTTACCTGAATGAAACACCCAAACCTACATTATACATAGAATAATCCTGGTAAACATATGCAGCATGCAGTGTAAGAAGTGCAAGCTTCAATCTCAATCCAACTGAAGTATTGATTGAACTGTATTCAATATTTGCATCTATCGGGTCCCGCATTTCGTTTGATTGATCTAATACAGTAACAATGTAATCACCATTTGTATCGTCTGATGCGTTGTAGTCGGGATCAGAAGCCGGAATATAATCAGGTAGCAAATAATTCCCGTTCAGGGAAATATTAAAATTACTTGCAGCATAACCAATACTTACATAACCTGTAAGCACAGCAATTTTTTTTGAAATAATCAGGTTGGTGTTCCATGCTGAGCTGGTAAGGGTAAGATCCTGGGTCCTGTAATAATCATTTGCAATACCTTCTTCTGTCGTAGGCAATTGAGGATCTATCACCTCAAATGGCACATCAATATAATCGGTCGGGTAATACTCTACTTTATTATAGATACCGCTCAAACGGCTCCAACCAAATTGTGCAGACATGTCAAAAGGTAATTTTTTAAAGCCCGGAATCCATTGTTTAAAGTCATGGCGCAAACCAAACCCAAACATTCCGACTTTTCCAAAATCACCTAACCCAACCTCGGGAAAAAAACGGAATGATAAATCCGTGCCCTTAAAAACTCCAACACCAACCTGCATCATTGGCAAAGGAACCATAGCAAACCCTGTACCCGAAGGTAAATCGTATAAATTACTGATTGTATTTCCATTTCCCATATCAAGACCAACACTTGCACCATCGCCACTTCCAGCAATAGTTGGACTTTCAGAATCAAGTCCGGGTAGCAAAAAATTCCATGTATAGTTATCTAAATCGAAACTTTCGTCCTGCGTGGGAACCATCGCCAGCGTAGCATTTATGGTAACATCAAAACCAAACAGCTGGTGAGGCTTTGCAGTGTTGTACCAACCGGCATTCATGGCGGTCCCAAACCCTTTACCAAAG
>NZ_DATFKB010000074.1:0-3893 GCF_035268865.1 Salinivirga sp. | reverse complement strand
TAATATGATGAGGTTGCTCGTGCAGAAATTTATTTTAACGGTACTCGCGAGCTCGCTTCGCTCGGTTCGCACGCTGTCGCCGAGGCTTTAGCGTAGGGGCCTGAACACCGCTAAAAATAATAATGAGTGAGGCAACTAGTACAAAGGTCTTGTTAGATAATAGATAACTTATTTAAAATAAATAGTTTAAACAAAGATTTAAAGATATGAACCACTCATCATTGAGGATAGATTTTAACGGAGCAAAGACAAAAGGACATCATTAAATGGGATTAGATTTTTTTAGTCTATATGATGAGTGCTCGCCGAACACCGCTAAAAAATAATTATGGGGTGAGGCAACTAGTACCAGAAGTATATAAAAAATTTTTAACTGATTATAATTTAATTACTTAATCGAAGATTTAAAGATATGAAAACGAATATGGGTTTTACCGACAAAATCATCCGGTTGCTGGTTGCAGCTGCAATTGCCATTTTGTTTTTTACAGATGTTATTACCGGTACGCTGGGGATTATCTTGTTAGTGGTGGCAGGAATATTTGTTCTTACAAGCCTGGTTAGCTTTTGTCCGCTCTATTTGCCTTTTGGGCTTAGTACTTTGCGGAAAAAGAAAAGCAGCTAAAGTGTATTTTTTTGAAGTCTGGTTATCCTGAAAGCACTTTTTAGAGTCGTTAACTTCTATGCTCATTTGTTGAGTTTAAACCGGGAAGTTTTTATACCTTGCCATAAAATTGCTATGATATGAGACTATTGGGTAATATTTTATGGCACTTTCCTTTTCTGGGCTTTATAGATGCTG
Source organism: Salinivirga sp. (assembly GCF_035268865.1). GTDB lineage: Bacteria > Bacteroidota > Bacteroidia > Bacteroidales > Salinivirgaceae > Salinivirga. The sequence goes on along the minus strand of NZ_DATFKB010000074.1, from coordinate 3,091 downwards.
CTGTAACATTTCTTATTGGCGGTTTTCTTGTAATAACGGTGGTTGGTATGCCACTGGGTTTCGGGCTAATTCAACTTTCAAAATTTTTACTTGCACCTTTTACCCATGAAATGGTTGATAAGAAAACGCTGGATTCAAAGCAGAATGAATTGTGGCGTTTATTCGGAATTTTTGTTTGGATCGTTTATTTTCCCGTTGGATTATTAATTACGCTTATTACCATTGTAAAAATTGCCGGGTTGTTTATTACCATTGTCGGCATTCCTGTAGCACTTGTCATGGCAAAATCACTGGGTACCATTTTTAATCCGGTCGACAAAGTTTGCGTTACACATTTGAGGCCTTAGGACTACTGTATTACATTAAAAATATTCCAGACCTTCGGCAATGGTCCTGCATTTGTCCGGGCCACAGGCTGGCCTGAACCTCGCCGATATGTGCTTTTCTAAGGAAATACATGCATAGGCGTGACTGCCCGATTCCTCCCCCGGTACACTCTGGAAATTCACCAGAAAGCAATCGTTTATGCCAGAGTAGTTCGCTTCTCATTTCCTGTTTCTGGATTTTTAACTGCCTTTGCAACGCTTCATGATCGACCCTGATACCCATGGATGACAGCTCGAATGCGCGTTCCAGGACAGGGTTCCAGACGATGATGTCGCCATTTAAGCCATGATGGCCATTGCCGGTTTCAGTTGACCAGTCATCGTAATCCGGTGCCCTTCCGTCATGAGGATTCCCTGATGAAAGGGTGTGTCCGATCCCGATAATAAATACAGCTCCGTATTTTTTGGCAATTTCATCTTCGCGGTCTTTTGGCGGTAGTTCAGGGTACATCTCCTCCAGCTCTTCACTGTGAATGAATTTGATTTCTTCCGGCAGGGTGGGGAGAATTTCCGGGTATGTTTCATAAACTATAAATTCGGTTCTTTTCATCACTGCGTAGATACGGCCCACAATATCCTTCAGGGTGTTCAGTGTTCTGTCCTCCGGCTCAATAATTTTTTCCCAGTCCCACTGGTCAACATAAATCGAGTGCAGATTATCTAATTCCTCATCCGGTCGCAATGCATTCATATCGGTATAAATCCCATATCCACTGGCAATTTCATAATCAGCCAGCATCATTCTTTTCCATTTTGCGAGGGAGTGCACAATCTCGGCGGTGGTACCTTCCATATCTTTCACCGGAAATTGCACCGGGCGTTCCAGGCCATTCAGGTCATCGTTTATCCCCGTGCCTTTTTGCACAAATAAAGGTGCTGTGACGCGGCGCAATTTCAATTCTGCTGACAGGTTTTCCTGGAAAAAATCCTTGATCATCTTGATGGCCCGTTCCGTTTCTTTGAGACTTAATACAGATTGATAATTTTGAGGAATAATTAGTTTCATCTTTGTAATATTTTATCAATGCAAATAACATATTTTAAATCATTAATTCAAAATGGTTTTTGATTGAAAAATTATAACAGGCCTTTGCACATGTGAGAATGGTTGGGTGTGTAAAGCTGTATACCTTTCGATAACAAGCCATTAAAAATTCCGGGAGAGAAATTACAGTCAGGACAGAAAAACCTATTATAAAGTAGAAATGTGGCGACAACAAAGCGATTTTTCATATCCCGCTGATGATAGGAGTCTGGATGATCCAGTTATTTTTAGTTTCGGAGGTATTCCGAAGCACTGAGGGCAGCGATTGTGCCATCGGCCACTGCTGTGGTTACTTGCCTGTATCGTTTTGCAATGGAATCGCCTGCTGCAAAAACACCTTCGATACCAGTTTTCATATCGCCGTCGACAATAATCTCATTGCGTTCATTCATTGGAACGCGTCCTTTTATTGATTCTGTATTTGGCAGATATCCAATAAATATAAAAATACCGTCGATTTTTCTATCTGTTATATTTTTCGAGGGAATGTGTTCAATGGTTACTTTTTCCAGGTTGCCATTGCCTTCAAACGATCTTAGTTCCGATTCCATAATGAAATCGATTTTTGGATTTTCTTTTGCTTCTTTTACGGCATGTTCGAAGGCCTGGAAGTGATCGAACTGGTGTACTATTGAGACTTTAGTGGCAAAATTGGTCAGCGCTACGGCCTCTTCCAGTGCGGAGTTTCCTCCTCCCACGACAATAACCTCTTTATCTGTAAAGAAATCGCCATCGCATGTGGCGCAGTATGAAATTCCTCTGCCTTTAAACTGGTCTTCGCCGGGAATATTGAGCGATCTGGGACGTCCGCCTGGTGTGAGTATGACTGCATTGGCTGTAAATTTGCGACCGTCTTCAAGTGTAACTTTTTTTAGTTTGTTTTCCAGGGAGTATTCTTTGATTTTGATATTTGATTTGATTTTGCAGCCAAAGCTTTTAGCCTGCTTTTTCATTGTATTAGCAAGCATGTACCCTTTGGTTGTTTCAACGCCCGGGTAATTTGCCACCTCTTCAGTAAGCACCATTTGTCCGCCCACAACACCCTCGTTCAGGATAACAGTTTTAAGCTTTGCCCTCGAGGCATAGATCCCGGCAGTCAGACCGGCAGCGCCAGCCCCGATTATCATCAGATCGTATTTTTCTTCCATTGTAAGTTTCAGATTGTAGTTAAGTGTCTTTGCGGTGCTTATAGCAGCCGCAAAGACCTGAAGATATTAAAACGGGTTAGTTGCCAAAATGCTCATCCAGTACAGATGTGATTTGCTCTCTGTTTTGGATGCTTGATGTGGCTTTTGCCACTTTACCATTTTTGTAATACATGGTGAATGGTAATCCCATGAATCCCTGACATTCGGGTGCGTTTCTTACGATCGATGCTTCGGGATTATCGAACGCCATACTATAGAATTTCACATTCTCACGTTCTTCCTGCAGTTCTTCCATTTCATCATATACAGGGATGCACATTGGCCCCATACGGCCACAGCATACCATAACATTTTCATTTTCATTAATTATCTTTTGCAATTCATCTGCAGTTTCAATTTCGTGGATTGTTGTTTGTAAAAGTTTCATGATTTTATGTGTTTTTAATTGTTATTATGTTGTAATTGAAATAATGGTTATTGTGTTATTGTGTTATAGTGTTATTGCGTTATTG
>NZ_DATFKB010000073.1:0-42433 GCF_035268865.1 Salinivirga sp. | reverse complement strand
GCTGCCGCAAGTGAAGAGCTGGCAACAAGTGCTGAGGAACTCAACAGCCAGGCAGACAATATGCGTGATGTAGTTTCATTCTTCAAATTTGATGATGGCAATAATAAAAGAAAAAAGAAACAGCAAACAAAACAAAAAACTGATCAACAACCTCGTGCTGAAAAACCTCAAAACCCTAAAACAACCAACACCAAAGGGGTTAATCTGAATCTTAACCGCGAAGACGATAGCGAATTTGAAAACTTTTAATGATTCTTAAAAACTAAAGCATAAGTTTTAAGCAGGGTGGCTCGTAAAAATATTTAGTAGGTTTAACATGAGCTGCCCTGTTTAATATCAAAAAAGTTAAATCAATGCATAATGAACCAAAAAGTCAATATCCTCTATCTTGATGACGATCGTGAAAATTTAGTTGGTTTTGCGGCAACATTTGGTAAGCTCTACAATATTTTTGAAGCACAAACTATACAAGAGGCCCGAAACATACTCTCGGAGCAAGATATCCAAATTGCGATTATCGACTTTAAAATGCCGGAAATGGATGGCGTTGACTTTATCAATCTGGAACAAAAGCGCACACCACACATCATCTTCATTATCATCTCTGCATATACCGATGCTTCAATAGTAATAAAAGCCATAAACCAACACAACATTTACGGATATATTCAAAAACCATGGAATTATGATGAAGTAGCCATAATGCTAAAAAATGCCAGTAATGTATTTAGCGAAAGACAGGAAAAAACCAGACTGACCAAAGCCCTAAAAGAAAAAAATGCGCAACTAAAAAAGGCCATCGAAAATGAACATAAAGCACATGAACTAAAAAATATTTTTCTGGAAAATATTTCACATGAAATACGGACACCATTAAACTCCATTCTTGGGTTTAACCAACTAATTGCCAGCTCATCGGACACTAACAAATTGGCAGTATATACAAAATGTTCTCTTGATGCAGGATACGATTTGCTTAAAATAATTGATAATATACTGGAGGGTGCAAAGCTAATTACCGACCAAACAGACTATCACATAATATCAATCGGTTTTAATGACCTGATAAAGGAGGCTTTTGAAATTATGGAACAAAAATGCACTCCCAGGCCAAACTTCAGTACGCACCTTGAAAAAAACTATAGTATTTTAGTTGACCATGAAAAATTTATCCATTTATTGGTTAATATTTTGGAAAATGCCGTAAAATATGGCGAGAATAAACCTGTCGAGGTAACCTCAGCAACCACAGAAAATGCAATTCAATTAGAAATATCTGATCATGGCTGTGGAATGGACCAAATTGAAATTGAGAGCATTTTTGAACCATTTAACCAAACCAAAGAGCGACTTTTTGCTCCGAAAAAAGGTATCGGAATGGGCTTATTCATAGCTAAAAAGCACATCGAAAACATGAACGGGCAATTAGCTGTGAGCTCAGTGTTAGGTGAAGGTAGTACTTTTATGATATCAATGCCACTGCCTGAAAAAAGGCTGCCCGATGCCTCGGGCAGCCTGTAATTACTCTAAATAACCGGTAATAGAGACTAATCTTTTAATCGAAAACTTTATATGTTGAAGTTAATCGAAAAACAATTCTGCTATTAACGATCGTTAAACTGACGGCGTGGCCGTGCTTCGTTCACGATCATTTTACGACCTTCAAACTCTGATTCGTTCAGAGCTTCCATAGCGGAACGTGCTTCAGCATCGTCTTGCATTTCTACAAAACCAAAACCTTTGCTGCGGCCGCTCATTTTGTCGGTAATGATCTTAACTGAATCGACCTGTCCGTAGTCTTCAAATACAGATTTCAGGTCGTCTTCTTTAACCTTGTAATTCAGGTTACCTACATAAATGTTCATTGTGAAATAATTTAAATTAAAAAAGAAATGATTAAAGCAGGAATCCGCTAATCGAATTCCAATATTGTAGAGTTTTAACAGGCAGGTTTTTCAAAAGTTTAATGTATTCATAATTACTATAGCAAAGTAAAAGATAAACTGTTATAAAAACAAAAAAAAATTGTGAATAAAATGTCAAAACCTTTGAAAATCACACAGTTTTAGAAATCAGGAAAGAACGCGAAAAATCAAAATCAGCTGACAACAAGCAATTTAAAGCTATTTGCGATCTTTTACGAAACGGAAACCATACATAAAATAATTGGTATATTCGCCAACGCTCACACGATAAGCCACCCTGCAGGCTTTGGGCTCATCGCCCCAACTTCCTCCGCGCAGCACTCTTGAATAGCCGCTTTCAGGACCTTTGGGGTTTTCGACCGGGCTATAGCCATAATAGTCGCGGTTATACCTATCGGAACACCATTCATACACATTCCCGGTCATATCATAAATACCAAGTTCATTGGGTTGCTTTAATCCAACAGGCATAGTCCCATGGTTTTCATAAAATCCTGAGCTGTTATCACGCTTTGAGTTGCCATAGTGCCAGGCAACCTCATCAAGTTGGTTTCCACCACTGTACAAAAAACCTTCGCTTTTTGATCCCCCACGCGCAGCATACTCCCATTCGGCTTCAGTTGGCAAACGGCCACCGGCCCATTTACAAAAAGCTGCAGCTCCAAACCAGCTCACCTCTACAACAGGGTAATTACCCCTTCCCGCCTCTGGTACAAACTCACCATTGACATATTGAATTTGACTAAGCTTTTGATCGAGCGCTATAAATTGCTTGCCATTTTTTGAGGCATTTGCTCCTACATCAACACTGTTTAAGAACGAACAAAACTGAGCATTTGTCACCTCATACCGACTAATATAAAAATCATCAACTCTTACTTCATGTGCAGGCTGCTCATCTACACCACAATCGAACTGCTCCGATGTACATCCCATTTCAAATTGCCCCCCTTCTACTGCAACCATTTCTAAATTTACTCCACAGGAATCTTCCGTATAATCTTCAAAAGCCGGATGAGCTTTGTCACTCATAACAGCAACAAGCCAATACCCCAAACCAGCGTCACTATTAGAGGTCTGACCCTCAGCTGAGAAAGAAAAAACAACTATTACGGTTCCTATAAGAAAAGTAAAAGAATTTAACTTCATACCCGCATTATTAAGCGAACAAATTTAATATGAAAATACAAAAACCGAAATCCAACAGGTTTTTAAATTAATGAAATATAAAAATCGGGCCAATATTAAATTAATGCTTTTAAAGCCCGTATTTTTTTATGAAATTTGCACACCTTAAGCGATAAATACTATGCATGATTACCTCAAGAAACTCAATGAGGCACAAAGAGAAGCTGTAGTTAACACAAAAGGAGCATCACTGGTCATAGCCGGTGCCGGATCGGGCAAAACGCGGGTTTTAACATACCGGATTGCCCACTTGCTGGCCAATGGTGTACCTCCGTATAAAATTCTTGCACTCACGTTTACCAATAAAGCTGCCAGGGAAATGAAACAGCGTATTGGCGAAATAGTAGGGTTCGAACACGCATCAAACCTGTGGATGGGGACTTTCCACTCAATCTTTGCCCGTATTTTACGCTATGAATCGGCCTATCTGGGTTACGATTCCAACTATACAATTTATGATACTTCAGACAGTAAAAACCTGATAAAAAGCATCATAAAAGAAAAAAAACTGGATGAAAAAACTTATAAACCCGGCCAAATCCTTGGTAGAATATCGCGGGCAAAGAATAATCTGATTACGCCCTCAACCTATCAAAACAACTCAACTTATTATTCCACCGATGAAGCTCACAGGGTACCATACACCGGGCAAATATACGCCGCTTATATGAAGCGTTGTAAAATTTCAGGTGCAATGGATTTTGACGATCTTTTACTCAATACCAACATATTGCTGCGCGACCATAAAGCGGTGCTTGAAAAGTATCAACAAAGATTTGACTATATACTTGTCGACGAGTACCAGGATACAAATTTCGCTCAATACCTAATTTTGAAAAAACTGGCCGAAAAGCACCACAACATTTGTGTGGTTGGCGACGATTCGCAAAGTATTTACGCCTTCAGGGGTGCTAAAATTGAAAACATACTCAATTTCCAGAAAGATTATCCGGAAATGAAAGTATTCAAACTGGAGCATAACTACCGTTCGACCCAAAACATTGTAAATGCAGCCAACAGCGTAATAGCCAACAATCAAAAACAGCTGCCGAAAAAGGTTTTCACTGAAAACGACGAAGGAGAAAAAATAGGCATCGTTCGCGCCATTACAGAAGTCGAAGAAGGCCATCTAATAGCCAATTCCATTCAGGAAAAACGGTTAAATGAGCAGAAAAAATTCAGCGACTTTGCCATTTTATATCGAACCAATGCACAATCGCGTATCCTTGAAGAGGCCTTGCGCAAAAGAAATATTCCATATCGCATTTACGGAGGTCTTTCATTCTATCAGCGTAAAGAAATCAAAGACCTGGTAGGATATTTACGCATGACCATCAACCCCAACGATGATGAAGCGCTTAAGCGTATAATCAATTACCCGGCAAGGGGAATTGGCAATACCACAATGTCGAAACTTGAATCGGCTGCAACAGCCAATGGAATTTCAATATGGCAGGTACTTGCTGCACCACAAAAATATGGAGTAAATATCAACAGCGGCACCACAAAAAAGCTCCAGGGTTTTATTATCCTGGTGCAGCAATTCACAGAACTTGCAGCCAATAACGATGCCTATGATGCAGCCCTTCAAATTGCTTCCAACTCAGGCTTACTTAAAGACCTTTACAATGATAAATCACCCGAAGGTAGAAGCCGTTACGAAAACATTCAGGAATTACTCAACGGAATCAAGGATTTTGTTTCCAATGCACACGAGGAAGGTACCGATGTAAAACTGCACACCTACATTGAAAATATTGCCTTACTTACCGATATGGATAAAAACAAGGATGAAGACCAGGAGCGCATTACGCTGATGACCATACACTCTGCCAAAGGGCTGGAATTTCAGCACCTTTATATTGCAGGCCTTGAAGAAGGATTGTTCCCCTCATCCATGTCGATGGAGAGCCCGGAGGAAATAGAAGAAGAAAGACGCCTTTTTTATGTAGCACTTACACGCGCAGAGCACACAGCCACCCTGTATTGGTGCCAAAGCCGCTATAAATGGGGGTCTGTAGAATCAAAAAGCCCTAGCAGATTTCTAAAAGAGCTGGATCAGGCCTATATTGATGCTTCATCTGATGATAGCTACAGCTTCGAAAATCCCGAGCCCGGTCAAACACATTTTAGCAAACCCACGTCGCAACCCGCATTTCAAAATTCTTCTACCAGAAAATCCGGCACAATTAAAAGCCGAAACATGCGGCAACCCATGCGCTCAAGACCTACAGCAAATCAAGGTCCTGCAGCAGACCCAAACTTTACACCTGAACCGCCAGAAAATATTAAAGAGGGACAAACCGTCATACATCAAAGATTTGGAAGAGGCGAAATAACCCGTATTGAAGGCGAAGGCACCAACCGGAAGGCAAGTGTACAATTCGCAAGTGGCCGGAAAACCCTGTTGCTCAGATTTGCAAAACTAAAGGTCATTAAAGCAAGCTAGCAAAAAGACACACTTATGATTATACGTTTTTATAACCCAAAAAAATTAACTATTTTTACCAAATCAAACCTTCAGAACAAATCCAACCATTAATATTCGCTACAATTATAGCTTACCGAAAATAGAACGAAAATGGAATATAATACAACAAGAAATGAATTGATACTGCCAGAATATGGCAGACACATTCAAAAGCTGGTGCAGCACATTAAAACGATTGAGGACAGGGAAGAGCGCACAAAAGCAGCACATGCCCTTATTCCAATTATGGCGCAGGTAAATACTAATCTCCGGGAAAACGGTGATTACAAACATAAACTTTGGGACCACCTCTTTATTATGGCCGATTTTGACCTGGATGTAGATGCACCGTTTGAGATGCCCGATAAAGAGGTACTTAATCGTAAACCCGATCCACTGCCCTATTCGCAAGGCAAGTTTAAGAAAAAGCACTATGGTAAAATCATCCAAAATATGATGGACAAAATTGATGATTATCCACCAGAGGAGCAGGAAGTGCTTGTTGAACTCCTGGCCAATCAGCTTAAAAAATCATACGTAAAATGGAATAAAGACTCTGTAAATGATGATGTCATAATAAGTGATTTCATTGAATTGGCCGAAAAAGATGTAAATTTCAAGGACAACATCAAATTGGTAGAGACTCGTAACATACTTGCCAAACCCAAAAAGAAAAAAACAAACCGTAAAAACCGCAATTAATGGCTAGTTTCGTAATTGAAGGAGGGCATCAATTATCAGGAGAAATCACCCCACAAGGAGCTAAAAACGAGGCACTTCAGGTTATTTGTGCCGTATTGCTCACGGACCAGCCCGTAACAATAACCAACATTCCTGCCATTCGCGATGTGCATAAATTAATTGAACTTTTGCGCGGAATGGGCGTAAAAATAACCCAAAATGCTACCGACAGCTACACATTCCAGGCAGATAATATAGATCTCGATTATCTAAAATCTGATGCATTCAGACAGCAAAGCCAAACCATAAGAGGTTCAATTATGATTGCAGGACCACTTTTGGCCAGATTTGGAGAAGTTTACATCCCAAGACCTGGTGGAGATAAAATAGGCAGACGCCGCCTTGATACGCATTTTGTGGGTTTGAATAAACTTGGAGCCGATTTTCAGTTCGACTCAAAGAAGAGCGCTTTTACAGCCAAAACAAAAAGCTTAAAAGGCAATACCATGCTACTCGAAGAGGCCAGCGTAACCGGTACAGCAAATGTATTGATGGGTGCCGTGCTGGCAAAAGGCACTACAAAAATTTATAATGCTGCCTGCGAACCTTACCTGCAACAATTATCGAGAATGCTTGTGAAAATGGGCGCCAAAATCGAAGGTATTGCATCAAACCTGCTTACCATTGAAGGTGTCGACAAACTGGATGGTTGTGATCACCGCTGTTTGCCAGACATGATCGAGGTGGGCTCTTTCATAGGAATGGCAGCCATGACACAAAGTGAAATCACAATTAAAAATGCAGGTGTCGAACATTTGGGTATCATTCCCAGGTCTTTTGAGAAACTTGGAATAGCATTCAAGTTTAAAGGCGACGATATATACATACCAGAACAATCACGCTACGAAGTAGAGAAATTTATCGATGGCTCAATACTCACCATTGATGATGCTCCGTGGCCAGGTTTAACGCCCGACTTGCTCAGTATAATGCTGGTTATAGCCACGCAAGCCAATGGAAGTGTCGTAATTCATCAAAAAATGTTCGAATCGCGCCTATTCTTTGTCGACAAATTAATTGATATGGGTGCACAAATCATCTTATGCGATCCGCACAGAGCAACCGTAATAGGACTAAACAGAGCAAACAAGTTGCGCTCAACCGTAATGACCAGCCCGGACATTCGGGCAGGAGTAGCCCTGCTCATTGCAGCACTCTCTGCCGATGGGGTAAGCCAAATACACAACATAGAACAGATAGACCGTGGTTATCAAAATATTGATTTACGTCTAAATAATCTTGGTGCAAAAATTACCAGAATGGAATAAAACAAATGCGCTTTGATACCGTTAATATTTGTGAAGAACCAAATGAAATAAACCAGATTTTCTCTAAATTAATTTTTTTCAAAGGAATGAAACTAAGCGGATTCATTTTTGCTTTTTTGTTTATATCGGGCATCGCATTTTCTCAGGAAACCGGTACCAAGGTTGGAGATATAGCCCCCGAAATTCAAAATACTACACCAAACGGCAAGCAGCTCGCACTATCAGAATTACGAGGTAAACTTGTGCTCGTGGACTTTTGGGCCTCCTGGTGCCGGCCGTGCCGATACGAAAACCCTAACCTGGTGAGCGCATGGGAGAAATACAAAGACAAAGAATTTGTGAATGGTGAAGGCTTTACAATTTTTAGTGTTTCACTTGATAAAAACAAAAAAATGTGGACCGATGCCATAAAAGCAGATAATTTACAATGGCCATACCATGTAAGTGACCTGAAAGGCTGGTATGCACAGCCAGCACAAAAATATAATGTGCGGAGCATACCAAGTAATTTTCTTATTGATAAAAACGGCAAGATAGTAGCACGTAACCTACGTGGCCCCAGACTTGAAAAAGTTTTAGAACAATTAGTGAAATAGATCTTCTACTCAATATTCTGCGAAGTGTAAATTAGCAGCATCTTTTCCAGGGCTAACTGGCATACGGTACAAAAATCTTTTGCTTTATTTGTCCGCATCCGGCAATCCATAGCAGGACTAAAAACCCCCTTATTTAAATAAGCACCACCCTCGAACACACCTGTATAATTTTCGAATTTAGCGATGCGGGGAGTTGGAACTGGCAAGCCTTCACTAATCAAATGAGGCCACTTGCTATCGAAGTCAACTAATGTTGTAATATTTGGTTGCCAGGGTTCTATTGTGGTATCGAGCATATCCTCATAAGTAACCTCACTATTGAAATACTCATCAGCCAAACCACCAAAGTGATGCCCGAACTCATGCAAGAAGACTTTTTCTGCAGATGGGCCGTCAGCTGAAAAAACTGAAAAATGATTAAATACTCCACCGCCACCATATCGTTTTGTATTTACCATAACCAAAATAAAATCGTATGGTGCAGCTGCCGCAACATCCTTAACTTTAAAGAATTCCTCTACAGAAAGGTACCGCTTCAGGTTTAAAGTATTAAAACTGGTGCCCAGTGCTGTTTTCTTAAAAACCCCTTTGCATGGTTCATCCGTACCACTTTCTATCGAAGGTTTATGCACCAGCCATATATTAATGTCTCTTCGATATTTATTAAATGGAGCATTCCGGAATAAAAATTTACCAAACCTTCTGGCATCTTTCTTTGCCTTTTTTAATTCAGACTCCGAGTAACCATCAGCCAGAAAAACTAAATCAAGCTTGTTTCTGTAGTCTCCGCCACCTAAAATTAAAATGGCCTCCTGGTTAACTGGCTCTTGTTTAATATTATCAGCATCGGGGTCAATACTCCAGGTATTGAGTAATTCAAATTTATTCTTATTCCTTACTAAAAGCTTGACCAAAACATCACCTTTGGGATAAGGTATGCTATATGACTGTTCAAATGAGGCAGCACCATCTCGCGGTAATCCGGTTGATTGCCATTCTTCAAATAAAGTTGAAAAACCTTGTTTCAGAATAAGCTCATTACTTTCATTATAAACCTCAATTTGATACGTACCATATTGAAACGGCCAAATCAAGCTTTGTTCCGTCCCTGACCAGTATTGTTCTTCTTTTAAACGTAATATTCCCGCTTTTTGCCAATCCTTTTCTCCCGTTAGGATAAAATCAATTCGCAAAGCGCGATCTAAATCAAAATCTTTATGCCCCTGAGCAAACGATAAAGAATGCGCAAGAATAGATGTAAATATTATCAGCAGAAAAGGAAATACTCTATTCATAATTTATATATTTTAGCAATTATAATCAAAATTAGTGCCCAATGGAAAAATTCGAGGCAATCTTTAAAGAATGGTTACTCAATACAGGAATTAACAGCAGCCTTGCCGATATTTTCTATGTTGGCGCCAACATACTGGCTATCATAGCCATAAGCATAATTGCAGATTGGGTTGCAAAGCGCATCATATTGCAAACCATCAAACAGATTGTGCGCAAATCAAAAGTTACATGGGACGATGTCATCTTTGAACGGAAGGTATTTAACCGCCTGAGTCATCTGGCCCCGGCCATTGTAATTTACTATCTTATAGAAGTTGCATTTCCGGAGGCTTCCGGATGGGTAAACTTTGTACAAAAGCTCACTTACATGTACATGGTCTTCATCGGAATCCTGATTTTGGACTCGTTTGTAACAGCGCTACACGAGATATATAAACGAAACCCCATTTCCAAAGACCGCCCTATCAAGGGTTATGTGCAGGTTGTACAGATAGTAATTTATTTCTTTGGTGTAATCACCATACTTGCAGTACTTCTTGGGAAATCCCCGGGAGCTTTGCTTGCCGGACTGGGAGCTTTGGCAGCCGTACTCATGTTGGTTTTCAGAGACAGTATATTAGGATTAGTGGCTGGCATACAACTCTCTTTAAACAAAATGGTAAAAATTGGTGATTGGATTACAATGCCCAGTCACAATGCCGATGGCAATGTTACCGAAATAACACTCAATACGGTAAAAGTCCAGAACTTTGATAAAACCATTACCACCATTCCTACCTATGCGTTGGTTTCTGAATCTTTCAGTAATTGGCGTGGAATGCTTGAGTCGGGAGGCCGCAGAATAAAAAGATCGTTATACATCGACATTCGCTCCATAAAATTCTGTTCAAAAGAGCTGCTTGACAACCTCCAGCGCGTACACCGCCTCACGGACTATATTGAAAAGCGGCGCAAAGAAGTAGAAGAATACAACAAAAGCCAGGGAGTAGATCAAAGTATCATGGCTAATGGACGCCGAATGACAAATATCGGGGTCTTCAGAAAATATATTGAAGAATACCTGAAGCATCACCCAATGATTAATAAAGATATGACATTCCTGATCAGGCAACTTCAAACCACTGAAAAAGGAGTTCCTATTGAAATCTACGTTTTTAGCAAAGAAAAGGAATGGGTTAAATTTGAAAGCATCCAGGCCGACATATTCGATCATTTACTTGCTGCAATTAATGAGTTCGAGCTAAGTCTGTACCAAAATCCATCTGGTAACGATATATCAAAAGCACTGGAATTAAGAGCGAAATAAAAAATACATTCGGGGCAGGAAATTTGTTATACCAGGATATGATACTCGTATTCAAAATATAACCAATAGAGTAAAAAACGTACCAGATGATCAAATAATTTTTTAATTTGAACATTTAGCACAAACAATTTTTAAATTTGTAACCTTTATAATCTCAAAAACTTCAATTATGCACAAATTATATTTGATAATCATTGCCACCTTATTTAACGTGAGCCTGATATCAGCACAGCAACAGGGACCACACATTGCTTTTGACAAAACCGTTCATGATTATGGTACTATCAACGAACAGGATGGAGTTTCCAAATACAAATTTGAATTTACAAATACAGGTTCAACACCATTAATCATCAACAGGGTAAAACCTACTTGTGGCTGCACCAGTTCAGAGCATACAAGAAAGCCTGTAAACCCTGGCGAAAAAGGTTTTGTATCAGCAGAATACAATCCCAAAAACAGACCCGGACCATTTAGCAAAACAATTAGGGTATATAGCAATTCTGCAGACAATCCAAGTATAGTACTTCGTATAAAAGGAAAAGTCAATCCCAGGCCACGTTCAATTGAAGATGACTACCCCAGAAAAATGGGTGCAATAAGGTTAAACAATAACCAATTTGCTTTTATGCATGTAACCAATCGTGAGAAAAAGCTCAAACAGCTTAAGATCGTGAATGTATCGGATAAACCTGTTACACTCTCAATGAAAAGAGTACCGAAATATATTGACGTTAGCTTTAAACCCAAAACACTAAAACCTGGTGAAAAAGGCACAATCAGTGCCACATTTCATGGAGAAAAAACCACTGACCTTGATTACATGCGGGGAAGAATGTCTTTGGTAATAAACGGAAACGAAAATCCACGACACAGAATTGCTACTACTGCAATTGTAAAACAAGACTTCTCACATCTTACGGCAGAAGAGCGAGCCAATGCACCACACATTAAATTTGAAGACACCAAATTTGATTTTGGCACCATCACAGAAGGTGCAAAGGTTACGCATGAATTTAAATTTACAAATACAGGTAAAAGTAACCTCATCATAAAAAAGGTACGCGCATCTTGTGGTTGCACTGCTGTTGCTCCTCCAAAAAAAGCAATAAAACCCGGTGAATCAAGTAGTATTAAGGCTACGTTCCATTCCAGAGGAAAAAGAAACCGACAGCATAAAAGCATACGGATTTATGCCAACGATCCTGACAACAGTGTAACAACCTTAATTATCAGAGGAACAGTAAAAAAAAAGTAAAAGCTGAAGGTCCGAAGCTTTTTTAGAATAAAAGCATAAAATTTTAGAGTTGTTGAGGCCGTTTAAAAAGTTACATTAGCGATTATTTGCAATCCTTTTTAGACAGCCTCAATTTTCACTATATAGGTTTTTTGAGCAAATTTGCAGCAAACTCTGAACATATCAGGTTAAACAAAGCATTTATTTTTTTGTCATTTTATTGACCAGAAAAACGTGATTGATGAATTCCAAAAATAAAAAATCCAATAAAAGTGCACTGCACGTCAATAAGGGAGTAGACCAACCGCCAAGCATTAGTCCAAAAGCAAGGAAAAACTTTCAAAAATTCCGTAAAAAAAGTCTTTCGCTCGACAACTATATAAATGGCATTAAGCGTGGCGACCGCGCTATCTTAAGCAGAGCCATAACACTTGTAGAGAGCTCACTCCCGGGCCACCAGGAGTTGGCCCAACAAATTATTGAACAATGTCTGCCTTTGGCTGGAAACTCAATGCGTATTGGAATTACAGGGGTTCCCGGTGTAGGTAAAAGTACCTTTATTGAATCACTTGGAGGAGAAATTACCAAACGCGGGCATAAGCTTGCGGTACTTGCAATTGACCCCAGCAGCGAAAGATCAAAAGGTTCCATTCTTGGTGATAAAACAAGAATGGAAACCCTTGCCAACAATCCCGATGCTTTTATTCGCCCATCACCCTCTGCAGGCTCTCTGGGCGGGGTTGCGCGAAAAACCCGCGAATCGATGCTTTTATGCGAAGCTGCTGGTTTCGATATCATATTTATAGAAACTGTTGGTGTAGGCCAAAGTGAAATTGCTGTGCACAGCATGGTCGACTTTTTTCTGCTATTAATGCTCGCCGGAGCCGGTGACGAGCTACAGGGCATTAAGCGGGGAATTATGGAAATGGCCGATGCAATTGCCATTAATAAAGCCGACGGGAATAATAAAGATAAAGCCAACCAGGCTAAAGCAGAGTACAATAGCGCACTTCACCTATTTCCTCCTTCTCCCTCAGGTTGGACTCCCAAAGTGGTCACCTGCTCTGCGCTACACAATATCGATATTGATAATGTATGGAAAACCATAATGGATTATAAAGATCTGACAACTGGAAATCAATATTGGCAGGCCAAAAGGAATGAACAAGCCAAATATTGGATGTACGAAACCATCAATGAAAAACTCAAAAGTCACTTCTATACCCAAAAAGATATAAAAACCAAACTTCAAAACTTTGAAGCAGATGTTTTAAACAACCGAAAAAGCTCGTTCCAGGCAGCTCAGCAGTTACTAGACGAATACCTAAAAAAATAACCATCACAATTAGTAATCAGGCAACATGCAAAAAATCATACAATTTGTAACCCGATTTATTCCGCGCGAAACCATGCAGCGGCTTGCACATTTTTTTCTAAGAATCGTAAGTCTTTTTTACCGTGGTAAGCAATACGAAGACCCAATAAACGGAATCACATATCGTAAATTATTACCCTACGGCCGAATTAATGCCAGACAAAATGCATTGGCACCCGACAGCATGTCGCTGGAAAGACATCGCGGGATATGGCTATTTTTAAAAAACCATACCAACTTCTTTACAGAGCAAATCAGGTTTTTGCATGTAGCACCCGAGTATTGCTTTTTACGACTTTTCAAAAAACAAAAGAACCTCGACTACATCACCGGTGACTTATCGTCGCCATGGGCCGACGTAAAAATGGACATCAGGCAAATGCCCTTCAAAAACGATGAATTTGATGCTGCCATGTGTAACCACGTATTCGAGCACGTTTGGGAAGATGTGCAATCGATGAAAGAATTTTACAGGGTTCTGAAGCCCGGTGGCTGGGCAATTTTTCAGGTCCCCATCAGATGGAATACACCCAAAACCATCGAAGACAATACCATTACTGACCCGGTAGAAAAAGAGAAACGTTTTGGACAAAGAGACCATGTCAGGTACTATGGAGCTGATTATACAGACAGGCTGCAAGAAGCAGGATTTAAAATAAATGTAGTCGATCTTACAGAAGAGCTATCTGAAGTACAACTAAAAAGGTATGGTTTGCTCTCTTCCGAAAAAATTATCTTTTGTCAGAAAGCTGAGAAAACTGCGAATTAGCCTGAACATCTTTTTTTGGCGACTTGTTCCTTTTTTAGTATTTTGCTTAAAATGAACCAAAATGAGTAGCGAAGAAAAAGACCTTGTGCAACGGATTGCTCGCCTGATGCAGGAAAACAAAAAGCTATCCATGCAAAACAAGAAGCTTTTAGACGCCAATGAGTCGCTCGAAGAAGAAAACGACCAACTAAAAGATAAACTCAAAGAGTTAAAAACCATCCATCAGGGCCACGAAGGAAAAAGCAGAGAAAAAACACTCCGTTTCAAAATGGCCACTGTGTTGTTTGCCGATATAGAAGGATTCAGCAGACTCTACGAAGAAACCAACTCACACGACATTATTGATGAGCTCGACCAAATATTTTTTGAGTTTGACCAAATATCGCAACGATTTAATATACAGAAGATTAAAACTATTGGCGACACTTATATGAGCGCAGGTGGTGTGCCTGTAAAAAATATTACCAACCCCATAGACGTTGTAATGGCAGCATTGGAGATGCGATATAAACTTAATGATATTCAGAGTAAAAGACTCGAGAATAATAAAAAAATATGGGACATCAAATTTGGGATGCATACAGGTCCGGTAACAGCCACAACCATGGGAAAGAAAAAAGTATCATATAATCTTAAAGGCGACACGGTGAACATTGCCACTCGAATGAAAGCCTCGTGCGAAGCCGGTCAGATCAACATCTCAGTAATGACCTACGAAATGGTACGCGAATATTTTGTATGCGAATACTTCGGTAAAATGCCTGTAAAATACAAAGGCGATGTCGACATGTATTACGTGAAAGGAATACGTCCGGAGCTATCAAAAAACGGCAAAGGCAGAGAACCGAATCATGATTTCAATATACGCTATTTACTCAGGCAGTTCTCCGATTTACAGGAAATTGTGTTAGATATTCTTGAAAAAGGACTACCAGAATATCTTTACTACCACAATGTGAAGCATACCATTGATGTTACTTCACAAGCCGAACTCATAGGCATTGGAGAAGGGGTAAACGATGAAGAAATTCTGCTATTAAAAACAGCAGCCTTGTTTCACGATGCAGGTCATACAATAAATTACGAAAACCACGAGTACCATGGAGCCGAAATGGCCAAAAAAATGTTACCTAATTTTCACTATACACAAGAACAAATCAATCAGATCTGCGATTTAATTTTGGCCACGAAACTCCCGCCGGAACCTCAATCCAAACTGGAAAAAATAATGTGTGATGCCGACCTCGATTACCTTGGGCGAAGCGATTTTATACCAGTATCGAATACACTTTACAAAGAATTAAAAGCACAGGATAAAATCGGAGATATAGATTCGTGGAATAAATTGCAGGTTAAGTTTATTTCATCGCATCAGTATTTTACAGAAACCGCAAACAATCTGCGTGAAGTAAACAAACAAAAACAGATCGAGCGTATTAAACAATTAATACCTGATGAATAGCAGAAGAAAGTTTAAGGCTTTTTTCACTTTTTTCCGATCAAAATTCCTATTTTTATGGCCGCATCTGTAAACAAAAATCTAAACACTATAAGCACCATGAAAAATTTTCTTAAAAATCTCGGGATAATAATCATACTGATAGGCGTGATAATACTGGTCATTAAAACATTAAGTAGTGGCTTAAGCAACGCACCATTGGCCATTGGCGGAGGCTTAATTGTTATAGGATTAATCGTGCAGATTGTCCTTGGACGATATATTGAATAAGAAATTGATTAAAATATGAAGCCCGTAAGTGATAAACTACGGGCTTATTTTTTATTAACCGCATTCATGAAAGTTAATAATCAACACTACCGCAGTGTATGGATAGATGGCACAACCGTTCATCTAATCGAACAAAACTTGTTGCCTTTTAAGTTTCAGATTTATAAAGCCCCAAAATATACAGATACCTGCAAAGCAATTAAAACAATGATTACCCGTGGTGCAGGAGCCATTGGCGGAGCGGCTGCATTTGCCATGGCGCAAGCAGCCTGTGAAGCAAAATCGCACGATTACACAGAATTCATTAACACGGCCAGAAAAATAATTGAAGCAACACGCCCAACGGCTTACGATTTATTTTACAGCGTAGAAGCTGTTTACACGGCGGCTTTAAATTCTCCTGAGGCGGCTATAAAAAAAGCTCAGGAACTTGCCGATGCCAATGCAACTGCAGGAAAGGCTATCGGAGAATATGGGAATGAAATATTAGGCAAAAACGCAAAAGTACTCACCCATTGCAATGCAGGTTGGCTCGCTTTTGTTGATTATGGCTCCGCCCTCGCCCCCGTTTATGTGGCCAACGAAAAAGGGAAAAACGTATTTGTATATGCCGATGAAACCCGGCCGCGTAGTCAGGGAGCCCGGCTTACTGCCTGGGAGCTGCATAACCAGGGCATACCACACGCCATCATTGCAGACAACGCAGCCGCATCGCTCATGCAAAACGGTAAAATAGATGTACTAATTACCGGTGCCGACCGAATAGCAGCCAATGGAGACGTAGCCAATAAAATAGGTACCCTCGAAAAAGCCATCGCCGCCAAATATTATGGCATTCCATTCTACGTTACAGCACCAATTTCCACCATCGATCCAAATTTACCCGAAGGGACCAAAATTACAATTGAAGACCGTAATGAAGATGAAGTACATTACGCAACCGGACCAAATGCCAATAACGAGCTGCAAACAATCAGGTTAACCAACCCTGGATCGCCAGCCATTAATCCTGCATTTGATGTAACGCCGGCAGCATTGGTAACAGGAATAATTACGGAAAAAGGCATCATTGAACCCAACAAAAAAGCCATATCTGTTTTACTCAAAAAATAACCTAACAAGTCGATGAGAAACAAACACAAAAAGGCAGTTGCCCTATTCATGAACAGGCTCTACGCTAAAGGGCTTACCACCACAAGTGGGGGAAATGTGAGTATCCGGGTTAATAATAAAATATATATCACCCCCTCCCAAACAGATAAAGGCAACATGAAGCCTAAACAAATTGGAGTTGTTACAATAGAAGGCAGTAACCTCACGCCAAAGCTCAGGCTAAGCATGGAAACAGGCATGCATATAGCCATTTATAAATCGCGCAAAGATGTGAACGCCATTGTGCATGCCCACCCCTACACCGCCACTGCGCTATCAGCTACACCTGATATGATCGACACCCGGATAAATGGCGAAGCGCGCGCAATGCTGGGGAAGCCGGCTTTTGCCCCCTATGCTACAATGGGCACACCCGATTTAGCAAAAATCGCAGCAGATGCCATAAAGCACAGCAATGCCATAATCCTGCAACATCATGGGATACTCACAGCAGGAGAAACCCTACTGCAGGCATTTGACCGCCTTGAACTAATGGAGATGACGGCAAGAGCTACAATTTTACGTAAAATTGCAAACATAGAAGACCACATCAGCGGGGAACAAATAGCCATTATTGATCGCATGTTCGACCAGCCATAAAACTTTATTCATTAACCGTGATATGAAGCATTCAATTAAAAACAAAAAGCTAACATACAGAAGCTCCAAACAACCACGTAAAATTACTGATTTACGACTTAAAAGGCACGAATAATGCAGGAAACAGTGGTTTCGGCATAGGTTTTGATTAACTGAATATACACTAAAAATACAAATAGCTTTGGGAAGACGAAATAAGAAAAAACCATTACTCGAACAAGTTGAAATAACTGATATTGGTTCTGAAGGGAAGGCATTGGCACGTGTAGAAAACAAAGTTGTTTTTGTGCCTTACACAGCCCCGGGCGATATAGTAGATATACAGGTAACACGCAAAAGAAAAAACTTCCTGGAGGGATTTGTTACAAAATACCACAAATATTCAGAAGATAGAATTGATGCATTTTGCGAACATTTTGGAACTTGTGGTGGATGTAAATGGCAGCATTTACCTTATGAAATACAACTCAAAGCAAAGCAACAACAAGTAGCCGACAACCTCGAACGAATTGCTAAAATACCATTGCCTGAAATTTCTCCGATAATGGGCTCAGCCAAAACAAGGTACTATAGAAATAAGCTTGAGTTTACTTTTTCAAATCGCAGATGGCTCACAAAGGAAGAAATAGAGGAAGACAAAACCCATGAAGATCTTTACGCATTAGGTTTTCATGTGCCCAAATTGTTCGACAAAGTTTTGAATGTAAATACCTGTTATTTACAAGACGATTTCTCGAACAAGATAAGAAATGAAGTCAGAGACTTTGCATTGAAAAACAATTATACATTTTTCGATATCAGAAACCATCACGGCCTCCTGCGTAATCTGATTATAAGAAATACAGCATCGGGGCAATGGATGGTTATCGTGGTTTTTTATGAGGACGCTCAGGATAAAAGAGAAAAACTTCTGGAACACCTGAAAAGCACCTTTCCGGAGATTACTTCACTGAATTATATCATCAATTCCAAAGCAAACGATTCAATTGCAGATCAGCAAGTGGTCAATTATGCCGGGAAAGACCATTTACTGGAAGAAATGGAAGGGTTACAATTCAAGATAGGCCCCAAATCATTTTATCAGACCAACAGTGACCAGGCCTATGAACTATACAAAGTAGCCCGCAATTTTGCAGGACTTACCCGAGAAGAAACTGTTTATGACCTATATACAGGCACAGGAACCATAGCCAATTTCTTAGCTTCAAAAGCAAAAAATGTTATCGGGATAGAGTATATAGAAGAGGCGGTTGAAGATGCGCGGTTTAATTCGGAATTAAACAAAATCGGTAACACCTCGTTTTATGCTGGAGACATGAGAGATTTATTGAACCGCGAATTTTTCGAAACCCATGGGAAACCTGAAATAATTATAACAGATCCGCCGCGTGCAGGAATGCATCAGGATGTGGTAAATGCTATTCTGGAATCAGATTCAGAAAAAATTGTTTATATTAGTTGCAATCCGGCAACTCAGGCACGCGACCTGGCAATGCTTAATACAAAATACGATGTAAAAAAAATCCAACCAGTAGATATGTTTCCGCATACTCATCATATTGAAAATGTGGTTTTACTGGAAAAAAATATATAATTTTAGTCGTGTGAAAAAATCAACTTATGGAAAATCAACACAGCTGCATAGATGTATTAGTAAAAAATAACTCAGTATTCAGTGCGCTTAATGAAGATGAAATTAAGCTGCTGTATGAAAATTACACATGCACTTCTTTCAAAAAGAATGAAATTATTTTTAAAGAAGCCGAACGCCCAACCGGACTTTTATGCCTACAGGAAGGCAAAGTAAAAATCTTTAAAGAAGGTGTAGGTGGTAGGGAGCAAATTGTTAGAATGGCCAAGCCTGTCAGTTTTATTGGCTACAGAGCTCTATTTGCCGATGAAAACCACATTGCTTCTGCTCAGGCTATTGAGAATAGCGTTGTTTGTACCATAAGAAGAGAAGCCCTTGAAAACATCCTTCGACAAAATCCGGACTTTTCATTACGAATTATTAAATCATTGGCTTACGAACTGGGTTTTGCAAATAAAAGAACCGTTACACTTACGCAAAAACACATTCGGGGCCGCCTGGCGGAATCACTATTATTCCTCAGAGATACCTACGGATTTGAAGAAGACGGGCACACAATAAATATTTATCTTTCGAGAGAAGACATAGCGCACCTTTCAAATATGACTACCTCAAATGCCATAAGAACCCTATCAGCATTTGCCAAAGAGGGAATCATTGATATTAATGGCAGACGCATTTCCATAAAGGACATGAAAAAGCTAGAATGGATTAATGACCTGGGATAGTTTCCAGGATTATACACAACTTATATATTCAACAAAAGAAACACGCTCAAAGGTGTTTCTTTTGTGCTTTTATGAAACACCATTGCCCGCTATCGAACATAAAAAATATTTTTTAATATTTTTTTATTCTCACAACCCACTAATAATAAGATAAATAAACACAATGGCATATATTTCGTCTTAAATAAACTGTAACACCTGGCGATTTTTGTCGTCTTGTTTACAGAACCCATTTTATTATTAACCTTTAAAACCTAAAACCATGAAAAAATTAAAAGTAATTGCTATTGCATTTGTTTCAGTTATTTTTTTAAATGCTGCCGCTTTGGCAAGCAACCCACCTGTACCAGCAGCAGAGCTAAATGCCACTCTTTACAATGCCCTTGAAGATGTAATGGATTATCCTTCAAATATTGAGGAAGATATTTCCAGTACTAATGTTTGGGTAACCTTTAAAGTAGAAGAAGATGGCACAATCAATGCAAAAAACGTACAGGGCGAGCAAGCATTTGTAGACCATGTAAAAAAAGAGCTAAAAACCGTGCAAGTAACTAACCCTTACCTCCATGGAAAAACCTATATGATTAAAATAGTTTTTAATAAAGAAAAGAGGTAAGTATTTATTTCCATAACACTTAACTAAAGCCGGCCTCCCAGCCGGCTTTAATTTTTATTTCAATTTGAATTCGAAATCTAAATCGAACTCACTTTATATTATTTTTTAATCACTTTTTTTGTGACATGTGTGCCATCAACATAATGCAACCTGATTAAATAAACGCCCGGAGACCAATTTGTGCTTCTGAAGCTTATTTGGGTACCTTTTGTGTTTACCATTTGCACAACTTTTCCGGCCATATTCAATATTGTTGCCCTAATAACCTGATTTTTACTTTTCACATGTAGCACCTCGTTAAAAGGATTCGGAAAAATATTCTGGGCAATCTCGCTATCGGAATAAATAGAAGTAGCTACATCGATTGCTACTTTATAGGTTGTAGTAGTTGAATCTTCTGCAATTACCTCATAATGCAATGTGTCAGTAAAATCCTGCACTGTTTGCCCACTTACCTGTACTTGACCATCCACCTCTGCGCTGGCATATTCACTCAGTGTAAATATTGGAGAAAGACCAGAAATATCAGTCTCTGGCGGTAATGTAGCAGTAATTAGCTTGTTTCCTTCATCTATACTGGCTTCAATAATGGTATCATTCAGTTCAAATGCAAAATACTGGAAAGCTTTTTCGGTATTTAAAGTATAAATGGGTTCATAAATAACTTCTCCAAGTGTATTATCATCAGCCTGATCCACGATCCAATCCCCTGCTTCAGTAGCAGAGGTTGTTCCCCAGTAGTTATTTTGTGCATAAATGGTGCTGGTTGAATTATTGTACAAATTATAGGTAATGCCACCATTTCCATTTTCATAAATATAGTTATGACCGATATTAGCTGTATCAGGCTCAATTTCACCAAAGTTTGGTTGTGCATCACTCTGAATGGTAATGCCCCACAAGTTACCTCTGATAATATTGTGGGCTACAAAAGCTTGTGCTCCACTACTAAATGCAATCCCGGAACCTCCGTAGTAAGGGTTATCTTCCAGATTGTTATTAATTATATGATTATGAGCGATATCGGCACTTACTGTACCCTGAATATTTATTCCATACCTGTTGTTTATTATTGTATTACTATCCACAACAGCAGACACTTCACCTCCTGCGAGGGTAGCCAGGCTAATTCCACCGGTCTCGTCATAATTTCCATCAATAATGTTACCCCTGATAATAATGTTATTTGTGCCATCGCTTGTACCAAGATTAATTTGAGGTCTGTTACCATTTTCAGTGTTATTATGGTACAAATGGTTATACTTAATTACCGGTGAAGACGCAGCAGTTGCTCCTGAGCTTATTGCAGAACGCATGTTTCGGGTAAAATTACAGGATTCTATAACAGGATTTGATTGCAACAGGTTAACTGCCCCGGAACCATTGGCATCTGTCATTTTATAAAAACTACAATCCTTAATATACACATCAGAGTATAGTAACTTTACTCCTCCTCCATGACTAAACTCAATATTTTCGATAACCGACCCATTACTTTCGTCAAACGTAATACCTGGATAGCCAAGCGTAGAATCGGTAGCAGTAACAACAGTTATCTCTTCAGGCTGCGCAATAAAAGTTCCTTCAATACGCAAATCACCCGTTGAGTTGAAAAACAAGGTATCTAAGCCTGTAAACAGCAAAGTATCACCAGCTGAGATAATAATTTCGCCATCGAGTATGTAGTTAGTGCCCTCAGAAGTGAAGTGACTTCCAGCAGAATCCGCCAACACAGATGGCGTAAAAGTAACCCCGGAACCTCCTGAAATATACTGAGCTGATAAGGAGGTACTTAACAGCAAACCTAATGATATAATTAATAATTTTCTCATAGCTTGATATTTTATAAAGTGAATAATTATTTACCAAAGGTAAATCTATTGACTTTTATTACAAAAAGCAATTGAATGATTTTGAAGGCAATTGAGTTTACTAAATAATCTACTTTCAATAAAGCCGGACACAATTAGGACAATTATATCTTTATTCTTAAATTTGAGATACCAACTAAAACCAAATAAGCTATGAACATTATTGAAGACAACGAATATGCGGAAGTTTCCTATGATGCTGATTTAAAATTGGGCAAAATTATATGGAAAAAGAAAACACCTACCGAAGAATACAGGCACGCATTCACAACATTGCTGGAGTTTAGTAAGACCCATGATGTTGATAATTTTTTATCAGACATAAGAAACCAGGGTGTGGTGGCACCTGAAAACCGCAAATGGTTTGAAAGCGAAATGCTACCCAAAGCTATTAAAGCCGGCCTAAAAAGAGCCGGATCAGTTTTCGATGGTAACGTATTTAAAAAATATTACATGAACATGATCATAAAGGTATCCAACAAATTCGGAATGCCATTAAAGCTTTTCAATTCAGAAGCCGAAGCAATTGAATGGTTTAAAAGCTTCGAAGAATAGCCTGGTTTTAATTAACCTTTTTCTATACGTAATAATAGTCCGCTTTTTGCAGCCCGGTGTATTTTAACCTCATCACCATCACTAAGTTCCTCATACAACTCAGGCGATAGCGAAATGCTTTCATCACCGGATTTCACCTCATATTTACCCGGAGCCTGCTGAGCATTTGTACCAAAACTCTGTTTTTGTGTACATCTTGCAGAGACGGGCGATTCCATTTGTTTAAAAAAACTATCATTTGATTTTTTTTGAATGGCCTTCTGCTCTACTATCTTCTCTTTATTTATGGCATCGGCAAATAAAGCATACGAAGAACCTGTAGCAATTATAATTGTCAGTAAAATACCAATAACAACTGGTAAAATCATATTCAAATCAAAACCCTGCTCTTTTGAGATATACCATACCATTAGGCTAACTGCACTACCAGCTACAAGACTTAGTAGTACTCTTACAATTAATAATTGATTAATTTTTCGGCTATCCTGATTGTCAAAAGGTGTTTTTTCCATCATAAATTATTAAAGTGTTCAAAACCGTACAATTAATATTTTTTTCATACCCTGTTCGGATATATGACACGCATTGGTTATTTTTGTTTGTTAAAGTCAAACCACAAAATTAATTAACCGTGAAAAAAATAATGTTAGCAGTATTGGCATCGGGGCTGTTACTTGGCGCTTGCAGCAATGGTAGCAAAGATAAAGGAACAGATAAAAGCGAGAATCCGTTCTTTTCGAAATTTGATACGCCGTATCAGGTACCCCCTTTTGATAAAATTAAAACAACCCATTACATGCCGGCCTTTAAAAAAGGCATGGAGGAGCACAAAAAGGAGATTCAGGCAATTATCAACAATGAAAAGCCTGCAACCTTTGAAAATACTATAGAAGCACTGGATAATAGCGGCATGATGCTTCGACGCGTAAGTTCAGTGTTCAGCAACCTGAAATCATCTACCACCAATGATGAGCTTCAGGAAATTGCCAACAAAGTTTCGCCGCTAAAATCGAAACACTACGATGACATCAACCTCAACGCAGAGCTGTTTGAACGCATCAAAACTGTATATGACAAAAAAGATGAGCTTGATTTAAGCACTGCTCAACTTAAACTTTTGGAAGATACGTATAAAAAATTTGTACGTAATGGAGCTAACCTTCCGGCAGATAAGCAAGAACGTTTGCGTACTATAAATAAAGAACTTTCACAACTTTCGCTCAAATTTGACGAAAACCTGCTCGCCGAAACCAACAACTATAAGCTTTTCATAGATAATGAAGCTGATTTGGCAGGATTGCCCGAATCTGTACGCACAGGTGCAGCAGAAGCGGCTAAAGCTGCAGGCAAAGATGGACAGTGGTTATTTACTTTGCATAAACCAAGTCTGATTCCATTTCTGCAGTTTTCTGAAAAACGCGATCTACGGGAAAAACTTTACACAGCCTACATCACACGCTGTGACCATAATGATGAGTACGACAACAAAGAGATACTCAAAAAAATGGTAAAACTGCGTGTAGAGAAAGGTCAGCTCATGGGCTTCGATACCTATGCGCACTATGTACTTGACGACCGCATGGCCAAAACGCCTGAGCGTGTATTTGAACTTCTAAACCAACTGATGGATGCCGGTAATGAAGTTGCTAAAAAAGAACGTGCAGAAATGCAGCAAATGATTAATGATGAAGGGAACGACTTCAAACTAAAGCCATGGGACTGGTGGTACTACGCTGAAAAACTCAGAGTTAAAAAATACAACTTTAACGAAGAATCTACACGCCCCTATTTCAAGCTTGAAACTGTGCGCGATGGCATGTTTGAAGTAGCCAATAAACTCTGGGGCCTGAAGTTTAAAAAACGTGATGACCTGCCGGTTTATCATAAAAATGCTATGGCATTCCAGGTGATGGAAGAAAATGGCGACCATGTTGGCATACTCTACATGGATTTCTTCCCAAGAGCAAGCAAATCGTCAGGTGCATGGATGAACTCATTCATGAAACAACACACCAAAGATGACCAACGTGTGGCTCCTGTGATTTCAGTGGTAACAAATTTTTCCAAACCTACAGGTGATAAACCTTCACTATTAACGTTTGACGAGGTTTCCACACTGTTCCATGAATTTGGCCACGCTTTACATGGTTTACTTTCAGACACCAAATACTATACCCAGTCTGGGACAAGCGTACCAAGAGACTTTGTAGAATTACCATCACAAATTATGGAAAACTGGGCAGCCCAGCCAGAGGTAATTAAAATGCTTGGCAAACACTACAAAACAGGCGAAACAATACCTGATGAACTTATTAAAAAAATGAAAGCCGCAAGCTTGCACAATCAGGGATTTGGGTTAACAGAATTCATTGGAGCCGGTCTTTTGGATATGCACTGGCATATGCAAACTGATAAAGATATTAAAGAAGTAAAAGCTTTTGAAAACGAGGTGCGTGAAAAAATCGGACTTATTCCTGAAATTGAATTCCGCTACAGAAGCCCATACTTCTCTCATATTTTTGCCGGCGGATATGCCGTAGGCTATTATGGATACGCATGGGCAGAAATCCTTGATGCAGATGCATTCCAGGCATTCAAAGAAAACGGCCTATTCGATGAGGAAACAGCTAAAAAATTCCGCGACCATGTACTAAGTGTTGGCGGAAGTGATGAAGCCATGAAAAATTATGTGAAATTCCGTGGAAAAGAGCCCACAATTGATGCATTACTTGAACGACGCGGTTTAAACTAAAATATAAACACAATAAAAAAGGGTTGTTACAAGGGTGTAGCAACCCTTTTCTTTTTCCGGAAATAAATTTAAACCATAAACCATTGCCTTTGTTATGATTATAAGGAGGTAAATATCGCTTATGTCGAAAACAAAATTTGATATTGAACATGTGCTCAAACTGGAAGCAGTTTTTAATAATCCAATAGCTGGTTTAAACATACTCAATAAAAATGGAGATATAGAATCAATCAACCAGGCAATGGCCGATGAACTGGGCGAATCTCAAAATAGCTTAGAAGGTACGTCTATTAAGAAATTCCTGAACAAAAAAAGCAAAGAGCTGCTTAGCGAATATATGCAGCATAGCGCTGAAAAACCTGAAGATGAAAAACAAGAAACCATTGAATTACAAATAAACAGACCTGAAAAAAGTGACAGGCATATTGAATTAGCCTTATCTGACACTTATATTCGCAAAGAACTCTTCTTTATTGGCGTGGTTAAAGATATTACGCCGGAAAAAGCACTACAAAAAAAACTTGAAGAACAGAAAGCAGAGAAAGAAAAAATTAAAGCTAACCTGGAAAAGGAGCAGGCTATAAGTGAATTAAAAAACCGTTTTGTATCCATGGCTTCGCATGAATTCAGAGCGCCTTTGGCAGGTCTGCTCTCCTCTGTAAATCTCATTGATCGGTACATAACCAACAGTAAAAATCATTGGGAAAAATTTCCCTATCATACACACATTGAGAAGCACCTCAAAATACTCAAAAAAGCCCTGCATAACCTGCAAAGTATTTTAAACGAATTTTTATCAATAGGAAAACTTGAAGCAGGAAAGCTCGAAAGCCAAACTCAAATATTTCATTTGGGAGATTTCTTTCATACCCATAAGGAGCAGGTTAATGAAATTATTACACCACCACAGCAGTTAAATTATAATTGTAATCGTTGCAACATTAAAGTAGAAATGGATAAAACTTTCCTGCACAACATTTTAAACAACCTGATATCCAATGCATCAAAATACAGCCCTAAGGACACTACAATTAATTTAAAAGCCCACACCAAAAACAACAAACTATTTATTACGGTTAAAGACCAGGGTATGGGCATACCTACAGGGCAACAATCCAAAATATTCGATCATTTTTTCAGGGCCGATAATGTAGCTAACCTGCAGGGGACAGGCCTTGGCTTGACCATTACAAAAAAATATGTACAACTAATGAATGGGCAGCTTACTTTCGAGAGCCAGGAAAATAAGGGCACACAGTTTAATGTTGAATTACCATTTAAAAGCGTATGAACAAAAAAATTCTTATCATAGAAGACGATCAGGTATTACGTGAAAATACAGCCGAGATACTAACCTTATCGGGTTACGATGTAGTTACTTCCCCGGATGGTAAAGATGGCATACGTAAAGCTACAAGCGAACATCCGGACCTGATTATATGCGACATTATGATGCCCGAAACAGATGGATATAGCGTGCTGCATGCGCTTAACCAAAATCAACAAACAGCCACAATACCATTTATTTTTCTTACAGCAAAAACAGAAAACGATGCCCTCCGACAGGGAATGGAAATGGGCGCTGACGACTTTTTATACAAGCCCTTCGAGGATATTGAATTGCTCAATGCCATACAAAGCCGGCTAAAAAAACAAGACCAATTAACAGCCATAACCGGAAAAGAGGACATAAAACAAAATCATCAAAGCACCCATGCTGAAGTTATGCAGGAGCTTCTGAGCAAAGCCACATCAATAAACCTGAAAGACGGTGAAACGTTATACCACCAGGATGAATATCCGCATTTCGTTTACTATGTAACAGAAGGAAGCATACAAACCTACCAGCTCAGCAACCAGGGAAAATCATTTATAACAGGAATTTTTCACAGCGGAAGCTTATTGGGTTACAAACCCGTAATAGAGAAAAGGCCTTCAAATCAATTTGCTGAAGCTAACGAACCCACAGAGGTAAAAAAAATACCTGCAAATTCATTCCTCGATGCCCTCTACAACAATCCACAAATGTCGAAACACTTTATTCAGCACATATCAACGCGTCTGAGTAAAAAGGAAGAGGAATTGATGAGCGTAGCCTACAATTCTGTACGCTACAGAATAGCATTTAAATTACTTGAGCTCGGTGAAAACCATCCCGAAGGAATAATTGATTTGCCAAGAACAGATTTAGCCCAAATGATAGGAACTACAGCGGAAACACTTGTAAGAACATTGACTGAGTTTAAAAATGATGGCCTTATAGAAACAAATGAACATCATATTACAATACCCGATGTGAAAAAACTACGCAACACACTAATCAGGTTTTAGTACCCTGTTTACTCCTGCCATTAAGTGTGGTCAGCTTTATACTGTTTTTCTATTTCCTGCACCTAAAATACGACTCACCTGATCATTGAATCTCCTAATTAACCTTGAATCAGATATTGATTGATCTGTATCAATAAAAGCTTAAAAAATTGATGACAATCAATAATGCACATTGAGTCAGCTCATTGCTAATATTTGCACTAAGGCTGATATTTGTAAAAGAAACAATAAAGGAAAATGAGGCAAATAAAAAACATAAACCTACTTCTTTCAATCATACTCATGCTGATGAGTTGTAATACAACAGAGCAGGAGAAAATAATGAGAAATAATATTCAGAAGGAAGCCAAAAAAACTGGAGAAACGACAAAAGCATATGTAGCAACTGAAAAAACAGCCATCATAAAGGGGTTGGAGAAAGAAGCAGAACAAATACAGAATAAAATTACACGACTGAAGTTAAGATCTAAAGCTCGAAAGTCAGACACCATAGCAAAAGAAATGCTCAATAAAATCGAGCAGGAATACAAAAAACTTAGTTATAACCTAAAAAACTTAAAAAGAAAAAACGATACGGTTTTTACCAGTAAAAGAAAAATTGTAGAACAACAAATTGAAGCGCTGAACAAAAACATCTTAAAAACCCAAAATTCACTTAAAGAATAAGATAAGAAAGGAGCGATTTATGAAGCGGAGTTTAAAAGCACTACTAGGATTCGACTTGGCAACAACTGATAAAGAAAAGGGAAAAGTAAAAGACTTCTTATTCGATGAAGAGCGTTGGGTAATCAGATACCTTGAAGCTGATCAGGGTAAAATATTGCCAAGCAAGCAAGTTTTAATACCCAGGGTATTTTTAGATCAACCAGAATGGAGCAAAGGCAAGTTCCCTGTTAAAATGTCTAAAGAAGATATTGAAAAATGCCCGGCTACGGATGAAACACTTCCGGTTTCGCGAAAATATGAACAAGAGCTGGCAGAACACCTACAGCTCAATAACTATTGGGCAGTAGCACCACCTATAATAGGTACTTCAGCATATCCACCACGCCCTATAGTAACTCCAGAAAACCAGGTAAAGGAAGAAGATGTGGATACAAACCTGAGAAGTTTTAAAGAGGTAATCGGATATGAAGTCGACACATCAGATGGTAGCTACGGAGAACTTACCGATATTATTATTGATGATGACGACTGGCAAATTGTATACTTCGTAACCAATAGCAAATATACTGATACAGAACGAGAAGTAATGCTTGCCATTGGTTGGATTAAAGAGATAAGCTATGTAAACCAGCGCATTACATTAGAAATAGATTTTAAAAACATGGTACATGCGCCAGAATACCACCCGGCAACTCCCGTCAATATCGAGTTTGAGAAGAAAGTGTATGATTTTTACGGACGTAACCAAATGAACTGGAATATTCCATAATTACCATAAATTAATCGAACCAAAAAGGGAGTGGCCCTATGACCAAACTGGATAATCAACATCAAACGGCAGCTAAAATATTTGAAAAGCTGGATGACCTTGAGGAAAAAAGCCAGCAAATAGAAATAATTTTACGTGAATCCTCTAAAAAATAATACAATGGAAAAAGAAAAATACAGAATAAAAGCAAAAGAAACAGTTGATAATATATTCAACCAAATAGAAGATTTAGAAAAAAAGCGACAACATGTGTCTAAAAATATGAAGGCACAATATGATGAACAAATAGCCGCGCTTAAAGCGAGATCTGCAGAACTCGAAAAGCAATATAAAGACCTCGAGTTATCAAGCGGCCAGGCCTGGCAGGAGACGAAAGATAAATTTTCGGAAAGTGCCGACTATTTTAAAGCCGGTCTGGCAAAAATTGCAGAAATTTTTGAAAATGACCAAAGGGAACAGAAGCATGGTCAGGCATAATATAAACCAAAACATTCGATTGTAGAATCCCAAAAATAAATCATTATGAGACTAAAAGTATTGTTAGCAGGCTTATTAATTGCATTGGCAACAATTGGTTGGTCTCAGGAAAACATTTCTGACCAAAAAATTGCAGATGCAATTCAAACAGAATATCAGTTCGATCATGCTATTAATTTTAACAGAATAAACATTAAAGTAAACGATGGTATTGCAGAACTGACAGGAACCGTTTCCAACATTAAGGCTAAAGAACGTGCCACAAAAATTGCTGAAATGGTTAAGGGCGTACGTTCAGTGTCGAACCGCATCACGGTTAACCCACCAGTTATGCTTACCGATGAAAGCATTGAAAAAAAAGTAACTGTGGCACTGCTTAATGATCCTGCAACAGAGAGCTACGAAGTAAATGTAAGCGTAATGAATAAAAAAGTAACGCTTTCTGGTAAAGTAGATTCTTACCGCGAAAAGCAGCTTGCAGGAAATGTAGCTAAATCGGTGGTAGGCGTAAAATCTGTTTCAAACAAAATTGAGATAAATTATGACCTCACCCGCACTGATGATGAGCTACAAAATGAAATCGAAAGTGCGCTGAAATGGAGTAAAACTGTTGATGATGGCCTTATAGATGTTAAAGTTAAAAACAACGTAGTAAAACTAAGTGGTACGGTTGGCAGTGCTGCTGAAAAGCGCAATGCAAGATATTTAGCATGGATTACCGGTGTAAAAGATGTAGATGTATCGAATTTAGATGTTGAATGGTGGGCCAAAGACGAAAATTTACGTAAAAATAAGAATGTGGAAGCATCGGATCAGAAAATAGAAGATGCCATAACAGATGCCGCCTTATTCGACCCAAGGGTTTATTCATTCGACATAGCAGCTGAATCAGATAACGGTTGGGTTACATTAAGAGGTACCGTTGATAACATGAAAGCACGCCAGGCAGCAGAAAACCTCGCCAAACATACCATTGGTGTAAAAGGTGTAACAAACCGAATAAAAGTAGAGCTTGATCTGCCACCTGCAGACCTTGAAATAAAAGATAATGTTATTGCCGCACTGGCGCGCAACTCAGTTACCGAATCCTATGAAATATCAGTTGATGTAAATGCCGGCATTGTAACCCTTTCCGGCCTGGTAGACAGTTACATGGAAAAAATGGAAGCCGAATGGGTTGCCAGTGGTGTAAAAGGGGTAACCACGGTGAAGAACATGATTACGGTAAACTCGCCCTACTCCTATTACTGGTGGGACGATACACCATTCCACGAGTGGTACTACGTACCAGCGGCAACTGCTGAGGTCATAACCATAACTACACCAAACGACAAGCAAATAAAAAAAGATGTTGAAAGCCAGTTGTGGTGGAGTCCTTATGTAGATGCTGACGATGTAAAAGTAAACGTTCAAAACGGTGATGTTACACTTACCGGTACAGCAGATAACATGACCGAATTCCAACGTGCTACCGAAAATGCATGGGAAGGCGGAGCATGGAATGTGGAAAACAACCTGAAAATTAAATAATCTGAAATAACCCAGGGGCTACCTGGAGAAATGGCCATGTTGTCAAATGCAAAATTATGAATCCCATAACTTAAAAACACCTAACGGCCATTTCAGGTAGTCCTCAATTTCATTTTCATATGTTTATAATTTTGATTTCAGTTGTCATTACCTGTCCCGATGCAAATGGGATGGAAGCGCATAAATAAATTTTGTTTTGCAATAAACAATCAAAAGCCATTACGGCAGGCTCAGAACTATAATTTTTCCTTTTAATTTCCACTTTTATCAAAGTTGTATCATGATAGCTGTTTGAATTTTCAATTCCAAAAATCAAGAAACTATGTTATATCCCGTATTCATATCATTACTTATAGCAGTAATATTTGCGGCACTGTTACCTTCAGTATTTAAAAGAGAAGGTCCCGGACCTATGAGTGGTTCTCTTTTCTTTTTCTTCATTATTTTTCTGTTCTCATGGGCCGTGGGATCATGGATTACACCAATAGGCCCCTTGTTTTATGGTGTACCCTGGCTTGGGTATTTAATTATAGGGCTTTTTACAATGCTATTAATTGCAGCTCTTGTACCAGCCAAAGCAGAAAAACCCGAAACACCATTTGAACAAGCCGAAGAAGAAGCAGAACAAGCCAGGGCGCTGGGTATCACATTTGGATTCTTTTTCTGGACCCTGATGATTGTGCTTCTATTTGCTGGTATAGCAAACCTTGTTTTCTAAGTGCTCTTTAATGAACGAAAATAAAATCGAGACAATAACAGAATTAGAGGAGGAAATATGCAGACGAAGAGTGTAATTTTCAACACAGAGGATTTTAAACAGTTGGCCTATACACACGAACCGCTGTGTTTATCAGTTTATGTACCTGCCTATAGGGCCGGACAAGAAGTAAAAGAGCAGCATGCACAAAAAATATTGAAAAATATTATTAAGCAAGTGCGCAGCGAATTGCTCAAAAGAGAATTAAGTGAGAATGATGCTGATGTATATCTGAGGCCACTTACAACACTTATGGAAGATAATGAATTCTGGACAGATCAATCTGATGGTTTGGCCATATTCATCACCCCAAATAGCATAAAAAAGTTTAAGGTCCCGATTCATTTTGCACCATACTACTACATTGCTGATCATTTTTATCTGAAACCGCTGATTCCAATGCTCAACAATGATGATATTTTTTACATTTTGGCATTTAATCTTGACGAAGTAAAACTCTATGAATCCACACCCTACACAATTGCAGAAATGGATACATCTGATGTACCACAAAAACTCGAAGATGTTGTAGGAAATGAAACCGAACAGCGCCACCTACAGCAGCGAACCGGTCATGATAATAGCGGAAATGCCATTTTCCATGGACATGGAGGCGGAAAAGACGATAAACAAACAGAGGTTAAGCAATTTTTGCGTGAGGTTGACAAAAAAATATCGGGTCTTTTAAATGGATCATCCTACCCAATGATATTGGCCTGCGACCAACAGCATTATGGCATTTATAAAGACATATCGGGTTACAATAACCTCAGTAAAAACCATATTCCGCTAAACCCAAAAGAAATAGATCCACTGGACCTTCATCACGAGGCCACCATTTATTTACAGGAAGAATTTGGACAAACCAAAACACAAAAGATCAATTCTTTCCGTCAATACTCTGCAACTGACAAAACACTTACAGAGATAGAGGATATTGTTCCAGCTGCTGTTAATGGGCAAATTGATACTTTATTTATTCAGCCTGGTAAAGAAACATTTGGCCTTTTCGATAAGGAGAACAACACCATTATTATAGATCGCGAGAAGCAAACCCAAAATGCCTCGCTCTACAATCTTGCAGCAGTGAATACTGTTCTAAATAATGGCAAAGTTTACTTGCTCCCCCAGGATAAAATGCCCTTGCATAAAACAAATGCAAATGCGCTGCTACGTTATTAAAATTTAAAAAAACAGGAGGAATTATGAGTAATACAAAACTTAAGCAAAACATAAAAGCAAAAATAGATGACATAAACTCAAAGGTTCTGAGTATTCGTGAACGCTTGAGTAAGGAAGAAAACCCGGATGATGAACTACAAAAACTTCTTTTACAACTGGAAAAAATACAAACCGAATTAACAGAAAAATTCGACACCCTGGAGGCCAATCCGGAAGCTGACTGGGATGAATTCGATAAAAATATTCACCAAAGTATGAAATCATTCAATCAGACCTTTACCAGGGCTGGCACTCTTTTTAAAAACTCATAAGAGTGCACTTTGTTCATTTTCATAACTAAAGGTCCGTGGCCATTATTGCTCCGGGCCTTTTTTCTGATACCGGGTTGATTCGTTTTCCACAATCTTCTTGCTTATTTCGTCTTCAACTTCATCTACTTCAGCTTCAATCTTTTCGATTTCATCTCCATTTCCGTTTTTTTTAAGGCGATTGAGTAATCTGCGTATTGGTGGCAGCTCATACGAGAGGATAATAAGGGCTGCTGCCAAAAATATATAGCCCAGTGGAATAAAGGGAACAAACATAAAAACAAGCCCAAGTAATAGAATAAATATGCCCAGAAATGGTCTTATATACTTACGGTATTTCGATGGTATTTTCAGCATAAAATAGTGCAGAACAATTAATAAACTCTGTATTTTTCCATGAGTCATAATCCCGACAAGTTTGCCGGGTTATTGTTTACAGCAAAAATCACAAACCAATTTGCGATACTTTTTTTTATTTGACAGCATTGCCGGATGCTTGCCTTTGTCGAATAGGTGCAGTCTGCTATTGGGCAATAAATCGTGTACCAGCTTAACCTTTTCGGCAGCGCGGGGAATCATATTATCATTTGTAAGTGCAGTCAGTAAAACCTTGCAGTTCAATTCCTCGAGTGAATCGAACCACACAGTTTTATGTTCTGCAAAATGTAATTGATTATTTGCATCACTTCTTAATACTTCTTGCCAGTCCTTTCCATGGAGGTATTGAAAAAACATGCGAAAGAAATTTATTTTTATTGTACGTGATCTTTGCTCCATTTTTTGTTTAGCACGCTCAGGTGGTAAAGCCAGTCCTTCAAAACTGTCAGCAATAAGTGCACGGCAATTTATATCCTGGTCTAAAGCCAGATGAAACCCCACAATTGCACCTCCGCTTGTTCCCATAATATTCGTATCGGTAATATCTAACTCAACCAGTGCCTTTTTAATAATAAAAGCACTGTATTGCCAAAAGTCACCGTCAAAATCATGGATGCGGTCGCTTCTGCCATGGCCGGGTAAATCGAATGCAATAACACGGAAATGCTTACTATAATAGCGTATCTCAGTTTTGAGCATTTTTGATGATCCGCCGTTATCATGTAACATTATAAGGGGAACACCTTTACCTCGTTCATTATAAAACAACCGTATGTTTTTTACTGTAAAATAAGGCATCAATATAAATTATTGGTGGCTTTAAGATAAGATATTTAATCAAATTCAGGAAATTTTAAATACTTTAAACTGGTATTATTTTAAATCAAAACAGCCTGAGGGTTTCTATTTAAGACAAATATGATATGCAATTTAACGCAATATTTTATGCACCAACGACACGGTAAAATAGCTAAGCAAAAGCATTCCGATAAAACCTTGCACCGCACTTAAGCCCCGGGCAATTCCTACGGGGAAATGGTCGCCATAACCGATGGTTAGCATTGTAATTGCACTATGATAAAAGCTTTTAGACCACAATGACAAGTCGTATTGGGCCCCAACACTAACAACTATATCGCCTGAACCACCCAGAATAATGGCCAAATATCCCAAACTAAAAAGCACATAAACCATTATCATGGTAGTAAATACGCGTGTGGGGCTGGTGCCGTATAACCCGGTATAATCAAGTAAAACCCGGTCGAGTCCGTATAAAAAGCCTCTTAATACTTTTTGATTTATCCCTCCGCCGTTATTGCTTAACCTTGATCGGGCAATGCAACGGCGATATTCTACATACGCCAGGTCCTCAGACTCATACTGACCGTTCGTGTTAAAATTTTCCTTAAGCATTAAAAATTGTGTAGCCTTCTCATAGTCAGATGTAAGTGAATTTTGATTATAAATAGCCTGTTCCACCCGGTTCCGCTTCCAGTCGATATAGAGCAGGCCCGGTAAACTCATATCAGTAAAGTTCAACATTGGAACAGGCTGCCCCTCTTTAGGGAGATTCAAATCGAGAATATCACGTACAATTGCATTTTTAAAATCTATACGCTGCGCGCTGTGCAGCCTGAAGTTTAAATAACGGTTAAAAAAACAATAGCTGAAATCCACATTGTGCAGCCTGGCATTTTCAAGTTTTATGAGTGCTTCCTGTGTCTCAGCCCTGGAAAAGTTCAGGTCTGTTCGATTAAATATTACTTCACTAAAATCAACCGTACCACTACCAAACAAAACCTTTTTAAAAGTCAGTTTTCCATCATTTGCCTCACAACCAGAAAAGTCCCAGGATCCATTTCCGGCTATACTGCGGTTAAAATTGGCTTTTACATTTTCAAACTCAGTAGTGCGAAAGTCAATATTGCCCTCTCCGAAAACAACCCGATCGAATGAAACTTCTTTGGTTGTAAAACG
Organism: Salinivirga sp.; assembly: GCF_035268865.1. Taxonomy (GTDB): domain Bacteria; phylum Bacteroidota; class Bacteroidia; order Bacteroidales; family Salinivirgaceae; genus Salinivirga. Next base: position 6,293 of record NZ_DATFKB010000073.1, on the reverse strand, counting down.
GGCAAACTGAAAATTTACATTGCCCTTTCCTATTCTCGCCACCTTGAAGCTCAGGCCTCCGGTAAAGCGGGTATCAACCATATTTATATCTCCATCATTAAATTCGCAATTGGTGAAATCCAGATAGGAATGCTCAAATTTTGCGTATTGAAAATTCTTTTCTCCATGGCAAAAAATGGAGTTTTTGAAGCTAAGCCCGCCCCCGGTAAATTTGGCAGAATTAAATACCAACCCGCCTTTTCGATGTGTTATATATGAAAAATCAGCATCTACATCGGAAAACACACTGTGCGAAAAGGATAGATCTCCACCATAAAAAACACTATTATTAAAATTAGTCTCGCACGCTTCAAGAGCAATATAAGAAAAGTCAACATTATTAAACACATTAAAAAAAGCATCGTTGGCAATAATCTTTTTTATTGCTACAAATTCATTTTTGTCTATTAAATTCAAACGTCGCCAGGCTGTTATTGAAAAATTTTGGATGTAAGCTTCGTCCAGCACAATAATGCGCTCTTGCTCTATTTCATTATAAATTTTATCAATATTGGCAACACCAAAATCCCGTGTAGATAAAAGATGATTGGCAGAATCATAAAAAGATATTATGGCTGTTTGCTCGTATTGCGTCCCAAGTGCAGAAATATAGGGCTTATCAACAGTTTTAACATTGAAATGATCGAAAGTCCTGAACATCTTTTTTATGTTCAAGGTAAAGGAAAAAATTATACAAGTCAATTTAATATATATTGATCTTAATATATAAATATACTAAACAATTTTTTAAGTATGACGTTATCCACATAAAATCAAAAAAAAATAGTATTATGAGTTTTAAATTACCGAATTTACCATACGATTTTAATGCACTGGAACCTTACATCGATGCCCAAACCATGGAAATTCACCATGATAAACACCATGGCGGTTATACCAAGAAACTGAATGCCGCATTGGAGAAAGAAGGTGTAAACAACAATAATATTGAAGACATACTCAGTAATGTCTCAAAATACTCTGTAGGAGTAAGAAATAATGGTGGTGGATATTATAATCACAACCTGTTTTGGGAAATTATGAGCCCCAACGGAGGTGGCGAACCTACTGACGAAATAGGTAAAGCAATTAAAGAAACATTTGGCTCGTTTGATGCCTTTAAAGATGAGTTTGCTCAGGCTGCAGCCGGACGATTTGGTTCAGGTTGGGCATGGTTGGTAAAAGACAATGGCAAGCTCAAAATAGGTAGCACCCCAAACCAGGATAATCCATTAATGGATATAGCAGAGTTTAAAGGACAACCAATACTAGGTTTAGACGTGTGGGAACACGCATATTATCTGAAATATCAGAACAGAAGACCAGAATACATTGATGCATTTTTCAACGTAATTAACTGGGATAAAGTCAACGAGTTATATAAAGCATAAGTTCATTCCGGATATTATACCCAATGACCCGAGCATTTCACATTTACCAACCGTTGTAAAGCTTTCCCACTTCACAACATTATCTGGAATGAATCTTAATTAAGGGTATCACCAAACAAGGTGATACCTTTTTTTGTATATCACGGTAGACGGTTGAATTATAAATAATAAAAAAAAGGAAAGCTATGAAATTCACACTACCAGAATTACCTTTTGAAAAGGACGCTTTAGAACCACATATCAGTGCAAAAACAATTGAATTCCATTATGGCAAGCACCATAAAACTTATGTGGACAAATTAAACAAACTGGTTGAAGGAACCGAGTTTGAAAATGCAGATCTGGAAACCATAATTAAAAATGCAGATGGTGGCATATTCAATAACGGAGCCCAGGTCTGGAACCATACCTTCTATTTTGAAGCATTAAGTGGTAACCCCAAAGCTAAACCAGGTGGAAAACTTCTGGGAGCCATTGATAAAGTTTTTGGTAATTATGAGCAATTTATAGAAGACTTCACAAATGCAGGCACTACGCTTTTCGGCTCTGGATGGGTATGGCTCATTCAAAATAAAGATGGTGACCTGGATATTATGCAAGGTCAAAATGCTGAAAATCCAATTCGCGATGGATATAAACCACTTATGACGATGGATGTTTGGGAGCATGCATATTACCTTGATACTCAAAATGCCAGACCTAAATACATTGAGAATTTCTTTGCTGTATTGGACTGGGAAGTTATTGAAAAAAGATTGGGCTAAAAAAAACCAACTTATACATAGAGGCTGTCCGGATTAAAAGGGACAGCCTTTTTTTGTTTTCATAGTACCGCCAACCTGTAAAACAATTATAATGTTTAATTCTTATATATTATAAATCAACAAAACACTTTCGCTTGAGTCTATATCATTTTCCTAAAACACAGACTAAGAAGATGAATAATAGAAAAATATAACTCGTAAAAACAAGATTAACATAAATAAGAAAAGCTACCGACAACAATTTAGTTAACAATAAGTTAAAGTTTCGTATACAAATAAAGCAGCATAATCCTTCCCTATCACCTGCTAAAACTGGAAAAGTCTAACAAAAATCATCTATCAAAACTTTGTGATGTTTAATCTTTGAAATAAAACATTAAACAATTATTATATTAATACGTTAGGATCTTAAATTCTAATTTAAACTTGAAAAATTATGAAAACAATTCTTCTTTCGACATTGATTGCGCTTTTTGGTCTTGGACTAAAAGCACAAACCGCCGATGTTCAGATCATTCACAACTCTGCTGATGCAGCAGCATCATCAGTTGATGTGTATTTGGACGGCACGCTAATTAAAGACAATTTCAATTTCCGTGAAGCAACGGCATTCCTATCGGTACCTGCAGAACAGGAAATTGTTGTAGGTATCGCTCCTTCAACATCAGCAAGCGTGGATGATACGTTAGCTGCTTTTAGTTATAACCTGGTAGCAAATGAAAGCTACATCATTGTGGCCAATGGTATTATAAGTGCTTCAGGTTACGACCCTGTTCAGCCTTTTGACCTTTTTGTTTTTCCAACAGCCCGTCAGGCAGCTGCCTCAGCTGGCAATACCGACGTACTTGTATTCCACGGGAGTACTGATGCGCCAACCGTTGATATTTATGAAACCGATGTTGTAAACGGTGAGTTGATCAATGATCTGGCTTATACCGATTTTTTCGGTTATGCTGAATTGGCAACCGAAGATTATGTACTCGAAGTACGCGATGAAACCGGCACATCAACTGTGGCTGCTTACGAAGCACCACTTGCCACATTAGGTTTAGATGATGCAGCTATTACTGTATTGGCTTCAGGTTTCCTGAATCCATCAAACAACAGCGATGGTGAAGCTTTTGGATTATATGCAGCCACTGCAGCAGGAGGCCCACTTGTGGAATTACCTCTAGTACAGGAAGCTCAGGTTCAAATTATTCACAACTCAGCTGACGCTGCTGCTGAAATGGTAGATGTGTACCTGAACGGTGACCTTATCAAAGATGACTTTATGTTCCGTGAAGCTACATCATTCCTTACTGTACCTGCTGAAGAAGAAATCGTTGTGGGTATCGCGCCTTCAACATCAGCAAGTGTTGATGATACAATCGCTGCTTTCAATTACACGCTGACAGCTGACGAGAAGTATATTATCGTTGCTAACGGTATTGTAAGTGCTTCAGGTTACGATCCTGCTGAAGCATTTGACCTTTATGTTTACCCAATGGCACGCCAGGCTGCTGCCTCAACTGGTAACACCGACGTACTCGTTTTCCACGGTAGTACCGACGCTCCTGTAGTGGACATTTATGAAACCGCTGTTGTAAACGGTGAACTAATTGATAACCTTGCTTATGGTGACTTCTTTGGATATGCTGAGTTAGCCACAGATGACTATGTACTTGAAGTACGCGACGAAACCGGGACATCAACCGTGGCAGCTTACGAAGCACCTCTGGCTTCATTAGGTTTAGATGATGCAGCTATTACTGTACTGGCTTCAGGTTTTCTGAACCCTGCAAACAACAGTGATGGGGAAGCCTTTGGATTGTATGCTGCGACTGCTGCAGGTGGACCACTTGTGGAATTACCGCTCGTGCAGGAAACTCAGGTTCAAATAATTCACAACTCAGCTGACGCTGCTGTTGAAATGGTAGATGTCTACCTGAACGGTGAATTAATCAAAGATGACTTAATGTTCCGCGAGGCTACACCGTTTCTTGATGTTCCTGCTGAAGAAGTAGTTGCCTTAGGTATTGCGCCCTCTACCTCGACCAGCGTAGATGATACAATTGCAACTTTTAATTTTGCTTTTGCGCACGATTACAAATATAAACTTATTGCCCACGGTATTATAAGTGATTCAGGCTACGAACCAAATCAACCCTTTGACATTTCCTTGCGATTTGCAGATCTGGAGTCCCCTCTAGCAGAGAACACTAATTTACTTGTATTCCACGGTAGCACCGATGCACCTACTGTAGATATTTATGAGACTGCCGTGGTAAACGGAGAATTATTCAATGATCTGGCTTATACAGAATCAGCCAGTTATTCTAATCTACCTACCGAAGATTATGTACTGGAAGTGCGTGACGAAACAGGCACATCAATTATTGCAGCTTATGAGGCTCCACTTGCAACTTTAGGATTAGATAGTACTGAAATAACTATTTTGGCTTCTGGTTTCCTGAACCCTGCCAATAACAGCGATGGAGAAGCATTTGGGTTGTATGTTGCTACTGCTGCAGGTGGACCACTTGTGGAACTGCCCTTAGTACAGGAAGCCCAGGTTCAAATTATTCACAACTCAGCTGACGCTGCTGCTGAAATGGTAGATGTGTACCTGAACGGTGACCTTATTAAAGATGACTTTATGTTCCGGGAAGCTACATCATTCCTTACGGTACCTGCTGAAGAAGAAATCGTTGTGGGTATTGCGCCTTCAACATCAGCAAGTGTTGATGACACAATCGCTGCTTTCAATTACACGCTTGCAGCTGACGAGAAATATATTATCGTTGCAAACGGTATTGTAAGTGCTTCAGGTTACGATCCTGCTGAAGCTTTTGATTTATATGTATTCCCTATGGCTCGTGATATGGCTGCTACTTCAGGAAATACTGACGTACTCGTTTTCCACGGTAGTACAGACGCTCCTGTAGTGGACATTTATGAAACCGCTGTTGTAAACGGTGAACTAATTGATAACCTTGCTTATGGTGACTTCTTTGGATATGCTGAGTTAGCTACGGATGACTATGTATTAGAAGTACGCGACGAAACCGGTACTTCAACTGTTGCAGCTTACGAAGCACCACTTGCCACTTTAGGCTTAGATGATGCAGCTATTACTGTATTGGCTTCAGGTTTCCTGAATCCATCAAACAACAGCGATGGTGAAGCTTTTGGTCTTTACGTTGCACTGGCTTCAGGTGGTGCCCTGGTAGAATTACCAGCAGTTACGCCTGATCCGGAAGCCCAGGTACAGATCATTCACAACTCTGCTGATGCTGCTGCAGAAAATGTAGACGTGTACCTTGATGGCGCATTAATTGGTGATGACTTTGCATTCCGCACAGCTACTGAATTCTTAACAGTTCCTGCTGAGCAAGATATAGTTGTTGGAATCGCTCCCTCAACTTCAACTAGTGTAAATGATACAATTGCTTCATTTACTTATAACCTTACAGCTGACGAAAAATATATCATCGTGGCTAACGGTATTGTAAGTGAGTCAGGTTACGACCCGGCAGAAGCATTTAACCTTTATGTATTCCCAATGGCACGCGAAATGGCAGCCACTTCAGGTAATACTGACGTATTGGTATTCCACGGAAGTACTGATGCACCAACCGTTGATATTTATGAAACCGCTGTTGTAAACGGTGAATTAATCGACAACTTAATGTATGGTGATTTCTTTGGATATGCTGAACTTGCAACCGAAGATTATGTACTCGAAGTACGCGACGAAACCGGCACATCAACTGTGGCTGCTTACGAAGCACCACTTGCTACTTTAGGTTTAGACGATGCTGCTATAACTGTACTGGCTTCAGGTTTCTTGAACCCTGCAAACAACAGCGATGGTGAAGCTTTTGGCTTGTATGTAGCATTGCCATCAGGCGGACAGCTCGTAGCATTAAGCGCAGTTGGTATTTTTGACAATCCACAAAGCACGATTAGCCTGAGCGTTTATCCAAACCCAACCAGTGACCGTTTGAACATTGCTTCAGACAGTAGCATTGAAAAGGTTGAAATATTTAATGCACAGGGTCAAATCGTAATTCAGCGCGCAGCAAATGCCGACAAGCTGAGTTTAAACATCAGCGAC
>NZ_DATFKB010000072.1:0-8366 GCF_035268865.1 Salinivirga sp. | reverse complement strand
ATTAATCTGTATGAAAAGGTACTATTTCTTAAGTAATTCTCTATTTCATTCGCTATAGAAGCTTTATGATTACCGTAGGTTAGCGGAAAAACCAGGCAAACCTCATCTTTTAGCTTCTCATCAATCTTATTTATTTGCTCTAAAATTTTGATGTGCTGGTGTACATAATTTGCAGAATAACCAACCACTATAATTTTCTTGTCCATTGGTAATTTTAGAGTATGTGCCATTCGCTCCCTATCCTTCAGGTTTTTGTATCTATCAATAATGGATAAATTACTGTTCCCAAAACGAATTATATGTTGTTTGGCGGGATTAAGTGAATTATAGTACCTGAATAGATCTTCTGCTGTTTGAGGATTCGTAGTTGTAATTTTATCAGCACGCCTTAGAAGGGTTCCCTTAACTTTTTTAGCCCATGAGTTATTCCTATAAAAGTCTGAACCAAATATCGTTATAACTATACTTTTTGTATTTCTGCGAATTGACCTAAAGATGAAAACATAGAAAATATGTAAAAAAAAGATATGTACCACATCAAATTTATGCTTTACCAATGCACCTTTCAAAATAATTATACTTTTATAAAGCTGTATTAAAACCGATTTTTTACCACCCTTATATGCATTGTTTATTTTTGAATTGTTCTCTAATATTCCGGGCTCGTATTTTATTACCTCTTCTTGCTTACCAAAAGGATTATAAAAATATATCTCAGGCCCGTGCTCCTGGTTATGTAATTCTTTAAACAGGTCATGCATAAATCCACTACCCGGAATCCCCAATATCAGTACTTTCACAAAATCAATTTTAAGGTTATTCTAACAATTTTTAATGTAATCCAATAGCTTCCTAAACAGAAAACATCAAACTTTATTTTATTCGGCAAGATTATCCAATCCTCTTATGTAATCGTTCCATTGACCTATATCGACCCATGACTTTTCACTAACCGGAAAAACACCAACTTTTCGATTCTGGCTTCTAACCTTTTCAATAAGTTCTGTAATATGAAAAAACTTTTTTTCCGGTATCTCCTGTAAAAGATGGGGCTCTAATACATACATGCCTGTATTAACCATGAATGTTAGTTCAGGCTTCTCCTGAATTTCTGTAAGCAATCCGTTTTCAGCGGTTTTGAGTGTTCCATAAGGGATAGGATAATGCTTTAATCCGCCTACAATGGTTAATTCGTTTTTATTCGTTTTGTGATATTCAAAAATCTCGGAATAATCCTGATCAATAATTATATCGCAGTTTGAGACAAAAAATGTTTCGTTAATTTTATCTTTTAAATAAAAAAGACTTCCTGCGGTACCTAAAAAATCGTCTTCAATAATATAATTCACATTATACGATCCTGGCTCTAAACTCTTAAAATACTGCTCTATAAGCTCATACTTGTAGTTAACAGTTAAATAAACATCCTTTACCCCCACTTTATTAAACCGATCGATTATTTTCTCAATAATTGGTTTTTCTCCTACAGGGACCAAAGCTTTAGGGATCACATTTGTTAACGGTTTTAACCTGGTTCCTTTTCCTCCGGCCATAATTACAACTGGACAATCGATTTTCTGTGAAGTAGCTCCTCTGGTAAGACCAGTGATTTCATCTCCAAAATGAATTTTTATAATATCGCCCGAATCATTTACCACCGGCATAAATTCCACTTTTTTCTCAATAATGAGATTTTTTATTTCGTCGAAGCTATCATGTTCATGGGCAACATTAACCTTATGCCTCGGCCTGAGAATATCCGCTATTATGGTCTGTATTGGTTTTCCCTTTATAAGCGCTCGCTGAATATCACCAATACTCAGCATACTATGATATTTGGAGTCCTTCAATACAATTAAAAGTTTGGTTTTAACTGTATCCATTTGTTTTATGGCAGCCAACATGGAACTTGATAGCTCTATTGATAAATCAGAAACTTTTGGATGCGATTGATTCATTATATATATTTTTTTTGCAGGTCTTTCAATATAGCAAAAGCGGCCTATTCTAAATCTAATTTATACAAAGATAAATTCAAAAGCTCAAATACCATCTTAAATGTGATAAATCCACAAAATAAAAAAGGTAAATTAAAATGATGTTCGGATATTTCACAAAAAAAATGTATGTTCGTTTTGCGAAAATAGAAACAAAAGAGCATACAAAATGGAAAAGCAAAACATGCAACAAATATTAAAGCGCATCTTCCCACATGTGGTGGCTGTAGGTTTATTTCTCATAATTTCTTATGCCTACTTTTCGCCCCAACTAGAGGGGAAAAAACTTCAATCTGGTGATGTTGCCAATTTTAAGGGAGCAGCAAAAGAAATCATGGATTACCGGGCCGAAACAGGTGAAGAAGCATTGTGGACCAACAGAATGTTTGGCGGTATGCCAGCTTACCTCATTTCAGTAAAAGTAAGAACAAATGTTTTTTTGTATATCAATAAGCTTTTGCAGATAGGCGACAGACCTGCAAGTTATCTTTTTGTGTGCTTGCTTGGTTTTTATTTAGCCCTGCTGATTTTTGGCGTAAATCCGTGGTTAAGCATGGCCGGTGCAATTGCCTATGCTTTTTCATCGTATTTTTTTATAATTCTGGCAGCAGGTCACATGACCAAAGCGGTGGCCCTTACCTACATGCCTGCAGTTATTGCCGGGGTTTACAGTACTTATCGAAAGAAAATGTGGCTCGGAGCGGCAGTTACAGCACTTTTTCTGGGGCTGCAAATTAAGGCCGCTCACCCCCAAATAACTTACTATACAGGCATGGCAGTGCTTATATTTGTAATTTTTGAATTCGTATCATCAATCCGAAAAAAACAAATAGTAAATTATCTTAAAAAATCAGCCGTGCTACTTGGTGTGGCAGTATTGGCCCTGGGTAGTGATATTCCGCACCTTTGGATGACTTATGAATACGGAGAATATTCGATCCGGGGTGAGTCAGAATTATCTGATAAATCCGGTAATCAAACAGCGGGGCTCGATAAAGATTACATTACCGCCTGGTCATATGGAGTTGACGAAACACTTACCGTACTGATTCCCAACTTTATGGGAGGGTCTTCGCATGGCAGCCTTGATAAGGACTCAGAAACCTACAAATGGCTCACCGGAATGACAAGTCCGGCACAAGCAAGACAATACATTAAAGCGCTACCGCTGTATTATGGAGATCAGCCTTTTACATCGGGGCCGGTTTATTTTGGGGCCGTGGTAATGCTGCTTTTTGTGTTTTCCCTTTTTGTATTGCGTGGTCCGGTTAAATGGTGGCTGATAGTTGCAACTCTGCTATCGCTATTTTTGGCCTGGGGGCGTAATTTCATGTGGTTTACTGATCTGTTTATAGAATACTTCCCGGGATACAATAAATTCAGAACGGTTAGTATGACTTTAGTTATTGCACAGGTTACTGTTCCGCTTATGGGACTGCTGGCAATTAAAAAAATAATGGATGAAAAAATCAGCAAGGAAAAGGTAATCGAATGGCTTAAATACTCACTCTATATCGTTGGCGGAATAGCATTAATTTTTTCGATATTCCCTGGCTTACTGACCGATTTTAGTAATCCGGCCGACCAGCAATCACTGCAAAACCAGGCATTTATAGATGCAATAGAGACCGATCGTAAGAACCTGCTTCGAGGAGATGCTTTCCGCTCGTTGGTTTTTGTAATATTGACAGCTATTTTGCTGTGGGCATTTGTAACAGAAAAGCTTAAAAGAACTTACTTTTTTGCTGCCTTAGGACTGTTATTTATTGTAGATATGTGGCCCGTCAACAAACGATACATCAACAATGATAATTTTGTGAAAGCACGCGAAATTAAGCAACCATATAAACCAAATACAGCTGATCAGCAAATACTCCAGGATAATAGTATGCATTACCGGGTATTTAATACCACGGCCAGGCTCGATCAGGATGCACGCACCTCATATTTTCATAACAGCCTTGGTGGCTACCACGGAGCAAAAATGCAGCGCTACCAGGAAATGATTGACAGGCACATTGGGCAGGGTAATATGGATGTGATTAACATGCTAAATGCCAAATACTTTATTACTGCACAAAACAATCAGAAAATTGCGCAGCGAAATCCGGGAGCCCTTGGCAATGCATGGTTCGTAAATAAAGTAAAACTCGTAGAAAACGCTGATGCAGAAATTGCCGCACTAAACGACTTTGATCCGACGAAAACGGCCATTGTTGACCAACGTTTCAGCAACCATGTAGCTGATTCATACGCAATTGACTCTGCAGCAAGCATCAAACTTACCAGCTACAGCCCTAAAAAACTGGAATACAAAACCAAATCGAAAACAAAGCAGCTGGCGGTATTCTCTGAAGTATATTACCCTGCAGGTTGGGAAGCTTCAATTGATGGAGAGCCGGCAAAGCACATTCGCGTTAATTACATATTGCGGGCACTTGAAATACCAGCAGGTGAACACTCGGTTACATTTGAATTTAGACCGCAATCATATTACGCCGGCCGCAATATATCGCTGGCCAGCTCCATAATTCTTATTTTATTTGTAATTGGGGTTTTCGGAGTTGAAATTCGCAGCTATTTAAGAAAAGAAACATTATGATTTTTCGAAAATAGACTAAAAGAGCCGGATGTGCAATGTAGCAGATCCGGCTCTTTTGTTATTTATTATCCTCTTGCTCTTTTTCGTGTATCACCTTTCGGTGAATATCTTCTTTCTCCTGCACAGAAAGCTTTTTATCGTTCCTCATTTGAACTGTTTTTATGGTACGATCAATCACTTCGATTTGCTTATCGTAACGTCTGCAGAATTTACAAAACATCAAGTGCATACAGAGTTGGAATTTTTCCATTAAACTCAGCCTGCTGTCTTGCTTTTTTGAAATCAAATAGGTAGACTCATCACAGGATATCATACCTGGTATTTTGCCTTTTCTTATATGTGAATTATCCATCAGCTTGTGCTTCTTTTCTTTTTATTGTTTAAACCAAATATTTTCCAAACATTCGCGCAGCTTCAACCGTGCTCTGTGCAATATCACCCACAAGTTAGACGATGAAAGGTCCAACTCCTTACAAACAGTTTCTGTCGATTCACTATCAACAGTTTTCATTATAAAACATGCCTGCCATTGCAAGGGCAAACGTGTCATACAAAGTTTTAAAGCATCGGCAAGTTCTTCGTTTTCTATCTCTTCAAGCACTGTTTTATCCCAACTGGCAGGTCCACGGTCATCTTTCCATTGCCCCTGATGCATTCCCATATCATTAAAAGGTAAATTATCCAGGAGCAAATGATCTGAAGGCTTTCCTTTTGAACGATAGAAATCAATTATTTTCCGTTTTAAAATAGCCGTGAGAAATGTCTGCTCATTGCTCTCTCCTCTAAAACTATTTTTGGCTTTTAATGCAGCAAAGAATACTTCCTGAACCATGTCTTTCGCCGATTCCTCATCACTTAGCCTGGCGTAAGCGTAATTATATAAATAGTCACTATATTTTTCAACCCAGGTTTCAGGATGCAGCATAATAAAGTTTTTACCAATATAAGATAATTAGATTAAAATATCCAAAACGTAAAAATCATATGCTTTATATTTCTAATTCAGATTGCAACCCTAGTTATATTGTTCCATAATGGCTGGGGATTCACTAATCAAATGTCCGGCAATTTCATCCATTTTGGAAGCTTGCCAGAAGGATAAGTTTTCATGCGCTTTAAAATACTTCATTGGAATGGGATGCGTACCAATCTCCACAGGAATATTGTAATAACTTTCTATAAACTCTTTAAATTTCCTCAAATGTGGGCATGGCGGGTACCCCACAACCATTCCTGTCGCAAGATGAATGACCTCTGCACCATTTTTAATCATTTCCTGGGGCGCATATTCAACATTACCTCCCGGACATCCGCCACAATTTGTATATCCCACCAATTCGAGTTTTTCATCTTTAGGATACTTTGCAAATCCGCCGGTGTGCTCACGCATTGATCGAAAACATTTTCCTCCACCACACAATTTATACCTTGCACAAATTATAATACCTATCTTAGTCATAATAACCTCCTTTAATTAACTACTAATATTTACCAACCTTATTCATTTTTCCTTTGATGTTCCATATTGAATCGTTATGAACCATGGTTCAATATAATGATTAATTATCAAAAGCCAATGAAAAAATTATATAACCATTAGAGCGGCAAACAAATTAAACATATACAACTCATAATAAGCCATATATACAAAATAATTAAACCCGTTACACCGGAAATTGAACAACTCTAGCAAGAGTTGTAAAGCATTATTTATGCAGTTTCAGATTTTCTGAAAATTTATTATAAATACCTAAATAGGAATGAATCGGCCTCAGATAAATCTAAAGACGAATATCATAAGGGCTGATATATTACAAAAAAGGCCACTCAACTTACATTAAATAATTAATGCAAATGGAGCGGCCTTTTACTGGAAAAACGACTAGCATGGTGTCATGTTTAAAATGACAATAAGTTGCATAGCAACGTTCTGAAAGCATTTTTTAACCCAGATAAAAATGAAAAGAGCAATACTTGGTCCGTTAGCTTAAGCGTGGCATGACACTAGTTATATTTAATTCACTTTCTGGAGCTCTACATCAAAAACCAAGGTTGTAAACGGTGCAATATTGGCGCGGGGAAGTCCTTCCTCTCCATAAGCCAGTGGAGAAGGAATTAAAATAGTAGCCTTGCCACCGACTTTCATTTCCTGAACGCCTTTTTCCAGGCCTTCAATAACCTGATTGCTGCCTATTGTAAAAGTAAAAGGTTCACCCCGCTCATATGAATTATCGAATGGACTACCGTCCACAAAATAGCCAAGATAATCAACACTTACTTTATCACCGGGGGTTGGAGAAACTCCATTACCTTGTTCTATTGTCTTTACAAAGTATCTGTTCAGATGCACTGAGTCTTGTATCCCTAATCCTTTGGCAAAATGCTTTAATGCAATTAATTCACGCTTTCTGCCGCTAATCTGGTTAAGCTGCCTTTCCCGCTCAACCTGATCCAAATCTTTAATGTCGGCCAGGCGAATATCAAATCGCAGCTTGTCGCCTTTCTTTAAAAATTCGGGAACATTCTGTTCTTCATCGAAGCGATAGTAATCAAGTGCATCGATCAAAAATGCCATCGAATCGCCTTCGTGCATAAATTTCAGCGCATCATTAATACCACCTTTGTATTTCGATTTTTCTACCTGCACCCGAAACATATTTGCACGTTTAAGCACACTATCATTTGGGGCCTTTATAGATATGCGCAAGGTTACTATATCGCCATTGCGGGGCGACAGGCCAACCTCAGACCGGTCAATAAACAAATAATCAAAACCTTTTTCATGAGTTTGAAACTCTTTACTTTTTCCTCCGCACGCCATCATTAGAGTGGTCAATGCAACGATTACAAGCGCATTAATAATACTCTTCATTTTATCAAAAATTTTTAAAAATTAAACTTGTTCTTCACGGGACCGAACCTGTATCAATTCCAATTCATAGATCACAGAAGTAAAGGGTGGTACAATTCCCGTGCTTGATCCATCGGCCCCCCAGGCCAAATCTGAGGGTAAAATTATGAGTGCTTTTTGCCCCTCACGCATCAAGCCAATGGCTTCCTCCATTCCTTCAATTACCTGCCATTCGGTGCCGTATACAAATTCAAAAGGTTGTTTTCTTTTTACAGTAGAATCAAAAAATTCGCCATTCAGGAACTTTCCTTCATAGTTAACGGTTACAATATCTCCTTTTTCCACTTTTTCTCCGTTTGATTGGTTCAGTGGAATAAAGTACATACCACTTTCAGTAGGTTTTATGTCTATTTTTTGTTCCTCAATAAAATGACGCAACACAGTTTGTTCATATTCGCCAAAATCCTCAATCCATGCCAAAAACTCCTCTTTCTCTCGTCTGTATTCTTCAGCCGATCGAATCATGTGCATTCTGATACCCACTTTCATATTGCTGTTTTCCGGAATAAAAGAAGGTAATTTGGCATCTAATGTCTTGGCGAACAATCCATCTGCACTTATTATAAAACTGGCGCTGTCATCCTCGGCCAGCATCATGAAGCACTCCTCTATACTGCCATCAAATTCAGATTTAGCCAATTGAAAAGTTCGCTTACCACGGAAAAAAATACTATCATCCATTGTTTGGTAAGCAATATCGGCTGTAATATAATCACCCGCTTCCGGTTTATGTCTGTCGTCGCCAAACATAAACAACCGATAATATATAGCACCATCATTTGCCTTGCTATAATCGGGATATGGATTAGATTTACAGGCCAACAAGAATAATAAAAGAATATAGATAACCCCTGAC
>NZ_DATFKB010000071.1:0-10180 GCF_035268865.1 Salinivirga sp. | reverse complement strand
TTTCAGTGGGCTCTTTTATTTTGTCTTTAAACATTTCATCTTGTTCGAGGTCTTCTGCAACCTCTTTCATAACTTTCATAACATGATCGGCATTTTCTTTATAGGCTACACCAATCTCTACTGTAATAGCCGACCATTCTTTGGTCATGTTAGATAAAGAGTTAATTTTTCCGTTTTGAAAAATATGCACAACACCGGAAAAATCGCGCAATGTAGTAGTACGAAGCTCGATTCGTTCAACCAGACCAGCAGTACCGTTAATTATAGCCACATCACCCGATCTTATTTGGTTTTCGAGCAATACAAAGAAACCCGAAATGAAATCGCGGACCAACTCTTGTGCCCCAAAACCGAGCGCAAGGCCTAAAATACCAGCACTTGCGAGAATTGGACCAATATTTACTCCAAATTTGCTCAGTAAAATCATCAGAAAAATGGCCCAAATTACGATATTGGATGCTCCACGGGCTATATTCATTAAGGTGTTGATTCTTTTTTCTGTCTCACTTGCATCATCTTTATCCATGCGCTGTGCTCGTTTTATGATCATCTTTTTTAAGCGGTTCAATAAGAAGCGTACAAGCCGAAATGCAATAAAAGTAAATATTAGCAGAATGATTATAGACGGAAGTTCATTAATTACCCAATTGCTTGCTTTTTCAAAAATGGATGTCCAGAAATCTTCTGTTAAAAAGTTTTTCATGATTAATTTTGATTAGATGGTTACAATATTTTTACAAATCAGCGTTTTATTAGTTTATATCTAATTAAATAAAATTACTAAAATAAAAGGCTCCGAAAAATAATGTTTGCAAAATTCTTCGGAGCCGTAATTATGTTAGTATCCGTTTTTACCGCATAAACAGTAATTCCCTGTACTTTGGCAATGGCCAGATATTATCATCGCAAATGAGCTCAAGTTTATCTATGTGGTATCTTATCTGATCGAACCATACCTGGACTTCCTTATCATAAAGTAACGCACTTTCGGCGATATCCTGAGCATCATTGGCTTTTTTACGGGCGTCAACCATATTGCTCACCATCTGACGAATGTTTTTTACATGTGCGGAGATTTTCTTTATGGAATCAATATGAGGTTGCGACATTTCACGATAGTCCTTGCCATCAAGTATTTCCTTTAATCCTTTAACGTTGTCTATCAGTATGTTTTGATAGTTTATAGCCGTCGGAACTACATGGTTAATAGCGAGGTCTCCCAATACCCGTGATTCAATTTGCATTTGCTTAATAAAAGTGTCGAGCCATATTTCATATCGGGCTTCAAGTTCTTTGTCAGAAAATACTTTATGTTTGCTAAACAGATCTGCATTATGCTTTTTAGTAAATTCTTTCAGGGCTAGGGGAACTGAACGTACATTGGTTAAGTTTCTTTTTTCAGCTTCTTTGATCCAGTCATCACTGTATCCATCGCCCTCAAAAAGAATGTTTTTCGATTCGGTAATTAAATCGCGTAACAGGGCGATGAGGGTTTTATCGAAACTTGCACCTTCTTTCATATTACCGGATAACTTTTGGTAGAATTTATCAAGCTGGTCAGCCATTGCGGTATTAAGGGTGATCATCGGAGATGCACAGTTGGCCGAAGATCCAACAGCCCGGAATTCGAAACGGTTTCCTGTGAAGGCAAAAGGTGACGTACGGTTGCGATCTGTATTGTCCAGCAACAACTCAGGAATATTGGCAATATTCAATTGTATTTTAGCCGATAGCTCATCTGTAAGCTCTTCCTTTTCTGGGCTGTCGGCAATTTGGTTAAGAATTTTTGTGAGTTCCTGTCCAATAAATACTGAAATAATTGCTGGTGGTGCTTCATTGGCCCCAAGCCTGTGTTGATTGCCTGCCGAAACAATTGAGCTGCGAAGTAAGTCGGCATTATGATATACTGCACTAATGGCATTTACCAGAAATGTAAGGAACATCAGGTTTTTGCCGGGCATACTTCCGGGTGATAACAGGTTTACTCCTGTATTGGTTAATAGCGACCAGTTGTTGTGTTTACCAGAACCATTGACTCCCTGAAATGGTTTTTCGTGCAGCAATACCCTGAACTTATGTTTTCGTGCAATTTTTTTCATCAGGTCCATTAGCAACTGATTGTGATCTACAGCAAGGTTTACATCTTCAAACATAGGTGCACATTCGAATTGGCCCGGCGCCACTTCGTTATGGCGTGTCTTTACCGGAATTCCAAGTAAATGCGATTGTTGCTCAAAATCCTGTATAAATTGCATTACGCGTGATGGAATACTGCCAAAGTAATGATCTTCCAACTGCTGGTCTTTGGCCGATGCATGCCCCATTAAAGTACGTCCTGTTAGGTGAAGGTCGGGGCGGGCCATATAAAGTCTTTCGTCTACCAGAAAATACTCTTGTTCCCAACCCAGTGTAACTTTCACCGACGATACATTTTGATCAAACAAACGGCAAACTTTAGCTGCTGTTTCACTCAGGCTACGCTGCGATTTGAGCAAAGGGGTTTTAAAATCAAGAGAGTCGCCTTTATATGATATGAAAACTGTTGGAATACACAGGGTGCCATCGATAAGGAAAGCTGGTGAGCTTGGGTCCCAACCTGTATAGCCGCGTGCTTCAAATGTGTTACGCATTCCTCCGCTGGGGAAGCTGGATGCATCAGGTTCTTGTTGCACCAGCAGTTTGCCTGAAAACCTTTCCAGGTTGTGGTTGCCACCTGCAAAGTCGATGAATGCATCATGTTTTTCAGCTGTTGCTCCATTTAATGGCTGAAACCAGTGAGTGTAGTGGGTTGCGCCATGTTCCATAGCCCAGCCTTTCATCGCAGATGCTATTTGGTCGGCCAGTTGAAGCGATATAGGTTGATTGTTGCTGATTGACTGTTGAAATTCGTTATAAGCCTTTTGAGATAGATAGTTTTGCATTTTTTCATGCGTGAAAACGTATTGAGCAAAATACTCAGATACTTTTTGATGTTCTTGTTTCGGCGTAGTGCACTGATCGTGCATAATTTGCTCAAGGGCTTTAAAACGAATGTTTGTCATAATAAAAAAATATTAAATGGTTAGAAATGTGTGATCAGCCAACGGACGCAAAATTAATTGAATAAATTGTTTTATTAGCCTGATGTTGAAAACTATATAAAAAACTTAACGATTATTTAACCATTAGTTTGGTTAACCTGTACTTTCCCGGACCTATCAATGCAAGTGATGCAAACAATATAAAAGCCTCAAGTGAATGTGAGTATTTTATGAACCCGTCTCCGCCAAAATAATGATTTAGAAAAGCAATTAGCATGGTGAAAGCAAGCATCAGGGTGGTCGGGACAAACGCCAATCCAAATATTAAAAGTAAACCACCTACAGCTTCAGCAAAGCCCGCCATGAAACCCCAGAATGCGGGAAGAAAGTTTATGCCAATAACAGACATTGCTTTGCCTGTGGATTCCCAACCCTCGGGGCCACTTAGTAGTTTGGGTAAACCATGAAATATGAACATGATTCCTATTCCAATACGCAGTATTAATAAACCTGCGTGGACATAATTCAGAGATGATTTTTGTGATAATTTCATTGTGCCAAATCGTTTTCTTTTGAAACTATGGTAGGAGTGAATTGTTTAAGCCTGCAATCGATTACGTTAAAACTTTATTCTCAGTTTTGTGTGAATGGCTGTTCTTTCTGAACCTTCTATAAGCTCATTCCCTGATGATATTTCGTCTTTGTGCAGATAGGTTGTTTGCTCAATCCGGGCATACAAAGAGATGTATTCTGTAATATCCCATTTTGCATTTAAATAATACCGAACACCTGTCTCCTGAAACGATGGCACAGAGAAACTGTAAAGTACATCCCGCTCATAGGTGTAAATTCGGGCGGTATAGTCCTCCACATCGAAAATATTTATGCGGAAGCTTGCACTTAATTTGCTTTCTGGAGGATCGTAAAAGTGTTCGTAAAAAAGGAGCCACCCATCGTAATTGGCTGTGTCTTGTTTAAAATGGCTAAAAGCTAACCGGGCCTGACCTGACCATTCTTTGGTAAAGTCCATTTTAGCCTGAATGCGCCATTTGTAGAGTTCTCCGTAAACTAAATCGGCATATTGATGGTCAGATACGGTTGTGGACTTTTTTTCGTATTTTAAGCGTGTCTGGATATCAATTTCCCGCTGTGGCGCATAATCTATGTTGATTAGATATTCGCTTCCATCTGTGGGTGCTTTTTCCCCGTAACGTAACCATGGAAACCGAAACAAGTCGGCATATAAATTAACTTTGGTGTATTTAAAAGGAAGCCATTCCAAACCAAAATAAAAGCCTTCTTCATTTTGAACCGATGATCCTTCGCCCAACGCATAGCCGTGTAAAGCAGTGAACTCTTTTTGGTAGTTCCTGTAAAGCAATGCTAAGCCTGCTGATTCTGAAGGATAGAATGAGAGACCATGCAGGTTTGCCCAGTGATTATTTTTCGACCAGGCCACCTCTCCAAAAAATGTAAATCTGTGTAGCTGGTAAGTGTACCCTCCCGATAAGTTGGCAAATTTTTGTCCCTCAGGGTCGTAAAGGTCATACAATTGACCCGATTTTTGAATTGTGTGCTCGTAGTTTGTGAAAATGCTGTTCAGGTTAATGTTCAGGTTGCCAAAACGGCCATTGATAAAACTCCCTGCAATAAATTCTTTTACGCTGTTTTCTTTGGCTTGTTCCCCTGTAGTACGATGCAATCCAGTAGCTGAAAGGCTCGAAATAACGGGCTTGTCTAAAGTGTCAACGGTTGCATCAATATCCTGGTAGCTTGCGAACAGACCTGCATTTATGTTTTTAAGACTCCCTTCGACACCGGCTCCCCTCATAAAACCATATTCAGTGGCACTTCTGTAGGGTTTAAATCCTTGCCGGGTATTTCTAATTTGTGTGGTAGCTGAATTTTTTCCACCCCAAATGCCCTGCCCACATATTAAACCCTGCCCCATTGTAACCTGGTAATCGCCTATAGCCATTGTTTTTAGTCTATCTCCGGGCGTTAGAAAAATGTGCATTGAGTAGTAATCGAAACCATGATTATTGCTTCCTTTAAAAAAAGCTTCTCCGGGGTCTTTTTCAGCTGTAATCCCGGCTGAGTATTGCTGCGAGCGGTTATATTGATATCGAAAGTATACTTTACCGGGTTTTCCCTCATAGTCGCCATCTTTGTAGCCCTGTTTTTGCTCAAAAAAGCGGTTATACTGTGTCATTATTTCATGCCGGCCCCATAAATATTCCCGAAGGTCCTTTTTTTCTTCTTCCTCCTTGCCAAAAGTAAAGAAAAGCATAAGGGTCTGAGCTGTTTGTCGGGTGAAAGAGGGCATGTAAATGAGCTCATAAGGTGAAAGCAAATCGCCGTTGTTTTTTATGTAATCCTGCATTTCTGCTGCCTGCATCGGATTTATTAGCTGGTAGCCAAGCAGGGTTTCTGCTGTGATGGTGTTTATGTTGGGTTTTGTTTCAGACCAATAGGTCAGGGTATTGGATATTTCTTCGATTGTTGATTCTGCAACTTCATTTTCCTGTAATTCTTCAGCAATATTCGAAATATATTGCTGTGCACTTTTTTGCTGGCCATAAATAGCCATATTAATGAGCAATATGCCTAATATGAGAATTAATTTCCTGCTCATGATTTAAAAAAAGTATTGCAATGAAAAATGTGTTCCTGGTTCAAGGTAAGTGTTGCTGGTAACTGCCACCTGCACAGCAAATTGGTTGAAGTTATAGCCGGCTCCTGCTGAAAAACTTTGGGGCTCGGTTTGGAAACCTGCCTGTATGTTCAGACCCATTGAAAACTCATAATCAATGCCAACCCGGAAATTGATTTTTTGATTGATATGTTTTTCGACTTCTGATGTTATAAGAAAATCGTCTGTTACAAGTACTCCTGCACCAACTCTCAATATTGTTTCCGGAGTTTCATCTCCATGGTCACCGGTTTTGCTAAGGGTGGGGTTGTATATATGTGCTCCAAATAGCCAGCGTTCTCCAAATTGAGCCTGTATGCCGGCTTCGGCAACTAAACTGTGAAATGATTCGTAAGGCCCGTTTAAATGTGTGTAAAGATAGCTGAACTGTACACCCGCTGAAAAATGATCACCCAGGCTTCTTCCGTAACCCAGGCCAATTTTATTTTCGTTATAAATGTCGTAACCAAACCGTTGTACCTGTAGCCCCATACCTCCCCCCAGAAGCGGAAAGCGCCCTTGCGCAGCTATTACCGATAGCTGAGGTAAATCGGGTTGATACATGCTGTAAATTGAAACAGCAGTTGAGTCATACCATCCGAGTGCTGCCTGGTTTTGCATATAGGCAAGTTTGGGCGACATCACAACAGCGTTGCTCATAGCTGCCGGACGCGCTCCTCCGTAAAAATAGTAATTGCCTGCAAACCCTGCATGCACTATTAGCGAAAAGATGAATAATAAAAGTAGCTTTTGCATTGACCAGATTTCTTAAAAAGAAAAGGGATTTATTCGAAAAATATGAATAAATCCCTTTAGTGCAAAATATTTTGCCTTACTATATTAATTTGTTTTGTATTCGTATTTTATTTTTGCTAGTTCCTCGTTGGCTTTAACAATTTTTTGTTTAAGGTCTGCTTTATAAGCCACCGTGGCCTCAAAAATTTCTTTATTATCTGTAGCCAGTATTTGTGCTGCTAAAATACCGGCATTTTTAGCTCCGTTTATACTCACTGTAGCAACAGGTATCCCCGGGGGCATCTGCATGATAGAGAGGGCAGCATCTAAACCGTCGAGAGAAGCATTTATGGGTACCCCTATTACCGGAATTGGTGTTAAAGCAGCAATAACGCCTGGTAAGTGTGCAGCCATACCTGCGCCGGCAATTATTACGCGTATTCCTTTATCATAAGCATTTTGAGCAAATTCTTCAACTTTTTCCGGGGTGCGATGGGCAGAAAGTGCGTTGATTTCGAATGGGATTTTAAACTCATCAAGCACCTGGGCAGCTTTTTCCATTATTGGTAAATCAGAAGTGCTGCCCATGATAATACTAACTTTTGGTGTCATAATAATAACATTTGGGCGGTTTATAGTTCAATAAAAAAACAATTATTTTCACATTAAGTTCTGGAATAAATTTCTTCTTAATCAAATCATTTAATTCATTATTTTTCATAAAATAATGAAATTGTAGATGAACCTTTGTATTTTCGCATCAAATATACAAAAACCACCTTAATCCAAATTTATGAATAAAGTTAAAATCCACGACAAAATATTCGAAATCTCCATTCATCATGATAAAATACTGGAGCGGGTAAAGGCTATTGCAGCCCAAATGAATAAAGACCTGAAAGATAAGGATGTTATTTTTCTGGGTATCCTAAATGGTTCTTTTATGTTTGCTTCAGATCTGTTTAAATATATAACTGTTCCTGCCCCCATATCGTTTCTTAAATTAGCCTCTTATGAGGGGACTTTTTCTTCAGGTAAAGTAAAAAGGCTAATCGGAATAAACGAAGATATTGCCGATAAAACAGTGATTATTATTGAAGATATAGTTGATTCGGGTTTAACCCTGGAGCAGATTATTAAGCAACTCAGAGGGTATGACCCAGCCGATATTAAAGTAGCAACACTTTTGTATAAGCCTGAAGCTTATACAAAAGATTTTGACATAGATTATGTTGGCTTTAGTATCCCACCCGATTTTATTATAGGCTATGGTCTTGATTATGATGGGTTAGGGCGAAATTTACCGCATATTTATAAGGTCGAATAAAAAAATAACAGCTTATGTTTAACCTTGTACTTTTTGGCCCCCCGGGTTCTGGCAAAGGGACACAATCTGATCGGATTAGTGAACGATATAACTTAAGACACATTTCTACCGGCGATATTTTCCGCAAGGAAATGGACGAAGAGACGCCTTTGGGTCTCAGAGCAAAAAAATATGTGGAAAAGGGCGATCTTGTGCCGGATGAGTTGGTGGTTGATTTGGTGATGAAATTCCTTGATCAGCACAACGATGAAAAGGGTTTTATTTTTGATGGATTTCCCAGGACTATAAGGCAGGCAGAAATATTACGCTCTGAACTTTTTGAAAGGGGCGAAACCATAAAACTGATGATAGATCTGAAAGTTCCGGAAGCAGAACTGCTTGAGCGCATGCGGAAAAGAGGTTTAGAATCGGGTAGGGCCGATGATCAGAACGAAGATGTATTGCAAAATCGACTGCAAACTTACAGGGCAAGTACTGAGCCGGTCATAACTTTTTATACAAGACATCATAAACATTACGATATAGACGGAGTTGGAACTGTCGATGAGGTTTTTAACCGCATCAGCTGCGTTATAGAACAATTTATTTAATAAACAATGGGACAATCAAATTTTGTAGATTATATCCGGATATTTTGTCGTTCGGGTAAAGGAGGGGCAGGTTCAGAGCATTTTCGCAGAGAAAAGTTTGTTCCTAAAGGAGGTCCCGATGGTGGTGATGGTGGCCGTGGCGGAAATATATATTTGCGTGGTAATCAGAATCAATGGACATTGCTGCATTTGCGTTATAAAAAGCACATTTTTGCAGGTGATGGTCAGCCAGGAGGAGGTCAGAGGAGCTTTGGAGCCCAGGGTGAAGATGTGATAATAGACGTGCCCATTGGTACCATAGTGCGGGATGAAGAAACAAATGAGCTAATTTGTGAGGTCACAAAGCATGATGAGAAGGTTGTGTTGCTGGAAGGAGGTCAGGGTGGCCTTGGTAATACGCATTTTAAAACATCAACAAACCAGGCACCGCATCACGCTCAGCCAGGGAAACCAGGTATGGAGGGATGGTTTGTGTTCGAGTTGAAAGTGCTGGCCGACATTGGTTTGGTGGGCTTTCCCAATGCTGGGAAATCTACATTGCTTTCAGTTGTATCGGCCGCCAAACCAAAAATTGCCGACTATGCTTTTACAACTTTAACCCCGAACCTTGGAATCGTGCCATACCGTGATAACCGGTCCTTTGTAATGGCCGATATTCCTGGTATCATTGAAGGTGCAGCTGAAGGAAAAGGTTTGGGGCTTCGCTTTTTGAGACATATTGAGCGAAACCCGGCATTGCTTTTTATGGTTCCTGCAGATAGCGATGATATTCATAATGAGTATAAAATTTTACTTTCGGAACTTGAGAAGCATAACCCGCAATTACTCGATAAATCCAGAATTTTGGCAATTACAAAAAGCGATATGCTCGATGAAGAGTTAATAGAGGAGATTTCAGAGGATTTGCCCGATATTCCGGTTTTGTTTATTTCTTCGGTAGCTCAGATGAATCTCGATAAACTTAAAGACCTGATTTGGAATACCTTAAATTTTGAAGAAGATGTTTGATACTTTAGTGCAATTTGATAAAGAGTTGTTTTTATTCCTGAATGGCTTGCATAATAGTTTTTTTGATCAAATTATGTGGTGGTTCAGCGAAAAGTATTTTTGGATACCGCTTTATGCTGCGGTTTTAATTTGGTGGGTAAAAGAGTGGAAGTGGAACGTTATTTGGCTGGTGGTTTTTGCAGTATTAGTTGTTGTTGCGAATGATCAGATATCAGTAGCTATAAAGTTTGCCATTGAACGGCCCAGGCCATCGCATAATCCGGAGTTTGAAGGTCTCGTGCATTTGTTAAATAATTACCATGGAGGTGCTTATGGCTTTGTGTCAAGCCATGCGGCCAATACTTTCGGGTTTGCTGTTTTTTCGCTTATGTTTATTAAAAGGCGTTGGTATACAATTGCTATATTAATATGGGCAGCCCTGGTTTCATATAGCCGGGTTTATTTGGGCGTTCATTATCCGGCCGATATATTTTTTGGTGGTTTGCTTGGCGTTGGGTTTGGCTTTTTGCTCTATTATTTATGCAATTTTAGTATGCAAAAATTTCCCATAAAAAAAGCTGCCTGATTGGGGCAGCTTTTGAGTAGGTGTATATAAATTTATTTTTTCTGCATAAAACTCAAAATAACAACTGCAGCACCCTCTTTTCCATCTTTAAAATATGCTCGTATTTTATAAACGCCAGATTTTTGACAGAAAAAACCAAAAGCTTCTTTTAGCTCACCATCTGGCTGCAGGTTTGTTGTAAGTTTCTTTGTACCATCGTATAGCTCTACGACAACCTTTCCTGCGTAACCATCGGCATTACAG
>NZ_DATFKB010000070.1:0-7654 GCF_035268865.1 Salinivirga sp. | reverse complement strand
TTGTGGTAATACCTTGCCGTGAGCGGCATGTCGACATAATGAAGATTGATTTCGTAGAAAGAGAACGGATCGTCTACTTTTTTTTCTCCCTGGCTGCCTTTTTGCGTATACACCATTGCAAATTGTACACTAATTTCTTCTGTTACCGGCTTTTCAATAAACCCGCCTACTCTAAGTCCGGCTTTATCGTAGCCGCTCAGCGTATCGCCGTCGACCTGGGTACCCATTACTCCGGCCTCCAACCCACCTTTGAAATTTGCTAACTGTGCACTGGCAATACTTGCAGCAAAAAGCAGTATAAAAATAACCGATAATCTATTCCACATATGACTTTAACTTTTTTTGAAGTATTTTAACTCCTTCAACGGCTCCTGTTTCGATAAATTCAATTTGTGATGAAAAATTTTCATGTGCTGCATCGGGATTAATTACAAAAACAGGCACCCCTTTCCGGAGGTAATTGGTGAGTCCTGCTGCCGGATAAACGGCTAAAGCTGTTCCAATGATCACAAAAATATCGGCATGTGCCACAATATTGGCTGCCGCTTCTATGGCAGGTACAGCTTCGCCGAACCAAACCACATGCGGCCTTAGTTGGCTGCCTTTCTCACATTTATCTCCGAGATTCAGCTCACTGCCTTCTAAATCATATACCAGCCACGGATCTGTTGTAGAACGGGCCTTTCGTATCTCGCCATGCAAATGCAGTACATTTTTGCTTCCGGCCCTTTCATGCAAATCGTCTACATTTTGAGTTACAATTTGTACATCAAAATCCTGCTCCAATGTAACCAGGCCTTTATGGCCCTCATTTGGTTCGGCTTCCATCACCTTTTTACGTCGGTAATTATAAAAATCGAGCACCAGCTGTGGATCGCTTTCAAAAGCTTCGGGTGAAGCCAATTCCATAGGGTTGTGGTTTTGCCACCATCCGTCTTTATCGCGGAAAGTACGAATCCCACTTTCAGCACTCATTCCTGCTCCCGACAATACGACAAGCTTTTTAGACATATTAAACCTTTTGGTTTAAAGGTAAGAAAAAAAACATCCATTTGCCAAGCGTCAATAACGAAATGAATCGGTTTGTTTTCAAAGGTTGGGCAACCATAATCAAGTAGCTTTTACCGGGAGTTTTTCCAAATTCCGATTGTCCGGTTTACATAAATTGCCTAAACCTCATTTTCGAATTGACCCAAAAAACGCACATCGTTTTCAAAGTAATAACGAAGGTCTTTTACCTGGTATTTCAACATTGCAATACGCTCAATACCCATGCCGAATGCAAATCCGGAATAAATTTCAGGGTCAATATCAGAGCTTTCGAGCACGTTTGGATCGACCATACCGCAGCCCATAATTTCGAGCCAGCCGGTATATTTACAAACATTACAGCCTTTTCCTCCGCAAATGGTGCAACTCACATCCATTTCGGCAGAAGGTTCGGTAAAAGGGAAGTACGAGGGTCGCAGCCTGATCTCGGTATCAGCTCCAAACATTTCGCGTGCAAAATAGAGCAAGGTTTGCTTTAAGTCGGCAAACGACACATCCTTATCGATGTAAAGTCCCTCAATTTGATGAAAAATGCAGTGTGCTCTTGCCGAAATAGCTTCGTTACGAAAAACGCGGCCGGGACAAATCACCCGAATAGGCGGATCATTTTGCTCCATTGTACGCACCTGGATAGAAGAGGTATGTGTGCGCAAAAGCACATCGGGTTGTTTTTCAATAAAAAAGGTATCCTGCATATCTCTGGCCGGATGCTCCTCGGGGAAGTTCAATGCGCTAAACACGTGATGATCGTCTTCGATTTCGGGTCCGTCGGCAACCACGTAGCCCAGACGACTAAAAATATCGATAATTTCGCGCCTTACAATTGATAGCGGGTGACGGGTTCCCCATTTTACGGGATCTCCCGGCAGGGTTAAGTCATCGCCACTGGCCTCCTCAGGCTGCTTTTGCAGGTCTGCATGAAAACGATCAATTTTTTCCTGTAGAAATGTCTTTATTTCGTTGATTTTTTTACCGAACTCCCTTTTTTGTTCATTGGGAACCTTTTTAAACTCGGCAAAAACTTCATTCATTTTTCCTTTCTTACCTAAATACTGAATCCGGAAAGCTTCAATCTCTTCTTCCGAATTGGCCACAAAAGCCTCTGCCTCTTTCTTAATCTGTTCTAATTTTTCCAGCATATTGCGCACTTATATGATTTATAAGAAGCTACGAAATTACATGTTTTTTATCTCTTGAGCAAATTGGAAAATTGCTGTATTAGCGTCATATTTGCCTTTCTTGGCCGTTAAAATATAGGCAACGGTCAAAAATTATGTTATTCTTCGTAGTTTATTTCGTAATTTTGTAGTTGATGTCGACATTGAGTAAATATATATCAGATTTATTGTTCCTGCATAATTGTGTAATTGTGCCGGAACTTGGGGGATTTGTAGCTGAATTTCGTTCTGCCGTAATTGACGATCAGCGAGAAATGATTTATCCGCCTTCAAAATCATTAGCTTTTAATAATGCCCTTCGCAGAAACGACGGGCTATTGGTGAATTATATTGCTCATAAAAGAGAACTGACTTACGAAGCCGCTGCAACCTGGCTTTCTGAAGAGGTCAAGCACATTAAACACACCCTGCTTACAGATGGGCTGGTAATTGTAAATGGCCTTGGCGCTTTATACCTGGATGAAAACCAGCATTTTCAATTCAGAGCAGATGTGGAACAAAACCTGTTGGCTGATGCTTACGGGCTGACACCGGTAAACCTGCCCATAGATCTGAGCATACGCACTTCAAAATCTTTGAAAACCGTACCAATAAATCAAAACCAGGGCATTATGAGCAAAAAAACCATGGTGAGAATTGCCGCCGTGCTGGGCCCCATACTCATTATCGGGGCAGTACTTACTTTTGGCACTGATTTCTTCAAGCAAGAGCAAAAAAATCAAACTGCTGCCATTGGGATATCCCAACCTGATGAAAATGATACAACAAAAGATTCTGCAGACATCAATGAAATAGCAACTAAAAAAGAGCAAGCCCTCTATTACAGCGAAAAAGAAGAGGCTTTCGAATATCACATTATTGCGGGAAGCTATAATAAACGTAAAAATGCACAGCTTTTGGCAGACGATTTAATAAAAGAAGGCCACAACGCCACCGTAGTAGCGGCTGATGGTAAATTCCGCGTTTCAATGCAGCAATTCAGTGATCGCTATGAGGCATTGCAAAAACTTGATTTTCTGAGAAAAACAACCGACAAATCTTATTGGATTTTCAAGCAAAAAAATTAAAAAAATAGTATTATCCTTTCCTCTCTTTTGCATTAAAATATCCTTCAGAGATGCTATCTTTGTATTTAATCAATTGAAATTTTTGATTTCTTCTAATGATAGATCAGTTAACCATTGACCGCATATACAGCAGCATCGATATTGTAGATGTAGTAGGTGATTATATTTCGCTAAAAAGGCGGGGAGCCAATTACCTCGGGCTTTGCCCATTTCATAACGAAAAAACACCCTCTTTTACAGTTAGCCCATCAAAAGGCATCTACAAATGTTTTGGTTGTGGTAAGGGAGGAAATGCTGTGAATTTTCTCATGGAGCAGGAAGGCTTAAGTTATGTTGAAGCACTTAAAAATCTTGCCAAAAGGTACAATATAGAGGTTGAAGAAAAAGAACCCTCGGCTGATGAGATCAAAAAACGGGACCAGCGTGAAAGCATGATCATTCTTACTCGTTTTGCTGCAGAATGGTATGCAAAACAACTATTTGAAACCGATGAAGGAAAGCGCATTGGCCTTAGTTATTTTAAAGAACGGGGTTTCACAGAAAATACCATTCGCAAATACGAGCTCGGGTACAGTCCGGCCAAACGTGATGCTTTTACATCTGCAGCTTTAGGCAAGGGATATAAAATCGACTACCTTTCAGAAACAGGTCTTACCATAGTAAAAGAGGACCGGAAATTTGACCGTTTTGCCGAACGCGTAATGTTTCCCATACACAGTCTGAGCGGCCAGGTCATTGCATTTGGCGGGCGCATTATGCGGAAAGACACCAAAATGGCGAAATACCTTAATTCGCCCGAATCAGAAATTTATCACAAAAGTCGCGTGCTGTATGGCATTTACCAGGCCCGCAAAGAAATTACCCGCCATAACCAGTGTATTCTTGTGGAAGGTTATACCGATGTAATATCATTAAGCCAGTCGGGTGTTGAAAATGTGGTTGCCTCTTCGGGCACATCACTTACGCCAGAGCAGGTAAAACTTATTAAACGTTTTACGCCAAACCTCATCATATTATACGATGGCGACCCGGCCGGAATAAAAGCCTCAATGCGCGGTATCGACATCGTGCTCGAGGAAGAGATGAATGTTAAAATATGTCTCCTCCCCGAAGGTGAAGACCCCGACAGTTTTGCCCGGGCAAATGGTGCACAGGCGGTAAAAGATTATATTGAAAACAATGCCACAGACTTCATACGATTTAAAACAGGTGTATTATTAAAAGAAGCTGGAAACGACCCGGTTAAAAAAGCAGGCATTGTGAGTGATATCGTAAAATCCATTTCCATTATTCCCGATGGTATTACGCGATCAGTATACCTGAAAGAAACAGCCGGGATGCTCGATATGCAGGAAAAAGTACTGTACGATGAAATAAAAAAAATCAGGAAAAGGCGTTTTTTCAAAGAGAAAGATAAGCAGCAAACAAGACAGGAAAATACAACCCCGGCTCCCAATGAACGCGGTCTAATATCGCCAAACGAACCCACACTCCACCAGGCCGAACGTGAACTCATTTGGCTTTTGCTTGAACACGGTGAAACTGAGCTGGCCATAGACTCACTCGAAACCTTAGATGAAGATGATAACGCAGAAATGATTTCAGTGGCCGATTTTGTGCTGGAAGACCTGAGCCAGGATGGTCTGACATTCGCCCACCCGGTTCATCATAAAATCCTGGATGAAATGATGAACTTCCAGGTAAAAGGCTATGCGGTAAACGAAAAGTATTTCCTCAACCACGAGGACTCCGAAATAGTTAAAACCATAGTTGACATTACAAGCCGCAACTATGAATTAAGTAAAATATGGGACATAAGAGCACCTGAAAAGAATTTTGAAGAGTCGAACCTGACGAGACTCATTGAACGATTGCTGGTGGAGTATAAACTTCAACGCATTAAAGAAATGATGCGGGAGCACATGGAGAAACTAAAGCAAAACCAATCCCTGAGCTCAGAGGAGCGCACTGAAATAGTTCAGGAAATTTCCCGCTTAAGCCAGGTTAAAACCCAACTAGCGGCAATACTTGATAACCGTGTAATTTTTTAGTAACAAGAGTCATTGTAAAAGCTCCCTAAAAAAGCATTATTCCGCGATTCTCACCCGATCAAGATATAAAAAATTCATGCCGCCGTAGTGCAGGTTCTTGATGTTACTTCTGCGTAGCATAAATATTTTGGTGCTTTCCATATCTTTGGGTTGTTCCAAAACAAGCTCAGGGTCATCCCCCTCAAAGAGGTCAATGTTTTTTTCAACAAACTCAGAAACATATTTTTGCTTCATGGTAAGTAAAAAATCGGCTTTGCCATCCCTGATCAGCCTTAAGCTTTTGGCCGGAGTAGCCTCAAAAATGGCGGTAAGCTTATCGATGTATGGCAGCTGCCTGCCATTTTTATCTGTTTTATAGTAAAGCTCATTGCGAAACATCGCCACAGAATCAGTTGAAGGGTTAAAATGATCAAGCACAAAAGGTCCGCAACCTATGGTACACTCATTGCCATATTTTCTGAGGCCTTCAGGGGGCAAAATGGCCATATCAGGACTCACCATACTGTAAATAAATGCGGGGTTCGATTTATTTAAATAAATGACTAAAGTAAGCGAGTCTTTAACTTTAATACCTTCAAGTTGGCCGGGTTCAAACTCCATATCACGACATTGGTCATAATACTCTGATCCGCCTTTTATATCTTTTAATAAGCCGATACCCTGGGCACTATTGGCTTTGTGCCAGAATGTATATTCGAGGGAATACTTCACATCCGAAGCACTTAACAGCCTCTCCTCTTTGCTTTCAAAACAACCATGATCATGAAAATACACATTGTCATGCAGGTGGAAAATAATTTTATCGTGGTTATTATTCACCACCCAGCGTTTTGCAAGTCTGCCCTCCTGCTTATTAGTAGCAGGATTAATACCAATCAGCCCATCATGAATTTGTGTAACTAAATGAGATTCTTCCAGCGAATTAATGGTTGCCGGAAAAATATCGCCCGGATAATTCGACTCTATAAACTTCAGATGGTTAGATTTGACCTGATGTTCAACTGGGCCTTTGCAGGTATAAAAACCAAAAACTAAAAGTAAAATTATTGAGAACCTGACCATAACTTAATTTATTGATTTATTGCATAAAGGTAAGCAATTCATTAAAACTGTGAAATCAATTCTTAATGCAACATGCAACATTTTTTTATGTTTTTTAATTCCTTAAATTTGTTAAGGCTGTTAATTTTAGAATGGTGGTAAGATACTTTGTGTTTTTTATATATTTTACTGTTCTGCCCGGGTTTACATATGCCCAGGTGGATGAAATGACTATGAAAGCCATTTTTATAGAACGCTTCTCCCGCTTTATTGAATGGCCAGCCGACAGACAGGGCGATTTTTTTAGAATTCAGGTTTTGGGTGACAAAAAACTGGCACAGAAATTTCGGAAAATTTACAAAAAACTCGAAATCAAAAATAAAACCGTGTTAATTCATGAACATGAAAAAGTTTATAATACCGACTTCCGCCCACATGTAGTTTACATTACAGAGAAAGAACTTATAAGTCCTTTACTAAAAGCAACTGAAAAGAAACCGGTTTTGGTTATATCTGAAGTACCCGGTGGCGCCAGGGAGGGCGCTATGATCAACATTTACAAAAAAGAATCGACCCTGAAGTTTGAAATTAATGAACGGTCGATGTACAACAGTAACCTCTATATAAGTTATAGATTAAAAAAAGCAGCACAGCACATTGTAGACCCTGTGCGAGAAAAGAAATGAAATGGATTAACAACATATCGCTTAGGTATAAACTAATTGGCCTGGTTTTATTAGTGACCATTGCCGTTACATTTGCCGGATATGCGGTTATTATAGTCCGTTTTGCTAACGAACAGGAACGAAAATTCCAGTCAAATGTGGAAACAAATGCCATTTTACTGGCAGACTATTGTGTGGGCCCCATGAGCTTTAACGATTCCATTGAAACACGAAAGGTGTTGCAACGCATCGAAAATTTGCCACATATAATTTCTGCACAAGTATATGATAAAAACGGCAATTTGTTTTCTGAATATATTTCCGATATAGCATTTGATGATATTTCTTATGAAGCAATAGAGACAGAGGAAGTGAAAGAAACAATAAATTATAAGAATAACGATTACGGTACCATAGTGCTTCTGGCCAGCAAAGAAAATATCTCATCAGAAATTACCAGCTTCATGCTTTCTAATGCAGGGTGGATCCTATTTTTACTTTTATTGGGATCTTTTGCTGCCTATCGAATGCAATTCGTAATTACACGGCCGCTTGCAAGTCTGGCAATGGCCTCAAAAAGAATTTCGCAAGAAGCAGACTAC
>NZ_DATFKB010000069.1:0-11487 GCF_035268865.1 Salinivirga sp. | reverse complement strand
ACCATTACTTTCCTGAGCAACCATTTGATGCATATTAGCAGTAATAAATTGTGGGTCATATTTTGGAAATGAATTGTATGTTTTCTGAATCCACTGAAATGGCTCAATGTCATCACTTACTTTGTAACCAGTCCATAAATTCTGCCCACCAACATATACATAATTAGGGTCATCAGATGAAACGGCAATCATCATAGCTTCTCCTCCGTGATATTCAGTCTCTATGTTTTCACGTATGGTATATGTTCTGCTGAATAATTGGAACTCCTCACTACCTCCTGCTCCAATAGTTTCCCATGTTTCGTTAGCTCCTGCTGAAGCTGAACGATAAACTCCAAGTAATGTACCTGCAGAATCAGCGGCAATTGCATAAAGATAGTCAGGATTAGTAGGTGCAAATGCAAATTCATAACGAATGCCTCCTGAATCGATCATATTATCCTCATGTCCAGAGACATCTTCAAATCCATTTCCACTATTAACAAATACCTGTCCATTTGAAGAAACAACAATTACCCCATTTTCTGAAATTTTAATATCAGACGCATGTTTGCTGGGTAGTTCATTTATTTTTGACCAGGAATTACCTGCATCAACTGATTCATAAACACCCATCCAGGTGGTCATGCAAATATGATCTTCATTTGTTGGGTCAATGGCTAATTCAGTAATACCAAAAAAGTCTGCATTCCCAATTGGATTTGTAGATTCAATTTGCTCAAAAACATCAGAGTCCGGTAATTTTTTAAAGACTCCGGCTCCAGCAAATGCAGGAACACCCTGTTTTGTTACATATATTGAATCAAAAGTTTCGCCTGTTGCGGCATAAATGGTACCATCGGGGGCCTGAACTAATGATGTAACTGAAATTGCACTTGCTTTGTAATTTACCTCTACTGGCTCCCAATACTGTCCATTGGTAGTAGATTTATAAATACCTCCGCCAACTCCCCCAGTATACAATACATTATCATTATTATTGTCAACAATAATTGTCCTTATCCGACCTCCCACATTATTGGGACCGACAAAGCTCCAATCAAGATTACCTCCACTTTGACTACCTAGAAAGGCTTCCAGGCTACTTCTGATACTTTGAAGATCTGAGGTATCAACGTAAAAGCTTGTGTCACTCTTTGCTGTTTGTATCGACCCCAACTCTTTTTTAACTTGATACTTATCTGTCGACTCATTTGACTGGTACCGGTCAAAAGAAACAGTATTCACTGCCGTAAAACCACCGGCCATCAAAACCGCAAAAAACAATAGTAAATGTTTGCTTCTCATAAACTTTATTATTTTATAACTTTAGACATACACAAATAAAGTGGCAAGATAGGAATTATTTTAGGTATTTAAAAAAAAAGAGAAAAAAACGTTAATATTTTTTTAACATACCCCAACCGCTATGATTTTTCCCGGATTTACCAGTATCACTATAATCCAGAATTTTACCCCAAACGTAAGAAAGGCTAAATCCAAAGTAAAAACGCCGCTCGGGTTCTCCGGCTAAAATCTCAACTGGTAATAAGAAAACCTGCAAAATACTACTAATCCCAACTCCATGTATACGCTCTTCTTTACCCGAAAAATCGACAATGGCCCCAACCTCTATTTTACCTCCCGGCGCGAGGTTGGTTTCGGCAATCCCCTCAAACCACGAGGAGCGCTCTTTTATATTATTTACATTGTGCTTCTCCGGGTCAAACTGAGCTGTTAACACTCTGCTACTATCTTGTGAATACACCAATTCAATTTGATAATAAGCTGGTTTTAAAAGGGCAGCCTCAATTCCTGCACCATAATAATAGCGAATTCCTATAGCCCGTGCATTATTTTTCAGTATATATTTTTTATGAAAACCAATTGACAAGCCTATGGGGTATGCATGATTGACTTTGCCAAAAATAAACTGTCTTTGATTGGGGTAATTGGGATTTACTCCTTTTATTTCCTTTCTGTGCTTTAACTC
Organism: Salinivirga sp.; assembly: GCF_035268865.1. Taxonomy (GTDB): domain Bacteria; phylum Bacteroidota; class Bacteroidia; order Bacteroidales; family Salinivirgaceae; genus Salinivirga. Next base: position 9,515 of record NZ_DATFKB010000069.1, on the reverse strand, counting down.
ACTTAAAGATACCTTCCAATAAAAATAGTTATCAATGGTTCTTTTTTTGGCCGAAGTAAAGCTTATACCATACCCATTTGTACTTATATGAGGTTGAATGATATGCTCTTTTCTGTAAAAAATGCTTCTGTCCTCCTGAGCATAAATCACACCTGCATTAAATAGTACCAATATATTTATCAATATTACTCTGAAAAACATGCAATTTATTTTACAGTTCATTTGGCATTTAAAAATTACGTATTTTCATGACAATAAGAAATATTTTTTACATTTTTAGGTTAGGAGTATACAAATATATAATACAACGTTTGAAAAAAGCTGACCAAAAAAGATATTCAATAATTCTAAGAGCGAACTTATTTGCTGCGCTCTTCACCTTTATTATTCAAAGTTCATTTGGACAAGACATTTATTTAATAAAAATCGTAGATCAAAACACCGCTTCATCGATAAAATCAAATGATACTACTGATTTCCAGAACTCTCTAAGGGAAAAAATAACCGACTTCCACACCCAGGGATTTATAAACAGTAACCTGGACTCTATTTATAGAAGTGGTGATACAATTACCGGCATTATTTACAAAGGGAAAAAACATTTTTGGACAAATCTCACAATTGACTTTGATGAAAAACGCTTACAAGGATTACCGGAATACAAAATCAAAGATAAAAAACCAGTAAATTTGATTAAAGTAAAACGGTATAAGCAAGAGCTGTTGGAATACCTGGAGAATAATGGCTATCCTTTTGCACAGGTCAATTCAAATTTTGAGGTTAAAAACTTCAACTTGCAATTAAGCATACTCGTTGAACCGGGCCAAAAGTATACCTATGACTCAATAGTTTTTAATGACATAAAAATAGCAGACTCATTTCTTTGGCGTTACCTTAATATAATGCCAGGCGATGTATTCAACAATAAAACCCTATCACAAATTTCAAATAAAATACAACAAATCAGTTTTTTAGAATTATCAGCCGAGCCTTTGATCTCTTTTGAAAACAAATTGGCCAGAACAGACCTCCGGTTGAAAAGCCTTAATGCAAATTATTTTGATGGTTTACTGGGTATTGTTCCTGATGAAGACAGGAATAACAAATATATGTTAACCGGAGAACTGGAATTATCATTATTAAATAACCTGGGTTTCGGCGAGCAATTGGAGCTGGAGTGGAAAAAAACCAGGCAATTAAGCCAACAATTAGATGCTGCAATAAACTGGCCGTATTTATTTCGATCCCCGCTGGGTGCAAATGGGAAAGTAGAGATGTTAAAAGAAGATACTTCTTTTGTGCGCCTAACCCTGCGAGGTGGCCTGTTTGTATATTTTAACGGGACAAACTCTGCAACCGGATACTATAAAAATAAACAAACTATAGTTTTATCTCCTGAAGATACCACAAATATTTTAGCCACCAATGCCTACGGAACCGGACTTGAAATAATATGGCAGCAAAAAGACAGCAAAATAAATCCGGGAAAAGGATATATGATTTTCAGTGACCTGGGTGCAGGCCGGAGAATTGTTCAAAACCCAACAAATGCCGGTGACCTTATTAAAGCAAACTATATAGAAGGAAAATTAACTTTACAAGGAATTTTACCTGTGTACCAAAGATGGTCTGTCTTATTGCAAAATCAGGTGGAAGGACTATACAGTGATAAAAAAATCTATAAAAATGAATTATTGAGAATTGGGGGGCTCAAAACTTTAAGAGGCTTCGATGAAAACGCTTTTTTTTCACGAAATCACTCTATTTCTACAATAGAGTTGCGTTGGTTATTTGAGCAGTACAGCCATTTTAAAATATTTGCCGATGCCGGTTGGATAAATGCACAAAGAGGCACAGATCGTACTCTACTAAGAGTACTGGGGTTTGGAACCGGCGTGAACCTAAATACTAACGCGGGAATATTTAGTATTTCCTATGCCCTGGGAAAAACCAACAACCAGCCTGTTAAGTTAAACAACGCCAAAATTCACTTCGGATACATCAATAATTTCTAGGAATTTATTGATAACATTCTATTCCCTGCGGGTAAAACAAAACCTTAGGCATAATTCATACGTATGTATTCTTAACCAACTAAAAACACCCCATTATGAAACAATTTCTACGTATCACTATTTTATTTATTCTGCCTTTTATAGTTTCAATCAGCATCTCAGCTCAGGAAGAAAACCTCTATGAAATGGACCTTGAGTCACTTATGGAGATCGAAATAGTTTCAGCTTCGAAAAAAGCAGAAGATATTTTCGAAGCTCCCCTGGGCGCTTCGGTATTAAGTTCCGAACAAATAAAAGAATCGGGTGCGACATCAATAATGGAAGCGTTAAGGTTAATTCCGGGATTAATTGTTAGAGAAACCACACCCGGCAATTACGATATACACTTACGTGGATATGATGGTGTGGACCCTAAAGGGCTCATTACACTGACAGCTAACACCATGACACTCATTATGGTGAACAATAGAACTGTTTACAGTGAGTTCCAGGGGCAAACCTATTGGGAACTATTACAAATCAATATCGATGATGTTGACCGGATAGAAGTGGTAAGGGGACCGGTTTCGGCCATGTACGGGCCCAATGCGGTGGCTGGTGTAATCAATATCCTCACCAAGTCGCCAACAAAAAAGAAAGGTGCTTCTTTTAGCACTTATTCAATGGCCGGAGCACCAAACAGTGTCATTACAAGTACATCTGCAGCCTATAGTTTCGATAATGGACTGGGCATAAGATTAAGCGGGAATGCAGATTTTCGTGACCGCCACAAAGTAGACTATTTTATCTTTAATGAAAATAATTTTGTTGACGAATTAAACGAAACTGAGGTGACCAATATTTTAGGTTTACCTGTGCTTGATGCAGATCAGCCATACGACGGGGTTTACCTTGCAGGTCCACAAGCCGGTCAACCCATACCAAATTACAATATCCACGAACGCTACCCGGATAAAAAGCTGGCCACTGAGCGGTATGGGGGAAATCTGCATATGCGCTATAATAAAAATGACCTGGACCTTAATCTGATGGGCGGTTACTCCTATGCCAGGGTACAAAGAGTTTATGCAAACAACAATATTGCAGCTTTAAGTACAGATTCACTAAACACCTATTTTGCGCATTTCTGGGGCTCCTACAAAGGTTTAACAATTACGACAGATTACAGTAAAGGCTTTAATGCACTAGTTGGTAGTGGAGAGTTGCTAAAAGTAAACTCCGATGTACTCACTGCTACAGCAGAGTATGACCTGAAAATTTCAGAAAATTTTTCGCTAAAACCAGGAGTTTCTTATAAAACATCGAGCTACAACAGTATGGGATTAGGTAGTACAGAACAGGAAATCGACCCTGCAACTTTTTTGTCTGAAGGGTACGAAATTGTCACACCTGAAGATGGAGGTGATGTAACCAACACACTTTTAAGTGGTCACCTACAGGCCGATTATAAATGGGATAGACTTAGAATAATTGGTGCGGCACGCGTTGACAAATTTCAGCATCCCAACAAAGCTGCATTTAGTCCGCTTATATCTGCTACTTATAAGGCTGCAGAAGACTTTCTAATCAGAGGATCTTATGGACGTTCATCAAGAACGCCCTTTATTTTCGACCTGTTTTTCGATATAAATCTAAGATACCCCACAGGCACGCAATACCAGGGTTTCGCACTTTACAATAATCTCGTATACCGGGGCACAGAAAGAAGTGACGAAATACCCGGAGTCAATGAAAAATATAACTACAAACTACTTACCGTTGATGATGCGGAAATTGGTTTCCGACACAGAATATCAGAAACATTTACACTTGACATAGAGCTTTTCTGGTCGCAACTAAATAACCTCATTGCATTGAGTAAAGTGAGAAATGATACAATTGCTGGTGTTAACCCGCTCACAGGAAATGAAACACGTGAAGCTATTGAATACTATTCCTTCATAAACCTGGACATGAAACCTCAACAAACCGGCGCTACCATGTCACTTACATCTGTGCCATTCAAAAAAATGAGTTTTCAAATATTTGTAACTGTGCAGCAAACAAAAATCAATGATTATGCTGATGCAATTGATGTAAACGGAAATCCAATTGATGCCGACGGAGATGGTAAAAAAAGAAGTGACTTTTACCATAAAGCAACGCCAGCTTTCACCGGTGGTGTTAATATGAACTACAGGCCGACCAAAAAGATTAATCTCAATTTAAACAGCTACTTCTACAGCCACCAAACACTTGTTATCAATAATGAAATGAATCAGGGAGTAGTTGATGCAAACATTATTCTTAACGGAACTATCAATTATAAAATAACAGATGGAATAAAGATTTTTGCCACTGGCAGAAACTTAATTGGAGGCTACAAAAGACAATATGCCTTTACAGATAAAATAGGGCCTTCTGTTCTGGGAGGTGTAAACATTAATTTCTGATTTAAATCCTATAACCAAAAAAGCGCTATAAATGAATTAATATTTATAGCGCTTTTTGAATTTATTCCTGTTTATTTAAGCTCACGTTAATTACCAATCATTTTCGATGGGTCAACCCATTCATCAAATTCATCCTCAGTTAAAAAACCAAGTTTTAGTGCAGCTTCTTTCAAGGTAGTCCCTTCTGCAAATGCATTTTTGGCAATTTTAGCTGCCTTTTCATAACCAATTTTTGTATTTAAAGCCGTAACCAGCATCAATGAATTATTAAGTAATTCCTGAATACGTTCATTATTCGGTTTAATTCCTATTACGAGCCTTTCAATAAAAGAATTTACAGCATCGGCTAAGAGTCTGGCAGATTGAAGAAAATTGGCAACCATCATTGGTTTGAATACATTCAGTTCAAAATGGCCGTTTGAGCCGCCAACACCTATTGCCACATCATTTCCCATAACTTGTGCAGCCACCATAGTAATGGCCTCAATTTGTGTCGGATTTACCTTGCCGGGCATTATGGAAGAGCCTGGTTCATTGGCCGGAATAATAATTTCACCAATACCTGATCGGGGGCCGGAAGCCAACATTCTTAAGTCATTGGCAATTTTCATAATGCTCACAGCTACCTGTTTCAATGAATTATGGCTTTCCACAATAGCATCATGAGCTGCCAGGGATTCAAACTTATTTTCGGCTGTAACAAAATCATAACCTGTAAGTTCGGCAATGTTAAATGCCACTTCTTCTGCATAACCTTTTGGTGTATTGAGACCTGTACCTACAGCTGTGCCGCCTAATGCAAGTTCTGAAAGATGGCTGAGTGAATTGTTTATAGCATTAAGTCCATGATCAATTTGCGACACGTAGCCCGAAAATTCCTGGCCAAGCGTGAGTGGTGTAGCATCCATCCAGTGCGTACGCCCTATTTTCACAACTTCAGCCATCTCTTTGGATTTTTTCTCGAGCGCATTTCTTAGTGACTCTAGAGCCGGAATGGTGTGTTCAACCAACATTTTATAGGCTGCGATATGCATAGCTGTTGGGAATGTATCGTTAGATGACTGCGACTTATTTACATCGTCATTAGGATGAATGGTGCGCTCGCCCTCTCCTAGTTTATTACCTTCCAATACATGAGCTCTGTTTGCCACAACCTCATTGACATTCATATTGCTTTGTGTACCTGAACCTGTTTGCCAAATTACCAAAGGAAACTGATCGTCGAGTTCGTGATTAATAATTTCGTCACATACTTTACAAATCAAATCTTTTTTCTCTTCAGCAAGTACGCCCAATTTGTGGTTGGTAATAGCTGCTGCTTTTTTCAGGTAACCAAAAGCCTCAATGATTTCTTTCGGCATTGAGGCCGGGTCTCCAATTGGGAAGTTATTCCTGGATCTTTCTGTTTGAGCCCCCCAATACTTATCAGCGGGGACCTTAACATCTCCTATTGTATCTTTTTCAATACGGTAACTCATATGGCAATAATTTTAGATTAATAATTATATGAAGCCTGACGCAAGTGAAATTTATTTTGTCAGGATAACTGTGACAAATTGTTCATCGCTACTTTCAGAAACACCAATACCGATAATACTATAATCTCCGAGTATGGTTTCGTTACTATCCGTATCATCAGACCATTGATCAATGAGGTCGCGTCCATTGATATTACCCCGCGCTACCAATTCTGCATAAACATTGCCGTTCAGTTCTGTAATTACCTGCTCATAACGATAACCCTGGTTTACATGGCTTAATGAATTATTCGCGATCATTGTGCTGGAATGCGATCGGGCCAGTTCATCTAGTAGCGTATTCCGGTCTAAAGCTGCGTATCCATTCAACAACCTGTAATGATTAATGTGGTCAAAAATATTATCTTCCACATCTGCCGGAGGTGCAAACAGGCTATCATCGTCCTGGCAACCGTTAAAGGTTAAAAGTACAGCCAGAACTGCGAGTTTAAGCAATACTAGACATTTTCTTCGGGCCATTGTGGTTTAGTCTTTTTCTGGAACGATTCCAAACCATGCTTAGCATTTGGATGCAGCGCCAGACGGGTAAAAATATCTGTTGACAAATCTATTCCCTGATGGTAGGGCAATTCTGATGCCCTGTATACAACTTCTTTAATTGCTGCCAGCGCATGCGGATTTTTAGCAATCAACTCATCTGCAACATCAAATGTCTTTTTTCTCAATTCACCAGGTTCTACAACCCAATTGACCAGGCCCAAATCATAGGCCTCTACTGCAGAAATGTTTTGTCCGGTCATGAGCATTTGCATCAATCTTTTGCGACCCACATGCCGCGATAAAGGCATAGCAGGCCCGAGGCAAGCCAGGCCCACACGAATAGCAGTGGTTCCAAAAACTGCATCCGCCGCAGCTACCACTAAATCTGAAGCAAATGCAAGGCCCGAACCATTGGCTATTCCATAACCTTTTACAGCCGATATGACTGGTTTCTTCATATTGGCGATGGTATGATTGTGCCTGTCCATCAGCTCAAGTAATTCTTTTTGCTGAAATGCATCGGCTTCATCAAATTGATCAAGCGCAATACCCGCACTAAAATGCTTTCCTTCTGCTTCAATAATAACCACCCTTACGTCTTTATCCTCATCAAATTTAATGAGACTATTATTCAGCTCAATTGCAAATTCCTTATTGAAAGTGTTTTTACTTTCTGCTCTATTGAGCTGAATGACGCCTTTGTAATTTTCTTTATAAGATATAATCGGGTTTTCCACTGCTATAAGATTTTATCAATTTCTTCGGGGGGTTGACCCAGCACTGCTTTATCGTCATGAACAACTATTGGTCTTTCTATAATTTTAGGATTGGACACCATCTCTTCCAATATTTGGTCATCGTTCAATTCTTTTCCCTTCATATTTCTTTTATAATGCTCCTCCTGTTTGCGGATAAAATCCCCCGGTTTTTTGCCGGTTTTGGCTATAATCTCTTTTAGTTCTTTTATTGAAGGAGTGTCATTAAGATATTTGACTACTTCAATATCTTTGACTATAGATTGCAGGTAATCTAAACCGGCCCTGCTCTTTTTACATCTTGGGTTATGGTAAATTTTAATCATAAAAGATACTTTAGAATTTGCCCATATTGCCTAGCATAATAATGGCACATCCCTTATCACCATCTTTAAAATGGCCTGAGAGATAATAGGCTTGTGTTTTTTGACAGAAGAACTCAAAAATATTATGATGGGTTGCTGATGCTTCGTCGTATGAAGAAGCATAGATTTTGAAATCATCATAAAGTTTAATGATGGCTTCTCCTTCCTTGCTTTGGTCATTTTTCACAACAAAACGGTAACGCACTCCTTTGTATAACATTATTGTAAATTCATCGCTTTCGGGGTTTCTTTTTGATGACTCCTCAAAGCGTATGCGAAAGTCTTTCAGGTAGGTGCCGCCTTTTATTTTTTGATAGGCTTCACGTTTAAGCTCATTCCCGCATTGAGCCCGGGCATCGCCCAAACTTAAAAGACTAAAGAATAATATAAATAATGCCAGTTTGTTAAGCATACAATACAAATTTAATATTTTTTTTTACTTTATTAAAGCACGCTACCATACTCCATCAGGTAGGCTTTAATAAAAATGTTCAAGTCACCATCTAAGACGTCATTTACATGCGAGGTTTCTATATTTGTCCGAACATCTTTTATCATTTTATATGGATGCAATACATAGTTCCTGATTTGCGAACCCCACTCAATTTTCTTTTTCTGCCCTTCGACTTTTGACTGTTCTTCTCTACGCTTTTGCAACTCATTTTCATATAAGTGCGACTTTAACAAACGCAATGCATTCTCTTTATTTTTATGCTGTGAGCGCGTTTCTGTATTCTCAATTATGATACCGGTTGGTTCATGTCTCAATCGAACACCTGTCTCTACCTTATTTACATTCTGACCTCCGGCACCACTTGAACGGAAAGTATCCCAGGTTACATCTGCCGGGTTTATATCAATCTCAATGCTTTCGTCAATTATTGGTGCAACAAATACCGATGCAAAAGAAGTTTGGCGCTTATGGTTGGCATTAAAAGGCGAGAGTCGAACAAGTCGGTGTACCCCTGATTCTGATTTCAGGAAGCCATAGCCGTATTCTCCAATGACCTCAATCGTAACTGACTTTATTCCTGCCTCATCGCCCGGCAGCAGGCTGACTTCTTTTACTTTATAGCCATTTTTCTCTGCCCAGCGCAAATACATACGCATGAGCATTTGAGCCCAGTCATTACTTTCTGTTCCGCCTGCCCCTGCATTAATTTTTAATATTGCGCCCAGCTCATCTTCTTCTTTGCGGAGCATATTCCGGAATTCAAGGTTTTCAATGGCCTTAATCAATTCTTCGTAATGTGCCTCGATCTCTTTTTCATTACCTTCACCATCATTGTAAAAGTCTATCAGCACTTTCAAATCGTCAAGCATTGCTTTGGCCTGGTCATATTCCTTCACCCAACCTTTTAATCTTGTAATACTTTTTAGCTGCTTTTCCGCTGCTTTGGGATCATCCCAAAAGTCTTCTGCCTGTGTTTTTTCTTCCTGTTCCTCTATTTCTATTCTTGTGCGATCGATGTCAAAGATGCCTCCTCAACGCATCCAGGCGTTTTTCAATCTCTTTTACTTGGTCGTTCTGAATCATTCTACTAATTTTTTATAACAAATATAACAATCATGTTAGGAAACATGCAAGTTATAAACACTTTTAAACCCCTGCTATTCCTAAGAGCCTGACTTATACCTCCATGTTATCCCAAAGATCAAATATTATTCCAGTTTCAAATCCACGTGTTGCCATAAAGCGAAACACTTTTTGTTTACGCTTTTGGTATTCATCATCGATTTGCCGGTTTTTTTCTTTCATTAGTGTTCTGGCAGTAGCTATGTAATCTTCATCATCGATCGTTTCCAAAGCCTGTGTAATATACTGCTCAGGAATTTGCTTATGCTTTAGTGCATGATAAATTTTGATCTTGCCCCACTTGTTGAAACGAAACTTATCGCTAGTAAATGCATTTGCATACCGGTTTTCGTC
>NZ_DATFKB010000068.1:0-2678 GCF_035268865.1 Salinivirga sp. | reverse complement strand
CAACTGACTGGACTTTGCTCTATTTTTCTCCGGAGAATAACGTGCTTTGACGTCATTCAATTTTCGAACAATACAAATCACCGATCTGCTGATATTTATTGCTGGTGACGTTAACGCACATCGTAGTCTGCTGCATGAAGCGGCGGACAAAGGCTTTATCGCCGGTATGAATGTCGTTTTTGATGCCTGTCAAAATGATGAGCTGTTGACATATACACAGGCCATGTCATATGCTGCCATAGATGACCAATTGAAACCCAGTTTATTCAGAAGAATGATTTCTTCGGTGCCGAGCATCAGGTCGATGATGCCTCTCAGTGCCCGCTTCATAGGGATCGATCCAGCGATGGCCAGTGCGTCTTTTCTTTTATGACGAGCATTGTCGATGCCGGCGGCTTTGCGGGTGTATTTACTGATTGCCAAGGCAATTTTTAATTTATAACTGAATATCGATGTTTCAGATCAGGAGAGGAATGCTGATGCCAAAAAATTTCATGAAAAGCAAAGAGAAGAAAAAAGAGCAGATTCAATCGGCATCCTTCATTTTCCGTTTGACACTTCGTAAAATCAAAATGTGTTTTTGAGATGCGGGAAATTATTTTTTAAAAAAATACTGTGAACAGCACTTTCCTTTGGTGTACTTTAGAATTCAGCAAAAAAACAAAGACACCGGAGGAAATATGCTGCTCACAGATGTGAATAATTTACCAGAATTTGTTTTTACAGGAAAGAAATTTTTACGCCGTAAAGAAATAACTGACGCTATCCGAGGCCATATTGCCGTTAGCGGTTTTTTAGCCATGCAAAATTCGCAATATGGTTTGATTACAAATCTTTCCAGACAATTTAATGTATCTCGTACATTTATTTATGATGCAATTAACAGCTTGAAAGCAGTATTCCCCATTATTTTTAATAAAGCCCCTTCAAAAACCAATTCGGTTGATGAAAAAAAAGTTTTGTCATATATTTTATCCTTAAGGTTGGAAGGCAAATGCAGTATTGAAAGCATTTCAAACTTAATGAAAAGATTTGGATTAGCTAATAATTCAACGGGTTTTATAAGCCAATACCTTAAACATGTTGGATCTTTGCTCCCTGGCACCTTAATAAATAAGGAAGAAAATATACGATTGATGGTTTTTGCCAGTGATGAAATATTTTCAAAAAACACCCCGATTTTAGTGACAGTGGACCCTGTTAGTTCTGCAATATTGAAAATGGAATTATCGGATACTCGAAAGGCTAAAGACTGGGTAGAGCATTGGAATTGCATTGAAAACAATGGCCACATAGCCGTTTACCTGGTCAGTGATGAAGGAAGCGGCTTGACATCAGGTCATTCACAAGGCTTATCGGATGTTTCCTGGCAACCAGATACGTTTCATACTATTGCTCACAGACTCGGGCTTTGGGTAGATCGGTTTGAGAGGAGTGCATACCAGGCAATGGAAAAAGAATACAATTGTCAGAAAAAAATCAACTCTGCAAGAAGTGCTGAGGTTATTTCCAAAAGGACAGCAGCATATAATGCTGCCACTCAGATAACTCATAAAAAAATAGAATTATATGAGCAGTTTAAATATGTCTACACAGGGATCATCAAGGAGTTGCATGTATTTGATTTGAATGGAAATCTTCGGCAACGCAAGGACGCAGAAGATACTATTCAGATATATTTAGATCTCATTGATACATTGAACCATAAAACACTGTCAGAAACAATTAATAAAATACGCAAAGTCGTGCCTAAGTTATTGACTTATTTTGATAACGCTTCGACAATAGTAAAACATTTAGAAAATACCGACCTTGATAAAGATGCTCTTAAAACTCTTTGTGCAGGCTGGCAATGGCATAAAAGGTATATTAAATCAAAAAAAGCTGGAAGTCGAAATTATTGCCAGGAGCATGAAAGCTTTTGCCTTGAAATTGCAGAAGGTTACCTTCAAGAAAAATATAAAACTGTTAAAGAGCAGGTTTACCATGATCTCAATCATATTGTGCAGAGCTCAGCAATGGTAGAGTGTATTAACTCCATCATTCGACCATATCTGAATACCTCACGCAATCAAATTTCACAAGAGATGCTGAATCTTATAATGTTTTATCATAATCATCGCCGTTACAATAGCGGTGAAAGGGCAAATAAGACCCCCCATGAAATTTTGAGCGGTAAAAAACAGGAAAAAGATTGGCTTGAGCTTCTTTTCGAGACGATTGATGGCGGCCATGCTTCAACCGGCAATATTCAGTACTCTCTGCATTCTGATTTTTTGTTTTCTCAAAAAAAGCATGATGCTATTTTGTGCTGTGGAGTAAGTGATGATTATTTCTCTACTGTAGAAATGTTGAGATAATCACAATTCATATTTGAGTATAATAAACACGGTATTTTGCTGTGACAAAATAGTTGCGATCAAAATTCTGATAATAAAAACTGTAAAGTACTTTTGGACTCATATGAAGGATGCCATTCAATCCCCATGGAATCTTTCAGCAGAGAAAGTGGCCGAGCAGTTTAAACTTGATCCTGATCAGGGCCTCAACAAAGAACAAGCCCGTAAGAGACTTCACTCATACGGCCCCAACCGGCTGCGCCAGAAGCAAAAAGTCACCGCATGGCAGCTCCTGGTTAATCAGTTTAAGAGTCTGGTGATCATCTTGCTTGGCATCGC
>NZ_DATFKB010000067.1:0-10771 GCF_035268865.1 Salinivirga sp. | reverse complement strand
TTCACATGCGGTAGACCAGGATCGGGTAAAATACATAGATTTTGCTTCAGGAGTTTTCACCAACATAACCCAGGATCACCTGGATTACCACAAAACTTTTAAAAACTACATTGAAGCCAAACAAAAATTCTTTACACACCTAAGTAAAGATGCAATAGCCATTTATAATGCTGACGATAAAAACGGCAGTATTATGGTACAAAACACAAAAGCCAAATGCATAAGTTATAGTCTAAAAAAACCATCTGACCACAAAGCCAAAATATTAAAAAAGGAGATGGATGGCATGATGTTGCATTTGGAGCAAACTCAAATGTGGACTATGCTCACAGGGCTTTTCAATGCATACAACCTAATGGCAGTTTACAGCACTGCTATTCAGTTTTATAACGACAGCCAGGAACTACTCAGGGTAATAAGCAAGCAAAAACCAGTTCGGGGGCGCTTTGAGCATATTATATCGGCAAATGGCACACATGGCATTATCGACTATGCCCACACCCCAGATGCGGTAGAAAATGTATTATCGACTGTAGATGAAGTAAGAACAGGTAACGAACAGCTCATAGTAATAATTGGCGCAGGTGGCAACAGAGATAAAACCAAAAGGCCAATCATGGCTCAAAAAGCCTGTCAGTATGCCGACACCGTTATTTTCACATCAGACAATCCAAGAAACGAAGATCCTGAAGCAATTATACAGGACATGAAAACAGGAATTCCTATAGGATTTACAGGCAGAGAATTCACAATTGAATCGCGCGAAGAAGCTATTAAAGTAGCAGTAGGACTAGCCAGGCAGGGCGACATCATTGTAATCGCAGGAAAAGGTCATGAAACTTACCAGGAAGTCAAAGGCAAGCGTCATCATTTTGATGACCGTGAAATATTAATGAAACACTTTAAATAAGGAGCCCATGTTATACTATTTGTTTGATTATCTACAAGAACTAAATGTGCCGGGTGCCGGCATGTTTCAATATATCACATTTAGGTCTGCCCTGGCAATTATCACATCGCTCATAATTTCGATGATGTATGGCAGGCGCCTAATCCGGTATTTGCAGATCAAACAAATAGGTGAAACAGTCAGAGACCTTGGCCTGGAGGGGCAACTTCAGAAAAAAGGCACACCCACAATGGGGGGATTGATTATAATCGGTTCCATTCTAATACCAACCCTCCTATTTGCAAAGCTTTCAAACATCTACATTGTACTAATGCTTATTACAACCATATGGCTGGGAACTATTGGGTTTATCGACGATTATATCAAAGTATTCAGGAAGCATAAAGAGGGGCTGGCCGGAAAATTCAAATTACTCGGGCAAATCACATTGGGACTTATTGTTGGTTTGGTAATGTGGTTGCATCCCGATATCGTGATAAGAGAAGACACAATAAAGCCCGGCACAGAAATAGAAATGACCGAACAAATATCGACAGAAACGCAGGCTGAAAGTGCGCATAACACCAAGGCTACTCGCACGAACATTCCCTTTTTTAAAAATAATGATGGAGACTATGCTACGCTTTTCAAACTTTTTATGAATGATGAGGCCGCTCAAAAATGGGGATGGGGATTTTTCATAGTTGTAGTAATTTTCATTATAGCAGCAGTTTCAAATGGAGCTAATATGACAGACGGGCTCGACGGACTGGCAACCGGAACTTCGGCCATCACCGGGGTAACTTTAGGCGTTCTGGCCTATCTTTCCGGTAACCTCATTTACTCCGATTACCTCAACATATACTACATTCCGCTCACAGCAGAACTGGTTGTTTTTATGAGTGCTTTTATAGGTGCCACAATCGGGTTTTTATGGTACAACTCCTATCCGGCACAGGTTTTCATGGGCGATACTGGCAGTCTGACCATTGGTGGAATTATAGCTGTATTTGCCATCCTCATCCGAAAAGAACTATTAATACCCATTCTTTGTGGAATATTCCTGATCGAAAATATCTCAGTAATAATGCAGGTATCGTGGTTCAAATACACGAAAAAGAAATTCGGTGCAGGCAGGCGTATTTTCCGCATGGCACCTTTACATCATCATTATCAAAAATCGGGTATGCCTGAAGCAAAAATTGTAACACGATTCTGGATTATAGGGTTATTGCTGGCCGTAATCGCCATACTTACACTTAAAATTCGATAATAATGAAGACAGACAATCCACATATAGCAATTCTTGGCGCCGGAGAAAGCGGTGTAGGCTCTGCTATCCTTGCACAAAAACAAGGATTTGAACTGTGGGTGTCTGATAATGGCGAAATAAAACCCGACTATAAAGCAGAATTAGACCAATATAATATCCCCTGGGAAGAAGGAGGCCACACCTCCGAAAAAATTTTAACAGCACAAACCATCGTAAAAAGCCCGGGCATACCAGAAACAGTTGATATTGTTCAGCAAGCCCTAAACATAGGCATAGAAGTAATATCAGAGATTGAATTTGCCGGACGTTACAGCAACGCATTCATGATTGGCATAACCGGGTCAAATGGTAAAACCACTACTACAATGTGGACCTATCAAACACTAAAAATAGCGGGGCTAAACGTTGGGCTGGGTGGTAATGTGGGGCAAAGTTTTGCCAGACAGGTGGCCATGAAAAACTACGATTACTACGTTATTGAGCTTAGCAGCTTTCAGCTTGATGGGATGAAAAAATTCAAATGCAACATTGCTGTATTACTCAACATTACACCCGATCATCTGGACCGCTACGACAATAATTTTGAATCATATATTGCTGCAAAATTCCGAATTACCCAGAACCAAACAGAAAACGACTATCTGATAGTAAATGCCGATGATCCGGTAATTAATGAACATTTACATTTCAATAAAGGCAAAGCACAAAAATTGGAATTCTCTACACTAACACAACCCCAAAAAGGGGCATGGTTAAACAACGATAAAATAATTTTTAATAGCATAAATATTGAATTTGATATGATATATACAAAGCTTGCTCTTGAAGGAAAGCACAATGCCACTAACGGCATGGCCGCCGGCATAGCTGCTGACATATTGCGCATAAGCAAAGACAACATAAGAGAAAGCCTGATGACTTTCAGTGGTGTAGAACACCGCCTCGAACCGTTTATCTCTGTTCGGGGAGTAGAATTCATTAATGACTCTAAAGCCACCAACATAAATTCAACCTGGTATGCCCTTGAGAGCATGCGCAAGCCAGTGATCTGGATAGTTGGCGGAATAGACAAAGGCAATGATTACAGCGAACTGGATGAGCTTGTGCGCCAAAAAGTTAAGTCTATTGTTTGTCTGGGCACTGACAACCAAAAAATAAAGAACTTTTTTGAAGGCAAAGTAGATCATATTACAGAAGCCTTTAGTATGAAAGATGCTGTTGCAATGGCATTCGACATGGGCAAAAAAGGCGACTGTGTTTTACTTTCACCGGCTTGTGCAAGCTTCGACCTTTTCGATAATTATGAAGATCGTGGCAACCAATTTAAAATGAGCGTAAGAGCACTATAAATGAAAAAGGGCATTTTTGACATATTACAAGGTGACCGGGGGATTTGGATAATTGTATTTATTCTGGGTATCTTCTCGCTGTTGGCTGTATATAGTTCCACCGGAACATTGGCTTACAAAAGATTTGAAGGAAACACCCAATACTTCTTATTACGCCACCTGGTATTTATGCTATTAAGCCTCGGTGTCATGTATTTTGTCCATTTAATACGATATACAACCATACTAAGGCTGTCAAAACTATTTTTCTATTTAGCTGTACCACTTCTGCTTTACACCATGGTCGGAGGTATTAGCCTCAACCAGGCCAGCAGATGGATTACGGTACCGCTGCTTAACCTGTCATTTCAAACATCCGATTTTGCAAAGCTGGCGCTAATGATGTATTTGGCAACACTCATCGCTTCACGACAGCAAGTCATAGACGATTTCAGAAAAGGCTTTCAGCGGCTTGTAATTCCGGTATTTATTGTTTGTGCACTTATTTTACCTGCCGACTTCTCTACCGCGGGGCTACTGTTCCTGAGTGCGGTAATTTTAATGTATATCGGCAGAGTAAGACTTAAATACATTTTTGGCCTGGTTGGTATAGGCGTTATTGCCATTAGCTTTTTCGTTCTCATAGCTATGGTTTCTGATACAGAAAGCAGGGTAGGTACATGGAAAAGCAGAGTTGAAAGTTTTATCGATAAAGATGAAGGCGGCAATTTTCAGTCGAATCAATCTAAAATTGCCATCGCCAGTGGCGGGCTGGTTGGAAAAGGCCTGGGGCACAGCGTACAGCGAAACATCTTACCAAACCCTTTTTCAGATTTTATTTTTGCCATTATTGTAGAAGAAACAGGACTTGTAGGAGCCCTGATAATTATTTTCCTTTACCTGGTGCTATTTTACCGCACTGCGGCTATTGTAAAACGGTCAAACCGGGTCGGCCCCGCTCTGCTGGTAGCGGGAATGATGATACTCATGGTAATTCAGGCATTCGTGCACATGGGCGTAAGTGTGGGGCTATTGCCGGTAACAGGGCAAACACTTCCCTTCGTTAGCATGGGGGGTACCTCAATGCTGATTTCAAGCATTCAGATGGGCATCATACTTAGTGTTAGCCGAAGTCTGCAAAAAGAGAAGAAACAACCTCCTCAGCCTGAACCAGAAGAGGAGTTAAGAGATATTCATGAAAATGAAGTAGTATATGAGAAAAATTAAAGTAATGATAAGCGCCGGAGGAACAGGCGGACACATCTTCCCTGCCCTGGCGACTGCCAATAAATTAAAAGAAATGCATCCCGAAATTGAAATTCAGTTTGTGGGTGCCGAAGGTAAAATGGAAATGAAAAAAGTACCTGCTGCTGGTTACCCTATTACCGGGTTACCCGTAATGGGCTTTCCACGGAAACCTTCATTAAAAATCATTACTTTTTTCAAAAAACTCATAAAGGCTATGCAACGCGCTAAGCGAATTGTTAGAAATTTTGACCCAGATGTAGCTGCAGGCTTTGGAGGTTACGCAAGCGGTCCGGTTTTACGTGTTGTAAGTAAAAGAAAAATACCATACCTATTGCAGGAGCAAAACAGCTATGCCGGTATTACCAACAGAATGCTTGCAAAAAGAGCCAGCAAAATTTGTGTGGCTTATGACAATATGGACAAATATTTCCCGTCGGAAAAAATTATTTTCACAGGAAACCCCATTCGCTCATCGCTATTTAAGGCTACAGAAACAGTAAAAGAGGCTTGTCACAATTTTGGTTTCGACCCCGACAAACCCACAGTTTTGGTCACCGGTGGTAGTCAGGGGGCACGCTCTGTAAACGAAGCTATTTATAAAAACCTCGCTTTTTTCGAAGAAACAGGCATACAATTGCTATGGCAGTGTGGTAGTTTATATTTTAAAGAATTCACCAACAGGCTGGGTTACCAGGTAAATGATAACATTCACCTGACAAAATTCATTGAAAACATGAACTATGCATATGCATGTGCCGATGTAGTGGTAGCAAGAGCCGGTGCCGGAACCATATCAGAACTTTGTGTAGTAGGCCTGCCGGCTATCTTAATACCAAGCCCCAACGTGGCCGAAGACCACCAGACACATAATGCAAAAGCACTGGCAAACATAGGTGCAGCAGTATTATTACCAGATCATGAGGCCGCTCAAAAGCTTCCTGAAAAAATTAAATCAATATTAGAAGACGATAAAGTCGCAGAAGGCATGAGAACTCAATTAAAAAATTTCGCCCGGACTGATGCAGATGAAAAAATTGCAAAAGAAATATTAAAATTAGCAGGAGTAGAATGAAGCAAAAACAACACATATTTTTTGTTGGCATCGGCGGCATTGGCATGAGCGCCCTGGCAAGATATTTCAAACTTAAGGGTTATACAATTGCCGGTTACGACCTCACGCCTACTTCATTAACGCATAAATTGGAAAAAGAAGGTATCACAATTACTTACAACGATGATATTCACCACATTCCACAATCCATGCTAAACCCGGATGATGTGTTGGTCGTTTACACACCTGCTATTCCTTACCAAAACATCATACTCAGCTATTTCAGAAACAACACATTTGAAGTAATAAAACGCGCCGCACTTTTGGGTAAGGTAACACAAAACTATAAAAGCATAGCCATAGCCGGAACGCACGGGAAAACAAGTATATCCACATTTACAGCACACTTGCTGTATCAAAGTAGTTTAAAATGCAATGCCTTTTTAGGCGGTATTTCTGCCAATTACCAAAGCAACCTGCTTTTTGATAAAAATGCAGCTTACACGGTAATTGAAGCAGATGAATACGATCGTTCATTTTTGTACCTCAATCCGCACATTGCATTAATTACAAGTGTTGATGCCGATCATCTGGATATTTACGGTTCATACAGCGAGGTAAAAAAGGCATTTAATCAATTCGCCCAAAAAGCATTAAAGGAAGGCGGCAGACTCATAATCCACAAAGATGTGCTTAAAAAAACCGATTTACCTTCTCAATCACTCAGTTACAGCACAGAAGACAAGGCAGACTATCAGACTTTAAACACTTATTACAATAATGGGGAATTTACCTTTGACCTTGCTACACCCAAAGGTGTTTTCGAAGATCTAAAAGTGAACCTTCCCGGATCATATAATTTTGAAAATGCATTAGCAGCTGCAGCCCTGGCAATTGAAGCTGGAATAGAACCAGCAGAGCTTCGCGAGGGATTGGCATCATTAAAAGGCGTTGAACGAAGGTTTCAGGTGCATATCAATCAAAATATCACATATATTGATGATTATGCACACCATCCAAAAGAGATTGAGGCGTGCATACAGTCAGCGCGTCATGCATTTCCAGGTAAAAAAATTACGGTAGCTTTTCAGCCTCATTTGTATAGCAGAACTAAAGATTTTTCTGCAGAATTTGCAGAGGCACTTGATTTGGCCGATTACATATTTTTATTACCTATTTACCCGGCCAGAGAAGAACCCATAGCTGGCGTAACAAGTCAACTGATTGGCAATAAGCTAACAAAAGCTAAATATCAGTTAATAAACAAAACAGAAGTTGTTGAAAAACTTAAAAAGGTGATCCCCGAGACATTCATTAGCATGGGTGCGGGCGACATCGGTTTTATGGTAGACGATATTAAAAAAACACTAAATCAACATATAAGGTGAACTGGATTCGCAAACATATAAGCCTTTTGGGAATAATTTTATACATGCTGGTTACATTAAGTCTTGTATCGGGCAAGATGAATAATGTGCTATGCGAAAATGTAAATATCAATATTAATGACAGCCTGAAGGCAGGTTTTATTGAACCTCAGGAAGTGGTGAATTTATTAAAAACTATGGAAGTAAAGCTCTGGGGGTATCCGGTTTATGACATTCCGGCAGCAGAGGTTGAAAATGTTGTAAAAAACAATATGCCATTCGCAGAAGATGTTTGTGCCTGGGCAGATGTGCATGGAGACTTCCACATAGATCTCACACAAAGGAATCCAATTGCCCGGGTTGTATTACAGGATGGACAGAGTTACTACATTGGCGAAAAAGGTTATCTCCTGCCATTATCACCCAATTACTCTTCCAGAGTACTGGTTGTATCGGGAGATGTATTTCAAAAAATACCGGGAAACGGAAACATAACCATAGATTCACTGGTTCGCATCAAAGGCCCGGAAAACACAATGATTGATGAAATATATGAGATGGCCGCTTACATTAATCAGGATAGCCTGTTAAAGAGGCAGATAGAACAAATTTTCGTAAAACAAAATGAGTTTGAACTCATTCCAAAAGTTGGCACCCACACCATAGAATTCGGGAGTGTTGATGACTTGTTGAATAAATTTTTCAAACTCAAAGTAATATATTATAAAGGTTTTAGTAATTTAGGCTGGAATAAATACAGCCGTGTAAATCTCAAGTATAAAAATCAGGTTGTTTGTACAAAAAGATAGGTATTAATGGCACAAAAAAACAGTATCATATCGGCGATTGACATCGGAACTACCAAAATTGTAGCAATTATTGGCAGAAAAACCGATAGTGGAAAATTTGAAATTCTCGGCGTAGGTCGACATGACTCAAAAGGTGTACGAAGAGGAGAAGTATTGAATATAGAAGAGACCGTACGCAGCATTCAGGCGGCTGTTGATGAAGCAGAATCGAATGCCGGTCTTAAAATAAAAGAAGTTTATGTAGGTATTGCAGGTGCACATATACGTTCACAACGCACCAGCGGATACATCCAGTTGGGATCTGACGAAGAAGAAATTACAGAAGCCCACACCAACGAGCTTATGGACCAAATGTATAACACAGCCGTAAATATGGGTGAAGAAATTATACATGTACTTCCACAAGGATACACCGTGGATGACGCAGTTGGTGTAGAAAATCCCATTGGAGTCGCCGGCAAACGTCTGGAAGGTAATTTCCACGTAGTAATTGGAAAAATCAGTGCCGCCAATAATATTAAAAAATGTGTGACCAGAGTTGGATTAAAAGTTAAAAAACTTGTTATGGAGCCATTGGCTTCATCAAGAGCAGTTTTAAGTAATGATGAACTCGAAGCTGGCGTAGCTATGATTGATATTGGCGGAGGTACAACTGACCTGGCCGTTTACCGCGATAATTGCATTGTACATACTGCTGTAATCCCACTTGGCGGTTATTCTGTTACAAGCGATATTAAAGAAGGGTGTAAAATTGTATTGCGCTACGCAGAAAAACTCAAAAAAGAGTTTGGAAGAGCCCTGGTGAACAGTAGCGACAAAAATAAGGTGGTTAAAATTCCGGGAATAAATGGTATGCCGCACAAAGAAATCTCTTTTGTGCATTTGGCAGGCATCATTCAGGCAAGAATGGAAGAAATAATAGAACAGGTGATTTATCATCTAGACTCCAACAACCTACGGGGCAGCCTGGGTGCAGGAATCGTTGTAACAGGCGGTGGATCTATGCTTAAAACCCTGCCTCAGCTTATGTCATACAAAACAGGGCAAATGGCCAGGGTTGGTAAACCAAGAGTTGCAGCCACCGGTGATTCAAGTGAAATAGTGCACGACCCGGCTCTTGCAACGGCAATTGGTCTTATTATGGAAGGACATGACGATTTGAACGGAAAAAACAAGAACAAAGAATCGAATAACCTGTTTGAATTTGAAACCCCTGTCGCTGAAGAAAAAACAGAAGAACCTGAAAACAAACAAGAGACCACACAACCAAAAAATGGTAAGAATATAAAAAATAAAGTCAAAACGCTATTTGGCGATCTTTTTGATTTAGACGACACACAAATGTAGAACCTGAAACAGCTGGTTTATGAACGATGATAATTTGATGCAGTTTGATTTACCACAAAACCGATCATCCATTATAAAGGTAATTGGTGTTGGAGGAGGTGGAGGAAATGCCGTGAACTACATGTATCAGCAAGGCATTAACGAAGTAGATTTTGTGGTTTGTAATACCGATGCCCAGGATTTAGCCAAAAGCCCCATACCTGTAAAAGTACAATTGGGAGAATCGCTTACAGGCGGAAGGGGAGCCGGAAGCAAACCCGACAAAGGTCGCCAGGCTGCTATTGAGAGTTTGGAACAACTCAGCGAAATACTGGAATCCAACACAAAAATGGTTTTTATTACTGCCGGAATGGGTGGCGGAACAGGCACAGGCGCTGCTCCTGTAATAGCTGAAGAAGCCCAGAAAAAGGGTATCCTTACCATTGGAATTGTAACCATACCGTTTCTTTTTGAAGGAAAACGACGCATCAACCAGGCTGTTGAAGGAATTGAGCGCATGAAAGAACATGTAGACTCATTACTCGTAATTAATAACGAAAAGTTGCGCGAGATCTACGGTGACTCATCAGCACTAAAAGCTTTTAGCCATGCAGATGATATTCTCTCTACGGCAGCAAAAGGTATCGCAGAAATTATAACTGTTGAGGGTGTTGTAAATGTAGACTTCGAGGATGTGTTTACAGTAATGCATAAAAGTGGCGTAGCCCTTATGGGGAGAGCATCAGCCGAAGGAGAAGACCGGGCGGTTAAGGCTATTCAAAAGGCACTCACCTCTCCCCTGCTCAACAACAATGACATACACGGCTCGAAAAACATGTTACTGCATATTACTTCAGGTGCCGAAGAAGTAACGATGGACGAAATAGGGCAGATTACCGATTATGCACAAGATGAAGCCGGCCAAAATGCAGATGTGATCTGGGGACTTAGTGCCGAGCCGCAACTTGGCGACAAAGTAGCTGTAACTGTTATTGCAACCGGTTTCGATACCGATGTAATACCGGAAATTTATGCTAAAAGAGCAGACCGCATCGAAAAGGTTACATTAAAACCCGATCCCGGCGAAGAAAACTATGACGATGCCCAGGATGAACAAACTTCTGCATCAGACCAAAAAGAAGAGCATCTGCTTGAAATTGAAGGCACGCCTGAAAGAGAAGAAGATGAAATTGCTTTTGTCCCGGAAAGTAGCGGTAATGAAAAACAACAAGACCCAGATGGCAGAGAACGACAAAAAGCAAACACACTATGGGATACCAAAAAGCTTGAAGAACTTGAAGCTGTTCCTGCCTATATCCGCCGCAAAACAAAGCTATCCGGAAACAAAACCACCGATGATAGTGAGGAGGTATCAAGATACACATTAAGCGACGATGAAGATGGTCCTGACATCAATACGGACAATTCATATTTAAACAATAATGTGGATTAAGGTAAAATGATTTATAGTTTTGAACAT
>NZ_DATFKB010000066.1:0-5104 GCF_035268865.1 Salinivirga sp. | reverse complement strand
GAATTTGAATCGCGATTTCGTAAAGGCCGATGCTCCTGCTATGCAGGCATGGTTGCAACTTTTCGATAAATGGCAGCCCGATTTCTTTATCGATTGCCATACCACCGATGGGGCTGATTACCAGTATGTAATTACTTACATGCTTGAGATTTATGGCAATATGGATCCTGGCCTAACACAGTGGCAGGAAAATGAATATTTACCTTATGTAAGAGATCGTATGTTTGAAGCAGGGTATCCCATATTTCCATATGTATCATTCAGAAGTTGGCACGATCCACGTAGTGGACTGATTACAAGGCCTGGGCGTCCTATGCTTTCGCAAGGCTACACTGCGCTCAGAAATCGTCCGGGACTACTTATTGAAACACACATGTTGAAACCATATAAGGAGCGTGTGCTGGCTACACGCGAGATGATTGAACTTACTTTGGAGCGATTGAATAAAAAAGGCAGTCAGTTGCAACAATTGATTGCCAGGGCCGATAAGGTTGTTCAGCAAAGCGACTTCAGGGAACGAACATTTGCGGTTGCTTATCGCAATACCGATCAGCACGATACCGTGAGTTTCCTGGGCGTTGAGTATGACGTGGTTAAAAGCGATTTAACAGGTGGTGATTGGTTTCAATATCATAAAGGCGAAAATAAAACGTTTACTTTACCATGGTATCGTTACCCTGAGCCGGCTGCAGAGGTAATGCTGCCTGAAGCTTATGTGATTCCGGTGCAATGGAAAACTGTGATTGAAAGATTGGAATTACATGGTATTAAGATGATAAGAATTGAGCACGACACTGTATTGCCTACGCATACTTACTATTTTACAGATGTAAAATGGCGTAACCGTCCTTATGAAGGGCGGATGGGCATTTCAGATTTCGAATTACAAAGCAGAAAAGATACCACACCTTTTCCTTCTGGTTCTGTAATTGTGCCAATGGATCAACCCGGAGCAAGGCTCATAGCCTGGATGCTGGAGCCTGAAAGTCCAGATTCATTTCTGCAATGGGGATTTTTCAATGCCATTTTTGAGCAAAAAGAATACGCAGAAACCTATGTGATGGAAGTCAAAGCGCGCAGGATGCTCGAAAATGACCCTGAACTCCGAGCTGATTTTGATGCTTTCCTTGCGGATAACCCCGGGGTAAAAAACAGTTCCTGGGCACAACTCAACTGGTTCTACAAGCGCACCAAATGGTGGGATGAAAAGAAGAATGTTTATCCGGTCAAACGTATTTTGAACTAAAGTAATTGCATTTTTTAAGTTTCAACGAAATTTACTAACTTTGCAGCCCTGAATGGCTCCGTAGTTCAGCTGAATAGAACGTCAGATTCCGGTTCTGAAGGTCGTGGGTTTGAATCCCGCCGGAGTCACGATAAGGTCTTTGTTAATAGCAAAGACCTTTCTTTTTTTGTACACATTGACAGAACAGTTAGCCCGACAGGCGGGATCACGAGCTGCTGGTGGGATTGGGTTTGCGGGAGACGAGCCTAATCCCGCCGGAGTCACGAAAAGAGGCTGTCTAAAAAGGCAGCCTTTTTTCATGCTGCAATTTTACGATAAATATTTACGATTTTTGTTGTATTGTATTTTTTTCGATTTTGGCTGAATCGAGCAAAAATTTTGGGCAATATTTGTTGAAAAAACGCAAAAAATTGTTGAAAACAGTTGTTTTTTAGGGAATTAGAGACAATTTTGGCTATTTTTTTTAAATTGTGAGAGATTGCAATTAGGCCAAATTCCAGATCTACACCACCTAACCCTCTGTATGTAAATCGATTGAACTTGTTGTTGAATTTAATTTGACCAAATACAGCTTCTGGTTCAATAGGTCGCATACTTCTATGATATAAACCTTCTTCGCTTAAGAGTCTATCTTTTGCCTCTTTTCTATATTTAATCATTTTATGATTTAGCTCTATCTTTCTGTTGCCAACACCTTTATGGCATTGAGAACGAAGAGGACAGCCTTCACAATTTTTTGCCTGGTAAAGACTTACTTGAGACATATATCCCAGATCTGATTTTCTTTGTCTGTTGCCTATAAAGTTCATGATTTGTCCCATCGGACATACCAAATAATCCTTTTCCACATTGTAAAATAGGTTTGAGGGATAAAAAGGGTTGTTCTTGAATTTTCGTTTCTGCTCTTTATGAAAGTAATTATACTTCACAAATGCCTCAATATCATATTGCTCAGCGTATTTGTAATTATGTTCGCTTCCATAGCCGGCATCTGCTACAAGTGTTCCGGGTAATTTACCATAATGCCTGTAAAATTGGCTCAGATGGGGGATTA
The DNA here is from genome assembly GCF_035268865.1 of Salinivirga sp. Lineage (GTDB taxonomy): Bacteria > Bacteroidota > Bacteroidia > Bacteroidales > Salinivirgaceae > Salinivirga. The sequence continues at coordinate 2,804 of NZ_DATFKB010000066.1, read as the reverse complement.
AAGTGGCTGTATCTCCTGGCCGCTGATGGATAGAATAATTGGTGATTATCTGGTTTTCTGTACTAATCTGCACATTATAAGCAGGTTTGAGTTGACCGTTCATCATATGATCCTCCTTCATGCGCATAAAGGTTGCATCAACATCTGTTTTAGAATAACTATTTCGATCTTCTAATATATCAAGTTGTTTTTCATATTTTTTTAATCTGGGCAAATGTTTATCCTTGAGATCGGTAACTGCTTTTTGTTGCTGCTTAGAGAGTTGTGAGTACTTTTCATTTATCTTTTCAATTTTTTCTTCCAATACTTTTGAGTCAATACTTTTGAAGCCTGCATCTTCGCTTTGTGGTTCATTATCAACTTCGATATTATGTTCAATATCTTTTAAAATGGAATCAAGCTTATCTTCAAGTTTTTGCTTATATTTTTCTGTAGCTTTCTTCCAAACAAAGGTGTATTTATTCGAAGATGCTTCAATCTTGGTCCCGTCAACATATTGTCTGTCAAGGCTTACATAACCCATTTCTGACATTATTCTGACCAACTCTGCAAACAAATCCTGAATTCTGCCTTTTAATCTTTTACTTCTAAAATTGTTAATAGTACGGAAATCAGGGGTGCTATTGCCAGAAATCCACATGTAGTAGATATTTTCTTTTAACTGTCTGGCAATTTTGCGACAAGAATAGATGTTGTTTAAGTAACTGTAAAACAATATTTTAATCATTACCTTTGGGTGATAGGAACTTGTCCCGCCACCTTTATAGGATGAAAAAATATCGTCAATTCTTAAAGAGTCAACAATCTGATTTACAATGCGTACGGGGTGATTAGCCTCGATCTTGTCGCCTATGTTACTAGGAAACAGGACTGCCTGTTGGGAAGTAACCGTTTTAAATCGTATATTTGATTTTACGTTCATTTGACAACCTTAATTTACTAATAATTAAGGAGAACGCAAAATAAAAAAGGGCTGTCCAATACTTTTTGGACAGCCTCTTTAATTTTTTAGGGAAATTTATTGCCTGTCAGCACGGTAGGCGTGATCACGAGCGGCTGGTCGGCTTGGCTATGAGGGAGTTGATCTAATCCCGCCGGAGTCACAAATCAGTAATGAGTTTCGAGAGTGGGTATTGAGTTTCGAGAGTGGGTAATGAGTTTCGAGAGTGAGTGATGAGTATAGAGTGTGGGTAATGAGTATAGAGTGTGAGTTTTAATTAGTGCTTTATTAACTCTATACTCGAAATTCGCGTTCTTTACTCATTCCTCAGAAAAGATAAATACTTTATATTTGCAAAAAAACATAGTCATGTTTGATTTTTAAAAGCTTGAAGTATATCAGCAAGCCAAAGAATTTAATATTCGAATTACTAAGCTAATTGCCCAATATGGATTTGATAGAATAACAAATGATCAATTGAGAAGAGCTTCTTTCTCGATAATGTTAAACATTGCTGAAGGTTCCTCCCGTTTTACAAAGAAGGATAGAAGACATTTTATGGTTATTTCATGTGGAAGTGCATTTGAATGTTTAGCAATCATGGAATATCTTGTTGAAGCCAAACAAATATCAAAAGAATTGTACGATAAGGTATATGAAAGAATTGAAGAAATTTCAAAAATGCTATTTGGTTTAATTAAGAGCTTAAGTTAATATTTAGATACTCAGAACTCTAAACTCACACTCAATTCTGAGGCGTGATCACGAGCGGCCAGAAGGGTTGGCCAGGTGGGAGTTGAGCTAATCCCGCCGGAGTCACGAAACAGTAATGAGTTTAGAGAGTGGGTATTGAGTTTCGAGGCCCGAAAAACTTAGGTTTTCAATTTTAAATTGTTTTCCGTAGATGCTCGAAAAATTATAAAAATCAAACCTTCCAAATGCAGCCAGGGATTTTTTATTTTTCGGCAAGTGCGTATTGAGTAACATTCAATACGCCCCTTTTTACTTTATGGAGGTGTGATGCATTAAGCAGTTACCTTTAGCGGGCAAGGGGTAAGGTAAACCGGAATGTTGAACCTTTACCGGGTTTACTTGAAATTTTCAATTCTCCACCGTGTTTATTAATGAATGTTTGGACTAGTTTTAAGCCAAGGCCTGTTCCTTTTTCGTTATTAGTACCTTGGGTGGTATGAAATTCTGTATTTAAGAGAATTTTTTCAATATGTTTTTTCTTTATCCCTATGCCTGTGTCTTTAATACTGATCGCTAACCGGCCATTAATTTTTTCCAGTCCTATATGTATTGTCCCATCTTTTTTTGTGTATTTAATGGCATTCGTTAATAAATTGCGAAAAACCAGGCGAATCATATCAATATCGCCAGTTACTTTAAAGTCGTCTGAATCGTCCTTAAGTACCGATAAATTTTTATTTTTTGCCTCATGATTAAGTTGTAAGAGGGTTTCGTCTATAATTTCTTTAATACTGAAATCAATGATATTGGGCTTTATATCTTCCTTGTTGGAGTTGTGCCGAGCCCAGTATAATAGATTTTCAAGCAAAAAGAAGGTGTTTTTAGTCAAGTCTTTTTGTGATTCAAAAAAACGCGATAAAGCGTTTTCATCAAGTTTTTTCATTGAGGTGAGCTCGGCAATATTCATCATTGTCCCAATCGGACTACGCAAATCATGGGCAATTATAGAGAAAAGCTTATCTTTTGTGTTGTTAAGTTCACGCAAGCGTTCTTCAATTTGTTTTTGGTGTGTGATGTTAATATGGGTTCCAATGGCCCGGGAAGGATTTCCCTTATCGTCATATTCAATAACTTTTCCCCTGTCAATTACCCATATCCAATCAGAGGATTT
>NZ_DATFKB010000065.1:0-14263 GCF_035268865.1 Salinivirga sp. | reverse complement strand
CTTTTGCAAAGCCATCTCTTGTAATGATTAGGATATTAGTTTATTATGTGGCAACATATGTTGTTCTGAACTTTTTCTGGCTAGAAAACTAATTTAATGCCCATTTTTAGTATGAAAATTGTTTTAGTTTTGCGATCCATAAATAAAAGCTAAAACATGAAATTCAATCAAATTTTATCCGGGCTTCTTGTTCTTTTTGTCTTCGCCTCATGTGCAACCAGCAAGCTTGCAGAAGAGGGCAACGCCGCATATCAAACAGGTGATTACATAGCAGCACTCAATGCGTGGGAGCAGGTCATCAGCGATAAAGAAAGCAGGGGGCAAACAGCCGATACATCTATCTATTTTAAGGCCGGAAAGGCTGCCATGGAGTTGGGCAACACTGCTAAAGCCAGAACATATTTTGAAAAAGCCGAAGATATGCAATACGAAGATCCGGCAATGTATGCCTCCCTGGCTCATATCTATAAAGGCATTGATAATTTATCGCTTGAAATCGAGGCATTGGAAAATTATCATGAAAAATTTCCAAATGGCAAAGTAGCTGATACCATTAACGTGCGACTGTTTCAAACTTATGTTGAAAGCGAGAACTGGCAAAAAGCCGTAAATTTGTGGCCTGAAATTGAAGAAAAAGCAGCTTCAGATGCAGATCTGCTTACGGGTTATCTGATTGTTAACGAGCAGCTTGAAAACGATAACAAATGTGACCAGCTTGCACAGCAAATATTGAAGTTAGACCCCGATAATATTGAAGCATTGGAATGGCAGGCATATAAATTTTATTGGAAAGCAGAAAATCTATATGTTTCGCAGATGAAGGCTTATCAGAAAAACCGGACAAACCGGCAATACAAAAAACTACTTAAAGCCTGGGATAAAATCTGGCCTGACTTTAGAAAAGCACGCAGTTACTTTCTGAAACTGTATAAGCTCGATCCCAAACCTAAATATGCCAAATACCTCGCTGGTATTTATACCCGCATGAAAAAAGAACAAAAAGCAGCCTACTGGGAAAGACGTGCTAACTAAACAATGAGAGGAGAGCAGTTGAAGTTACCTTCTGGATTTTTAAGCGGTAATGTATTTCTTGCTGTTGAATAGGATTATGCGTTTAATTAATACTTTGGTTTGAGCCTTTTATAACCCCATTTTACAAAAACAAATTGTAAGTAGTATTTGTTATGGAGTTGTAATCAATCAAATATAATTTTATGAAGAATACACTATTAATCACGCTTTTAACAGCATTCTTTATTGCATTTACTTCATGTGGACATCAAACAGATGCAGTTGACTCTGGAACTTATGATGGTACAGTTAAAGAAGTTGAAGCAGAGAAAAGTGAAATTTACGTTGAAACCAAAGATGGGAAAACCCTGGAGCTTTATTTTATTGAAGAAACCAGACTGACTAAAAATGGCCAGGTCGTAGAATTCAGTGCGCTGAAGGAAGGCCAAAAAGTAACAGTGAAGGTTGAGAAAGTTGGTAAACGGTTAGATCCGCTGAAAGTGCAAATAAAAGAGTAGGGCTATGGAGCAACTTCCAGATTTCTGGCGTACCGAAATATGGCACCCTTTATCTGTTCATTTTCCATTAGCATTACTCCTTTTAGCAACGCTGGTTAGTGTCATTGCTCTTTTTGTAAAAGGAAAGCAATGGTATTTCAACCGTAACTTATTACTTCTTCTGGGAACTATTGGGGCCTGGGTTTCAGTCTTCACAGGAACACTGGCTGACGGAGTTGTTGCTCGTGAGTTGTGCGATCCCGTAATGCTTGAACAGCATGAAACATTTGCATATGGTGTAGCATGGGTTTTTTCTGCTGCCTTATTGCTTGTAGCAACTATAAATACAGGTCTTTTAAAGCAGTTTAAACGTTATGTGGAGATAGTAATTGTTGTACTTATGTTAACAGGTGCTGGTTTATTGACCTATACCGGTCACCTTGGAGCTCAATTGGTTTATCAGCAGGGAGCAGGTGTATACCAACCAACAGAGGATTGTGGTGAATTTGAATAAGATAACGATATAATTTACTAAGGCCAATAAATCTATTTTTTTGATTTATTGGCCTTAATTTTATTTTAAATTGTGGTGATTTGGTGATGTAATAGTACCAAATCGGAATTAAATTTTTTTGTCTATCAGATATACATTGCGGTCTGAGGCACTTCTTGAAACCAGTTCTCCTAGAAATCCGGTTAAAAATAGTTGTGTGCCAATAACCATTGCTACCAGTGCTATGTAGAAGTAGGGAGTGTCGGTTACTAAACGTGCCGACATATCATTAAACACACAATATAGTTTGTGTGCACCTAACCAAACAACAGCTACAAAACCAATAAAAAACATCAACATTCCGAGTGTTCCGAAGAGGTGCATGGGTTTTTTACCAAAACGGGTGATGAATATAATGGACATTAAATCGAGAAACCCGTTGATAAACCGTTCCAATCCGAATTTTGTAACCCCGTATTTGCGTGCTCGGTGCTGCACCACTTTTTCGCCTATTTTTTCAAACCCGGCTTGTTTGGCCAGTACAGGTATGTAACGGTGCATTTCTCCATAAATCTCAATACTCTTTACAACATCTTTTTTGTAGGCTTTAAGACCACAATTGAAGTCGTGTAATTTTATTTTTGTCGCTTTGCGCGCTGTCCAGTTGAAAAATTTACTGGGAATGGTTTTCGATATGGGGTCATAGCGCTTCTTTTTCCAGCCAGAAACCATGTCGTAACCCTCTTTTGTAATCATGTTGTAAAGATCGGGGATTTCGTCAGGACTGTCTTGCAGGTCGGCATCCATTGTAATGATCACATCTCCTTTGGCAGCTTCAAATCCGTTGTGCAGTGCTGCTGATTTACCATAGTTGCGTTTGAACTTAATGGCTCTGACAGAACCGTAGGTTTCGGCCAGTTTTTCAATTTCCTCCCATGATTTGTCTTTACTACCGTCATCTATCAAAATAATTTCGTAGGTAAGATTGTGGTCGTACATTACTTTATTGATCCAATCTACCAATTCCGGGAGGCTTTCTTCTTCGTTATATAATGGTATTACTACTGATATATTCATAGTGTTACTTTAGCTGACAAAAATAAGATTTTTACACAGCAATTGTGTGTATTATTCCTTTTTATCTAATTCGGACATCGATTTGTTAAACGCATCTGGATCTTGCGTGCCCCTTTTTAGGAATGCGGCTGTTATGAGTGAAATAATCAGCCCAAAGATGGTATTTCCCAGTAGGCTTGAAAATGCCATCAGACCCGGCGACATCATGTTTTCCATCAGCCCTGTCATTTGAGAAGCCTGTTCTTCAGCCATTCCTGACTCCAGGAAAGCATTTTGTTGGAGTAATAGATACTGCTCAAGCGACTCAGGAGAGATGTACGAATAGTAAATGTATAAAAAGAATGCTCCTACTATAGCGGCAAATATTGAGGTGAAGAACCCAACTTTAAAAGCTTCGCCGTAGGGAAAATATGTACGGTTAAAATCGGCTCTGTATTTACGTGTGAAAATTATGATACCGGCAATTAAAAGTATAGAGTTGATATTTCCCGAGATATCATTCATAGTATGTAGTTTCCCATTAATAAGATGGGTTACCATGTAGGCAAGAATGAACCCGGCACCTATAATTGCTCCGTTTTTTGCTGTAAAATTGGTCAGATTATTTTTATTCATATCGTTGAATGCTTTTTGTTTTCAGTCAAATATGCACAAAGATAAAAGTTTTTAATGGAAATTAGGCCTCACGGGTTTGCAATATAAAAGTAAATTTCTACTTTTGCAGTCCGGGGCAAGTCTCATACGACCAGCTCCCGTTGAACTCCCCCAGGTCCGGAAGGAAGCAAGGGTAGACGGTTGAGCGGTGCGATGTGAGTCGCTTGCCCCTCTTTAATGAAACCCACAGTTCAGGAACGCAGTGAACTGAACTGTGTTGGTTGAATTAATCCCGATAGCGCAGCGTATCGGGATACTATCAAGCTTCTGTGGCGTTAATTAATTCCAACAAGGTAATAATTGTAATAATTTCAGGAACGCAGTGAACTGAACTGTGTTGGTTAAACACGAATTAATCATTATGATGATCACCAGATCAGAATTAATGATTTTATGAGTGTTAATCCCGATATAGAAAATGTTAGCAATTGTGAACACAATTGGTTTACATTTTCATAATCGATTCTGCAATTTTAATTGCTGAATTTGGATTGAATTAATCCCGATAGCGCAGCGTATCGCCATACAGCCAGACTTTCACGACTTTCGTAGAAAGACACCCAGTTGAAATAGTAATAATACCAGGATCATACTGCACGATTAGTTTAGCAACTGGATTTATCCGGGTGTTTTGAGAACATAAATCAAGAGCTCCAACTGACTATGAGTCGGCTTCTGGCCCTTGAATAATAAAACGATGTGTGAATTTTTTCTGAATGCTATAAAAGCCCACTGAAGGGGGCTGCATTATTTCGGGTGTGACCATTACCGCATTTAATCAAATTCATGTTTCAGCATGATCTTTTTTATGTATTTTAAAAAGGATACGCAAATTGTAATCACGTATTGATTGATCTTTTTATTCTTTATCGACAAAAACATGTACAAACCCGGTGAGTTTTTCGGTATCGGGTGCGTTTATGGGTATTATTACATAGTAATAAATACCACTGCTCACTTTTTTACCGTCTTTTAACCGGCCATCCCATACTACGCGGGTGGTGGGTTTTTCTGATTCATATACCACATTGCCCCAACGACTGTATACATACATGTCGAATTCGGTTTGGCCATCTGTTTGAGCCGTAAAAAAATCATTTACCCCGTCGCCATTAGGTGTAAATACATTCGGAGCCTTAAATATTTTATGAATGGTGTCGGTTTGGGTTAAACTTGCAGAGCATCCTGCATTATTTGTGACTGTCAGTGTGATGTCGAATATGCTGTCTTGTGTTTGACTGTCATAAGTGTAAGATTGAAATGAGCGTACCTCACTGTCATTATTTTCAATTATATCTTCAATGGTTGTACCGTCACCAAAATCCCATGAGAAAGTAATTGGAAATAAATAGGGTGTATTTTGTATATCACTACTTACCTGGATTTTATATCCGTTTATTCCTGCCTGGTTAATCTCGAAATTGGCACTAACTGTTGATACTGTAATGACAATACTTCCGTTACCGGCACCTGTTGTGGCATCAATGGTATACTCGCCCGGTTCGATGCCGGTTAGTAAAATTGAAGAAACTCCGCTTAAGTTGTCGGGCTGATCAAAAAACTCCCCATCTGTTCCCGGTACAGTCCAGTCACAGTTTTCTGTATGGCTTAGGGTTATGGTTTCTCCCACACATGGTTGATTATTATTGGTTGTAATGGTGAAATCCTGTCCAATAATAATTTGTGGTAGGAAGAGTGCTAGGATAATTATGAGAATTCTGATCATAATTGACATTTATTTTACTTTCTCCTACAAACATAATGATTTTTGACTAAATATTTTATACTTCAAACCAGCGAATTGCACCACTCAGATTTTCTCTGTCATCTTTTTGACGAATCGGTATTTGGAGAAAAATTCTTTAGCAATAACGCGAATAATGGTGTAGGAAGGTATGGCCAGTACCATGCCCCCTATTCCGGCCAGCGTTCCGGCTGCAAGTATTACAAGGAATATTTCAAGGGGATGGGCTTTTACACTGTTTGAAAATATTAAGGGTTGAAATAAAAAGTTATCCATTAATTGTACGATTAAAAAGGCAATGGTCATATAACCCAATAACGGCATCAACTCGTTGTAAAAATCCAGGTGGAGATGCGTGGCTACGCCAACGGTAAGCCCGAATATGATTCCTAAAATGGGTCCAATATATGGAATTACATTAATCAGGGCTGCAAAAAGGGCTATGAGCATCACATGATTAAAATCGATGCCCACAATTGATAAACCTATGGTGACACCTGTGAAAATTAAACTTATTTGTACAACCAGCCCAATAAAATAGCGCGACAGGAGTTTTTTAATTGAAAGCATTGCATGCAGGGCTTCTGAGTCCCATTTGGTTGGTACGATAAGTAAAATAAAGCGGGTGAGCATGTTTTTTTCTTTCAAAAAGAAAAATGTGATAAAGGAGATGGAAAACAATGCAATGAAAATATTACCCAAAGCTCCGGTAATGGCCGAAAATACATTGGTGATATTTGAGATGCTGAGCAGAGATTTTAATCGTTCACTGGCAACATCTTTTAGTGGTCTTTGCTCATCGCTGGGTGTATATTCGTTGTAAACATCCTGTACTTTTTGGATTGGTTCTTTCAGGTTCTCAACAACATCATTTACATTAATTGAAGACAGGGCCTGTCCCTCTTGAATAACCAGTGGAATAAACACAATGAAAAATGTAATCATAACAGCCCAGATGGTTAGTAAGGTAACTGCTGCAGCCAATGCCGATGGAAAAGTTTTGCCTCTAATTTTTAATCTCTGCAGGCGATCAGCGAGCGGACGGCCAATCAGTGCCAGTACAGCTGAAATAATGATGTAAATTACAATCGCGCTCAGATACCATGCTCCCACAAGGAACAGGGCCACGGCCAGAAAGATTAAAAGGTATCGCAGTACTTTCATTATTCGGGTTTATTAGGCAAATATAATAAACAATGAATTGGATAATGGTCAGAATAGTCAACTTTATCGCGCTGAAAGTTACTCGATTTTATATTCTTGTCATGGAAAATGTAATCGATTCTGAAACTGGGAAAGCTTCTTGCTATTGTTAAACCAAAGCCAAGTCCGCTTTTCAGGAAAGCATCGGCGAGTTGGCCACGCATCTTACGATACGAATATGAAACCGGAGTGTCATTGAAGTCCCCGCAAACCACCACCGGGTAGGGTGATTGCTCTATGTGAGCTGCAATTTTTTCCACCTGGTAAGCTCTTTTTTCAAAAGCCAGTGCCATTTTTCTCAGTATGGGACCAATGGAGAGCAAAAATGACGGGTTCTCATTTTTACCCATTTTGTTTATTATCTGGTAATCGTCAGGTGAAAAACGGTTTGATTGCAGGTGATTATTGTAAACCCTTATGGTGTCGTCGAGTATTTTGAGGTCGCTGTAAATGGTTATGTTTTTTGTGTCTGAAAACCTGATGCTTCCCTGGTTTATAATTGGATAGCGCGAAAATGTTGCAATTCCGAACTGATGTATGCCCTTGTTTACAGACGTGTATTCTGTGTGGACTTCTCTTGCTTTTTGAAATTTTATGAGGCTGTCGAGCGTCGTAAACTGGTCTGTTTTATCGTTAAAAAACTCCTGGAAGCAGATGATGTCAGCATTTTGGTGAATGATATAATTGAAAATCTTATCGCGGGTTTCCTCGTTATGCGACCAGTTGTATAAATCGAATAATCTTACATTATAAGAGAGTACTTTAATGGGTTGCCGCGCACTCAGCTGATCGTTTTGACTTAAGTTAAAAGCGAATATACTCGAAATATGCTGAAAGCCTAATACGACAACAATAAGTGAAATAAGGAATACCCATTTTTTGCGCCATATCCAGAATATGATGAACAGGATATTTAAAATAAGAAAGCCGGGATAGGCAATACCAAAAAATGGCAGCCAGAACACTTTATCGGGAGAGATGTACGTGGACAGATAGGAAAGTAATAATCCAACCGCCAATAAACTGTTAATTACGAGCAATATGACTGTTAAGGTTTTTTTCACGGCTCCTGGCTTTCACTGCAAAAATAGCAGAATTGGATAATTATTTTTCTTTGCGGTAGTCTGCTAACGTTGTATTAACGTTTGTTGGACATTTTAAAAAGAATTTCTTTTTCTTTTTTCGATAGGCTTTCATATCCCGATTTAGCTACTTTATCTAAAATACGATCGAGTTCTTTGCGCTCAGCAACTTTTTGCGCATTGTACTCCATGTCGTTTTTGGGTTTTTTGTAGCTCACGTGCATGTGCGGGTTACGCTTTTTCTTTTTGCTGCCCGATTTTTCAGTATAGAACAAACCCCAGGCCCAGCGCGTAATATCTTTTTGTTTTTTGTATTGGGTGATAAACAGATATCCGAATAGTGCACCACCAAGGTGCGAAATATGTCCACCAGCATTGGAGGAAGCAATCATTAAAAAATCCAGTATTATGGTGAAGGCTGCAATGTATTTAAGTTTTACCGGCCCAATAAAAATAAGGTTCAGTGTATAGTTCGGTACGTAAAACGATATGGCAAAAACTACCGCCATTACTGCAGCCGATGCACCAAGCATGATGCTGTAGGGTACATAATCACTAAAAGCCGGAAAAGCATTGTATGACAGTATGTATAATAAAGCTCCGCTTAATCCGCCAACAAGGTATACGCCCAGTAGTTTTTTCTGGTCAAGATACATTAAAAATATGCGGCCAAACCAATATATCCAGAGCATATTGAACAGAATATGGAAAAGGTCTTTGTGTAAAAACATGTAGGTTACAACGGTCCACGGGCGTGTTGTCAGTTCGCCTACTGAACTGGGAACGGCCAGCCAGTTTAATATCTGCTGCATCGTTAGGGCTACGTTTTCAGCGCTGGAGCTGAACAAAAATAAACCTACATGAATGAGATTAACAGCTACGAATACGGCCAGATTTATGATAATCAGTCTCGTAAGTACCGATCCCTGTTTGAATTGCTGTTTTATTTCTTCCCAGATTCTATTCATAGTTTTATGTTGGTTTTAGGTTGAACAGATCAATAGAATGTTTTGCCTTTGCTGTTCCAGTATTTAATCAATATAAATCCAAAAATCATACCGCCGAGGTGGGCAAAATGGGCAATATTGCCACCCTGGTTCGAGATACCCAGGAACAATTCCAATATACCATAACCAATGACGAGCCATTTGGCTTTGATGGGTATGGGTGGAAACAGCAACATGAGTTGCGTATTGGGAAATAACATACCAAAAGCCAGCAGCACTCCGAATACTGCGCCTGAAGCACCGATGGTGGGTACATTTATGTTGTGTTTCACAACCTCATTAACCACTGAGCCTGCCTGGGCGGCTACATTCGGGTTCGATGGATTATCAAAATAATGATTGACAAGGTTTAGTACATAATCAGATGGCCGCGATAAATTATCTTTTACAAAAGCCTGAAAAGCTTCCGGCGAGGGTGTGTTTTGAAAGGCTATAGCTGCAGCTTTCATGTCGTCAATGGTGAGGTAATTGACAAACAGGTGCAGGGCGGCTGCGCCGAGTCCTGTGACAAAATAATAAATAAGGAAACGTTTTGAACCCCATACGCCTTCAAGTACACGACCAAACATCCATAGTGCAAACATATTGAAAAACAGGTGTGTGAGACCTCCGTGCATGAACATGTGCGTGATGAACTGATAGGGTCTGAAGTGAGGTGACTCCGGATAATAAAGTGCCAGGTACTTTACCAGGTCAATGCTGGTTAGTAACTCTGTGCCAAGGAAAAATAAAACATTAATGATTAACAGGTTTTTTATTATCGGTGGAGTTCCTCCGAATCCCGGTTGTCCGTATCCTCGCATATCGTATTATTTAGTTTGTCAATAGTTTATCAATTTCTTCCAAAGTGAAAATCCGCAATACGGGTTTACCCTCTGGAGTATAATTAGGCATCTGACAGAGAAACAAACTTTCTGTCAAATGTTCCATTTCTTCCTGACTTAAAGCTTTATGATGGTTCATGGACGAAATCTGTGCCAGTTTTGAAGCAATAAGTGATGTGAGACTCTCATGTATGTCCGGATTGGCTTCGTCGAGGCTTGCCAGTAAATGCTCAAGTAGCTGGCCCGGCTGGAGGTCTGTAAGCTCTCCGGGTACGCCTTTAATCAAAAACAGGTCGTTTTGTTCCTCTATCTGGAATCCCAGTTTTGCCAATTCGGGTATGATTTCCCTGAGGGTGTCGGCTGCGAGGGGATTTGGATTAAATTCGTCCGGGAAAAGTGAAGGCTGTGTGGACGATTTTTCTAAATTCAGGTTTTGCTGTAATTGCTCGAATATGATGCGTTCATAGGCTCTTTTTTGGTCTATGAGCATTACACCTGATTTAACATGCGATAAAATATATTTTTGTTTGAGCTGGAAAAAACGTACAGATGAAAAATTGTCAGTTTGTGTGTTTGTATCCAGGTCTGTTTCTCGTTTGAATCTCAATTCTAATTCACTGTCCTGCCTGTCAAAATCCTGGTAAAGCGTCTCCCAGTTTTCCTGGGGGTTTTTTCTTTCGTATTGTTTAAAACTGTCGTGGCGCTGGTAGCTTTGCTCCTTTTCAAATGGGTTGTATCCGGGGTTGACTTTGATTTCAGGCGCTGAAGCGGGTTCAGGCTGATTGCTTGCCACCGGAATTTCGATGCTGTTTTCCATGTCAAAATCAATGGAAGGTGTAAGGTTGTGCTTCCCGATTGCTTCTTTTGCGGCTGCCTGCAATATCTGCCAAAGTGCTTTCTCGTTTTCAAATTTAATCTCTGTTTTTGTGGGGTGTATGTTCACATCTATTGTGTCAGGATCGACATCAAAATAAATGAAAAATACCGGGTATTGCCCTTTTTGTAATAGCGGCTCAAAGGCAAGCATCACAGCTTTATAAAAATAGGGGTGGCGCATGAAACGGTTGTTTGCAAAGAAATACTGTTCCCCCGGGCTTTTTTTTGCCAGTTCCGTTTTACCTATAAAACCATGTATATGACCAAGTGTGGTTTGGGTTTCTATGGGTATTAATTTATCGTTGTAAGTTTTACCGAAAATATTTATAATGCGCTGCTTAAGATTGGTTGCGGGTAGGTTGTATGTAACCTGATCGTTATGAATGAGTTCAAACTCAATCTCCGGGTGCGTTAATGCCACCCTTATAAACTCCTCACTGATATGTTTGAATTCTGTTGTGTCTTTTTTAAGGAATTTCCTTCGCGCCGGAACATTAAAAAACAGGTTTTTGATTTGGAAGTTGCAACCTGCCGGGCACTGCACGGGCTCCTGGGTTGTTACCTGCGAACCACTGAGCTGTAATTCAGTTCCCAGTTCCTCCTCATGAGTGCGTGTTTTTAAGGTTAAGTTTGTAATGGCTGCTATGGATGCAAGCGCCTCGCCTCTGAATCCCATTGTTGTGAGATGAAAAAGGTCTTTGGCTTCTGCTATTTTGCTGGTGGCGTGTCGCTCAAAAGCCATCCGGGCATCGGTTTCTGACATGCCTTTACCGTTATCTATAACCTGTATGAGTGTTTTGCCGGCATCTTTTATTTTTACTGTAATTTTAGTGGCACTGGCGTCTACAGCATTTTCTACAAGCTCTTTTACAACAGAGGCCGGTCGCTGTATGACTTCTCCGGCAGCAATTTGGTTTGCAATATGATCAGGTAATTGATGTATCTGATTTCCCATAATTCAATCGAACTTATCTGGCTTTGGGGCAAAAGTAAATAATATTAAAAAAATACCGCACTAAACGTGAAAGAGTCCTTCGGAAAAGCAAGGGCTGCTTAATTAATAAAAGGAATATGATCAAATATAAGGTAATAGGCAATTAACAAAAGTATGACTATGATAATAAACGCCCTTGTATTGGATACCCTTCCGCTTTTCTTTTGCTGTTTGCGTCTGCGTGTGAATTCATGTTTAATCGATTCGCCTGGTGCGCTTTTCCCGGTAATTTTCTCGATGCGTTTTTTGCGCTCCTCCTCTTCAGGGTCGTAATAAAGGGGGCTGTAATTGAACTTTTTGTTCCTGGGTGTATGAAAGAATTTTACTTTAAGCATGGTCTGATTTAAGATAATAAAATACTAATTTTATGCCAGTTTTACAAATATACAATTTATGCTGCCATTTGATTAAGATTTTTATTGCTGCTGAGCTTTAGGTCGTATAGTGTCGTGAAACATAACTTTATGTACTTTTTTTATGTTTTTTTATCAAAAAAAAAGTTATATTTAAAACACAACTAAAACCAGATAATTCGCATGTTTTTATGACGTTTCATTGCATGAGTCTAGTATTGTTGCCTTGTCATGAAGTGCGATCTGTTAATATTGAACTAATGTCTAAGTCGTTTTTAGCCTGGAAAGATATTGTTAAGCCTGGGGTAAAGTCCTTTTTATTTCTGGTTGTATTGTTCATTATTACTCTTGCAACAGTGGCTCAGGCCCAGAAAAGTCATCCGTATAATTACAGTGGAGGTTACCTTATACGGCACTATACCAATGAAGATTACGGATCAAGTTCACAGGTATGGAGTGCTACCTCTGATGAGCGGGGTATAATGTTTTTCGGTTCCAATAAACATTTAATGGTTTACGATGGTGCTGAATGGGTTAAATATCAGGCTCGTAATAAAAGTATTTTCAGGTCGCTTGACGTCGATTCTAATAATTTGGTTTATGCGGGATCGTATAATGAATTTGGCGTTTTTCTGCCAGATTCTGTGGGCGGTTACCGCTATGAATCTTTAAGCAAAAACCTACCCGATTCGTTGCAAAAAATGCGCGATTTGTGGAGAACACATTGTACTTCACATGGCGTATATTTTGCCTCAGCAAAAAAAATATTCAGATATTACGATGGCCGGGTCAGTATCGTTCCAAACAGCGTAGCTCCATTATTTGCATTCAATATTGATGATATTTTATGGTTTGTCGATGCTGATAAAGGGCTGGGGAAAATTAAAAATGGACATGTATCCATAATCCCGAATACAGAGCAGTTTGCTGAAAGGAAATCAGGCATTGTTAATATAATAAAAAGAGATAAAACGCATTTGTGGCTCATTACCCAGTACGATGGTATTTTGCTGCTGAATACAAAAAATAATAACATATCGTCATTAAATATTCCAGACGTCCTGAGGTCGTATATTGAAGTGAATGAGGTTTATACAGCTGAGCGTATCGATGAAAACCGCATTGCCCTGGGTACCATACGGGGTGGCCTTGCCATTGTTAATAATGAGGGCGATTTGTTGCGCATTATTGATAAATCCCGCGGATTACAAACCGGCAGTATTTACGGCCTTTACGCCGATAAGTTTGATAATTTATGGGTACTGGGAGCCAATGGTATTGCACAGGTTTTTACAGGTTATCCGGTTCATTTGTATAATGAAAATCAGGGCCTGGATGGATATGTAACCAGCGTTGTTCAATATGAGGGGAATACCTACATAAGCACCTTGAAAGGTTTATTTTATTTACCTCCTTATGAATTTGGTAGTGTTAAAAATGAACATAATCTCAGGGCCATTAAACAAGTTAAGGAGAGTTGCTGGAGTTTTTCAAAAATTAATGGACAGTTGTTTGTCAATACTTCAAAAGGTGTATATCAAATCAGAGGTAGTGAAGTGCGCCAGGTGCTTAAAGATCGGTTTGTGTTTACTACTAAAGAGAGCAAGCTTTTTAAGAATAAAGTATTAATTGGCCTGCGTCAGGGAATGGCCATTGCCAATTATCAGATGCATAGCTCTGGTAATATTAGTTTTAAAAACTTTTATGAAATAGAGGATGTAAGCAGCAGAATACTTCAAATGGTAGAAACACAGCCCGACAGGATTTGGCTCGGAACCCATACAGAGGGGCTGCAAATGTTGACCGTCTCTGAACAAAATCTGAAAAATTACAATCTTGTAAAATACGATTCAACACACGGATTACCCGAAAATAAAAACAATGTTGTGCCATATATCATTCAGGACGAACTTGCTATTGCTACAACCAGCGGTTTATACCGCCCGTCTAATTTTATTGCTGAAGATCCCGATGACATAACCTTTGTTTATGACACCATTTTCAATCCGGTGTTAGGACCTTCACCAGCGGAGATAGGTCTAATAATACCCGTTAATGACACAACTTATATTGTAGATAGCAGGAAACCCGGGTTTTTATACTTGGGAAAGAAAACCAGACGTTTCGATACAGGCCCATTTAGCCGTATTCGTAAAGAGATTGCAAATATTTTATACGATGCCGACCACAAGATTATTAATGTTTGTACGCCCGATGCTGTTTATATTTTTCCGCTTAACATGGAGCAGAACTTTAATCAACAGTTCCGGCCCCGCATAAGAACTGTAACTATAGGTCCCGACTCGATTATTTTTAAGGGCAACTATACCTACAAAGGCTCGGCGATGCGCATTTTCGAACAACAAACCAACGATTTTGTACCTGAAATTGATTATAACCATAATAGTTTGATAATAGATTATGCGCCTGTGTTTTACACCGAGACGG
>NZ_DATFKB010000064.1:0-10867 GCF_035268865.1 Salinivirga sp. | reverse complement strand
TAATATGGTAGCAGAAAAAGGCACTAATGCCATCGATGCTTTGCTGGAAATGAGCCAGTTGATTAATGAAGAAATGGAGCTCTTTACGCCGGCAGTGACGTTTGATCTGCAAAAGTATTACCCGGAAATATTTCGAAAGCATATGGAGCAATCCCAAAAATTTGCTTATGATGCAGTTTATCAAAATCTGCAGCAAGGCATGGAGCAAGGGCTTTACCGTAAAGAGATAAATCCAGAAGTAGTGGCCACTTTGTATATCAATAAAATTGAAGATATGCACGATCCTGATTTCTTTAGTAAAAACAATATCACCTTTGAATTGATTTTTGAAACTATGTTCGAAAACCATGTGCGGGGCATAGCCAATCAAAAAGGCATTGAATATTACGAAAAACGAAAAAAAGATTACCAATTTAAATAACCTTAAACCATGAGAAAATTAATTGTTTTACCAGTCATTATGCTGTTTTCTGCTTTGGGATGGGCTCAAAATGAAACATCTCAGGCTACCGACAGTGTAATGTCGCTCCAGCAAGCGATAAATTATGCGCTGGAGCACAACCACGATGTGCAAAAAGCTGAACTTGAAGTGCTGAAAGCCAAGAAGAAAGTATGGGAAACCACTGCCATAGGCCTGCCCCAGGTATCGGCCTCGGGTGCTTATTCCTATATGCTTACCGTTCCCGATGCGTTGGAACAATTCTCCAGCCTGGGCGATATGTTTGAACCAATATACCAGGCCATCGGTACTAATTCAACAGCTCTGGTGGAGGCCGGACTGCTGGATCCAAATGCTGTTCCGCAAGGGCCATCTGATGGAGGAGGAGAAACCACATCGACCGACGATCTCCGTACAACAGCTACACTCGATGTTTCGGTTTCGCAGCTCATTTTTAACGGCTCTTATATTGTAGGTTTGCAAGCCTCCAAAACCTACAAACAATTGTCCAAATACATGGAGCAACAATCAATTGTAGATTTAAGAGAGACCGTTACCAATGCATATGCCGGAGTTTTAATTGCCAAAGAGAGTATGCAGGTGCTTGATGAAATTTTAAAAACCACAGAGGAAAGTATTAAGGAAATGGAGGCGATGTATGAAGAGGGTTTTGTAGAAAACACCGATGTGGACCAATTGCGTCTCACGGCGGCAACCATTGAAACCAACAAGAAAAATCTCAAATTACAGACAAAAATAGCCAAAGAGATGCTTAAGCTCTCGTTGGGCATGGATCTGGAACACCCGCTACAGCTAGCTGACGACCTGGAAACGGTAATGTCGCAAAACAATGTAACCACTGCCAAAGGATTCGACTTCGATGTAACCCAAAACATCAACTATCAATTACTCGATACCCAGGAAAAGTTGAAAGAGCTCGATGTAAAAAATGTAAAAGCTGAATTTCTACCCACAGTCGCTGCATTTTACAACCATCAGGAAAACTTTAACGACAAAGCATTTAACCTGCAACCGCCCGACGTGGTGGGAGTCAATGTAGAGATACCCATTTTTACAAGCTGGGGTCGCATGTCGAAACTTAAACAAAGGGAAATTGAGCTGGAACAAACCCGGCACGATAAAGCCAATGCTGCCAACGGGCTGAAAATACAATACAGAAACACCCTCAATCAATATTTGACAGCACTAAACACTTATGGCAATAATAAATCGAACATGGATCTGGCCAAACGTATTTATGAAAAGACCCAGGTTAAATACAAAGAGGGCGTTTCGACCAGTTTCGACCTATCGCAGGCACAGAATCAATATCTGCAGGCACAAAGCAATTATTTCCAGTCCATCATGAAATTAATTGAAGCTAAAGCAAGCCTCGATAAACTCTCGTACCAATATCAACCTATTGAAAATTAACCTTAAAACCACAATAAAATATTTACAGCGATGAACAAAGTAATAATCATTCTGACAACAATTGTGCTGGCTGCAACGGCATGTACAAAAGATAAAAACACACAGCTGAAAGAACTGAAAGCTGAAAGAGATCAACTCAATGCCCAAATCACTAAACTTGAAAAAGAGTTAACACAAAGTGGTGATTTAAAGAAGCATGTGAACAAAACATATGTGACAACTCAACAGGTAAAACCAATAGTTTTCCGCCATTTTGTTGAAGTTAAAGGAAGTGTAGAAAGCGACAATAACATCTTTGTACCGGCAGAGCAACCCGGAATTGTAACCAATGTGCTCGTAAAAGAGGGCCAGATGGTAAAAAAAGGTCAATTAATGGCCAAAATAGATGATGACATTATTGAGCGGCAAATTGGTCAGCTCGAAACCAACCTTGAACTCGCCACCACAGTTTATGAAAGACAAAAGCGCCTGTGGGAAAAAGAGATCGGTTCTGAAATAGAGTACCTGCAGGCCAAAACCAACAAAGAATCGGCTGAAAAGCAGTTAAAAGTACTGCAAAAACAACTGGAGATGACACGCATAGAATCTCCAATAAACGGAATGGTCGATGAAATAATAATCAAAGAAGGTGAAATGGCAGCAGCAGGTAAATCAGGAATTCGCGTTGTAGGAACAGGCAAACTAAAAATTAAAGCCAACCTTTCTGAAGCCTATTTTGGCCAGGTAAGCAAAGGCGACACAGCAATTGTAACTATTCCTGCCCTGAATGCGGATTTTAAGCGCCCCATTTTTGCAGTTGCCCGGGCCATCGATGCCGGCAACCGCACGTTTGGTATCGATATTCGTCCACCACACAAACTCGATATTTCCCCAAACATGCTCGCTGTAGTTATAGTAAATGATTACACTAACCGCAATGCCATTACTGTGCCAGTAAATGTGGTACAAACCGATAATAAGGGTGAATTTCTTTTCGTAGCCAAAAAACAGGGTGATAAATGGATTGCAGAACGCCGCTCAGTTGAAGTAAACAAAAACTATAAAGGACAGGCCGAAATAGTAAGCGGTGTAAATGCCGGTGACCATATCATAACTGCCGGCTACCAGGATGTGGCCAACGACCAGGTAATTACCCTTGAACAATAAACCCTTAAACCGTTAATTATGAGTAATAGAAGTTTTAAACTCACCAATTTTGCCGTTGATAATCGCATTACCGTGTACTTTTTCACGGTACTGATGATCATATCGGGAATCTGGGCCTATCAAAGTACGCCAAAAGAGCAGTTTCCCGAAGTGGTGTTCCCCTATTTCATGGTAAACACCATTTATCCGGGTACCTCACCCTCCGATATGGAAAACCTGGTTACACGACCACTTGAAAAACAACTCAAAAGTATCAATGGAATAAAAAACCTGACCAGTAAATCACTGCAGGATGTTTCTCTGGTCGTAATTGAATTTGAAACCAATGTGGACCAGCAAAAAGCAAGTCAGGATGTGAAAGATGCTGTAGACAAAGCCAAACCAGATTTGCCCGATAACCTGCTTGATGACCCTGAAGTTACCGAAATTGATTTATCAGAATTCCCCATACTGAACATAAACCTATCAGGTGACCTGAGTTTAGTGCGCATTAAAGACCTGGCCGAAGAGCTGCAAGACGATATTGAAGGACTTGAAGAAATAACCCGTGTTGATATTGTAGGAGCTTTGAACCGTGAAATTCAAATTAATGTAGACCTCTACAAAATGCAGGCAGCCGGTGTTACATTCCAAACCATTGGAGAAGCTGTGGCGCAGGAAAACATGACCATCTCCGGTGGACAAATTGATGTTGGAGGCATGGAACGCACAATGCGCGTCATAGGTGAATTTCAGGATGTAAAAGAAATCGAAAATATCGTACTACGCGATGGTTTGTTCCTAAAAGATGTGGCATCTGTTGTAGATGGTTTTGAGGACAGAGAAGACTATGCCCGCCTTAACCAGGATGACGTTATTACACTGAACGTGATTAAAAAATCGGGTAAAAACCTCATCCGGGCCATTGATAAAATCAAAGTAATGTTGGCCGATTTTGAAGAGAGGGCTCCTCAAAACCTCGAAATTACACCCACAGGCGACCAAAGTGATATGACACGCAATAATGTGAGCAACCTGTTCAATACCATTATTCTTGGATTTTTGGTAGTTGTAGTCGTACTCATGTTCTTTATGGGAGTTGACAATGCCCTTTTTGTGGCCGTTGCCATCCCGCTATCGATGCTTGTGGCATTCATATTCCTGCCCGTAGCCGACTTTACCCTCAACATGGTTGTGCTCATGGCGCTAATACTGGTTTTGGGTATTGTAGTAGACAACTCCATTGTGGTAGTTGAAAATATATACAGGCACTACATGTTTACGCCTAACCTGCCCATTGCACCAGCCGTAAAACGCGGTGTGGGAGAAGTCGCCATTCCTGTTTTTTCTGGTACGCTAACCACTATGGCACCATTTTTCCCGCTCATTTTCTGGACCGGTATCATGGGCCAGTTCATGATGTACATTCCCGTAACCATAATCATTACCCTGGCAGCCTCAATGCTTGTGGCCTACACCATGAATCCTGTATTTGCTGTTACATTTATGCGCTACCGTGGCGACCAGGAAAAGAAAATTAATCATAAGAAAAACATCATATTTACCGCCATTGGAGCAGGTGCAGGAATATTATTGCACTTAGTTGGCTGGCCAATGATTGCCAACCTGATTATTGCCGCAGTATTGTTGTTTTTATTGGTACGCTATATACTTGAAGGCCTTATTGATAAGTTTCAGAAACGGGTAATTCCGAGAATGATGCGCAGTTATCAATCCACGTTGCGTTACTTGCTGAAAGGTCGCGGAGCTTATATAATTGTGGCATCAACAGTTGCCTTATTATTCATCACCATTTTCCTCACCAGACAATTTGGGCCCAAAGTGGTACTATTCCCGGAAAACAAAGATCCGGATAAAGTCATGGTTTATCTGTCGATGCCCTCAGGCACCGATATTGAACAAACCGACAGTGTTACAAATATCATTGAAAACCGCGTAATGGAAACATTAGGCGAAGACAACCCTGATGTGGATTACGTAATTTCTAACGTAGCCACAAATGCCGGACAGGATGTGTTTGAACGTACCACACAGGCTAAACTGGCCAAAGTGACCGTAGGTTTTGTCGATTACGAAGATCGCACGGGCCCACACACAGAAATTTATGTCAATCAATTCCGCAAAGCACTGGAAGGAATTCCCGGAGCAGAAATCATTGTAGATGTAGAAGATATGGGGCCTCCCACCGGTAAACCCATTAACCTGGAAATTGCTGGAGAAGACATAGATAAACTTGTTCAATTATCAGAAAATATACAAAGCTACATTGTTGATACACTTAAAATTGAGGGTATTGAAGAGCTAAAATCTGACATGGAGGTAAGTAAACCGGAAATTCTGGTTAACATTAACCGCCGTAAAGCCCGTGAATTGGGTCTGAGTACAGCCTATATAGGGTCTACCCTGCGTACAGCAATCTATGGTAGTGAAGTGTCAAAGTTCCGTGAAGGCGAAGATGAATACCCCATAATGGTGCGGCTCAACAAAACATACCGCGACGATATTCAGGCGCTTATGGACCAAACACTTATAGTGCCAGCCGCCAATGGCAGAAAGGTCAATAATGTGCCCATATCCGCAGTGGTCGATGTAAAATATGAGTCTTCGTATGGTGGTATCATTCGCAAAGATTACGAACGGGTTATTACGCTCTCATCTAACATACTTGATGGTTACAATGCCAACGAAATAGTACAACAATTACGCAACTCTCTGGAAAATTATGAAATGCCGGATGGCTACAGTTGGGAATTTACCGGTGAGCAGGAAGATCAGCAGGAAAGTGCATCATTCCTGAGTTTAGCACTGTTTCTTGCAGTTGGATTAATTTTTATAATTCTGGTTACTCAGTTTAATTCTATTACAAAACCTCTGATAATTCTGGTACAGGTGCTTTTCAGTATCATTGGTGTACTGCTCGGATTCATAGTTTTCAATATTGATATTTCCGTAATTCTCACGGGAATGGGAATTATTGCTGTGGCTGGTATTGTGGTTAAAAATGCCATTATTCTCATTGATTACGCCGATGTATCGATTGACAGTAATCCAAAAGAAGCCAAAGTACGTGAAAAAATTATTGAGGCAGGTCGTGTACGTCTGACTCCCGTATTGCTTACAGCAGCTTCTACAATTTTTGGGTTGCTGCCACTGGCCATTGGCATGAATATCGACTTTGCTTCGTTGTTCGAAAACCTTGACCCAAATATTTTCTTTGGAGGTATGAGCGCCGTATTCTGGGGTCCACTCGCCTGGACCATCATTTTTGGATTGGCATTCGCTACATTCCTAACTCTGGTTGTAGTTCCTGCTATGTACTTTATGTGGTATGTAGCCAGGGTACGCAAGGAACGCAAAAAAGCACATAAAATGATTGCCAGAAATGCATAAAAGCAATCTAAATATTAATAAAAAGGGGGTTGTGAAAATTCACAGCCCCCTCTTTCTATGTCTGAATTTAATTTTAACTACGAATTCAAATCCTTACTTTTAATTACTCTAACACCCTCACCGGTCAACTTTTTCTTCTGTTTTTCGTATTCGTCCTTATCAAGTGGCCGCGTGGCATCATCAATAAGGGTTACTTTAAAGCCCTCTTTCAAAGCATCGGTGAGCGTAAAGTAAACACAAATATCTGCAGCCAGCCCACAAAAATATAAGTCACCAGCTCCTTTTTCGCGCAGATAACCGGCCAGCCCTGTAGGGCTTTGTTTACTATTGTCATAAAAAGCACTGTAGCTATCTATCTCCGGGTTCATTCCTTTGCGGAAAATGGCTGTAATGGCCTCATCATTCAAATCACGATGTAGCTCTGCTCCTTGTGATTCCTGCACGCAGTGGTCGGGCCAAAGCACCTGTTCCGTACCATGTAAATCGATTTTGTCAAACGTTTCTTTACCCTCATGATTTGAGGCGAAGCTCTTGTGATTGGCCGGATGCCAGTCCTGTGTGGCTACCACTAAATCAAAACCCGGCATCAACTGGTTAATGACAGGCACAATAGCATCGCCCTCTTTTACTGCAAGTGCGCCTCCGGGCATAAAATCGTATTGAGTATCAACAATTATTAAGGTCTTCATAGCTCCGTGATTTTATAGATTATCCAAATGTTCGTGAATCAGGTCATTTCTCAGGCTATTAAGTTTTTCGCTTAATCCGACTTTGTATATGTGCGGGTTTTCGAATCTTTTATATTCGGCGGGAAGCTGCCCAATTCTGTTACTTGCATATTGCTGAATCGAAGTCAGCGGCTGCTGTTTTTGAAGACGTTTTCCGGCACTCATAACCTTATGTAGTAATGGCTCTTTATTAAAATCCTTCACATTCATTGATTTTAATTTATCGAAAGGATGATACATTTTTTCCAATGCGTCATCTGTTTTCATACATACTGCATCGGCCCCAACAAACACTCCATTTTCCCCTGTCATGCGATAAACCTGTTTCTGGCCGGGCAAAGTAATTTTGGCTGTTGATTCTGATATTTTAATACGTGGTGCATCATCGTATGCAGCAAGTTTAAACACGCCATCGAGCGCACTGTCTGGCTGGCCGGTAACCAGGCTTGTACCAACTCCGAAAAGGTCTATTTGTGCACCCTGTTCGTTTAAACTTTTAATGAGGCACTCATCAAGCTGATTGGAGGCGGCTATTTTTACATATTGCAATCCGGCATCATCGAGCATTTTTCGTGCTTTGCGTGATAAAAATGCCAAATCTCCGCTATCGAGGCGTATACCCTTTAGCTGTTGTCCCCGTGCTTCCATCTCTTTGGCCACCTTTATAGTATTTGGCAGGCCGCTTTTCAGTGTATTGTAAGTATCGACCAACAGTACGCAATCATGGGGCCTGATCTCAGCAAAATGGCGAAAAGCCGTTAATTCATCCTCATAACTTTGAATAAGCGAGTGTGCCATGGTTCCGGAAACAGCAATGCCAAAATCTTTACCTGCCACTACATTACTTGTGGCATTAAAACCTCCTATAATAGCAGCCCTTGCTGCATGATAGGCTCCGGCACTTTGTGCCCGCCTCAAACCAAAATCTATTAGGCCGCGGTCACCGGCAACCTGTCGCATACGAGCCGCCTTGGTCGCAATTAACGACTGAAAATTCAGCACATTTAGCAAAAGTGTTTCCACCAATTGGGCATCCAGCATTTCTGCCTCTACAGTGAGTACCGGCTCAGTCGGAAAAACAATTTCGCCTTCTTTTGCACTGTATACATCGCCCGAAAAACGGTATTGCTTTAAAAAATCGAGAAAAGAATCGTTAAGCTTTTGTTTGTATAAAAAATCAATGTCTTCCTGGGTAAACCTGAAATTTTCAAGAATATCAAGCAAAGTGTCTAATCCGGCAAATACAGTATACCCTGAATTAAAGGGTGGTTTCCTGAAAAAGTAATCAAAAACAGCTTTCTTATTATGACGGTTTTTCTGAAAATAAACTTCTGCCATTGTCAGTTGATACTGATCGGTATATGTTGCTGAGTAGTTGAGCATGATGATTTCCGCTTTAACGTAAATTCAAGTTTATCAATAACAGTCTAATATCCAAAACCATATGTCTTTATAGTTAGAACAAACTGGTAGTGGAAAGAGTTTTTATGCCCTCCTGTCTTGTGCGGAAACTATTCAGACATAAAGCGCTTAAATGTAGCATTCTGATCGAATAGATGCCTGTAAGTGATATGCGTTTTAACTTTTTTAGCTCCAAGTAATCGGTATAATCTATTTACAGTCGTATTGTAATCGCCAATCCATGAGCTTTCAAGTTCTTTTATTCCATGCTTCCTCAGCTCGTCCACATGTTTCATGTATCCGGCTCCTATTACACCAGTTTTGTGATATTCGGGCAACACTCCAGCAATCAATAACCGGGCTCGTGTAACAGGTGTGGTAGCTTTTGCCCATAAAAATTTCAATTTGCCAATAAAATCCAGTTTCCCATTCAGCTTACGCAAAATCTGATTAATGTCGGGAAAGGTAATCAACATACCGATGGGCTTCTGCTGATGATAAATAAACCAAATATACTCTTCTCGTATAATGGGTTTAGCCTCTATCATCATTTTTTCTATTTCATCATATTCCAAAGGAATGTAATCATCATGAAAATGGGACCATACTTCATTGTAAATACTTACAATATCTTTTAAGTACTTTTCGTGGTTTTGAAATTTAAAATGCTCAAATGCATATTCATTCTTTGAAGCTATATGCCTGGCAAATTGCACCTGTCGCTCCGGAAATGGTTTGGTCAGGTCAAGATGATAAGAGTACATTTCGAAATAGGTGCGAAATCCATATTCTTCGAAAAGTTGTTTGTAATAAGGCTTATTGTATGGCATACCATATGCCTGTGGCATAAAACCATCGACCAGTAATCCCTGGTTCACGTAATTTTCGCCAAAATTCACAGGTCCGTCCATCGCTTCCATTCCACGCTCTACAAGCCAGGCTTTTGCAGTATCAAACAGCATGTGCGCCGCTTTATAATCGTCTATGCATTCGAAGAAACCGATACCTCCTGCATAGGGCTTTTCTTTAAAAGCCCTTCGTTTATCGTAAAAAGCTGCAATGCGGCCAATCAGCGCCCCACCCTTATCGGTTAAAATCCAACGTTGAGCTTCGCCATACTCCAGCTTTTTATTGCGTGAGGGGATAAAAATATCGCGAATCTCGGCGTCGAGCGGACAGGTCCAGTTTGGGTCGTTGGCATATATTTTCCGGGGTACATTTAAAAAACATGTTTCCCGTCTCGAATCATTAACAGGTTTTATCTGCATAATGCAAAAGTTTTAAATAAGCTTATCAAAGGACCTTTGGCCCTCTTGATGTATTGTGACAGACAAATTTAATAATCTGACAGGATTTTTTATACACAAAAGGCTGTCTTCTATTGAAAACAGCCTCTGTTAAAAAATATAGTTTTAAGTTTAAAACAGATATCCAACACTAAAAATCAGCTGATTATTACGTTGTGTAAAGTTGTAGTTTTGATCTGCTATCTCCACCCCTGAGCCAAGTTTGCTCAAGCCAAACTCATATTTCACATCAAGAGCAAGTATACCCAATACATTTAAGCCAGCATCAAGCTGCACCGCCCATGAAGCTGCAGTAAGTTTTTCTTCAGCTGCTGTTCCATCGCCTACCCGTTCTTCGATAATCTTTTGCAATTCGTCATTGCCGCTCAGGTTAAAAGAAGCCACGGGCCCTAGCCCAAAACGTGCCGGGCCAACCTTCCAACCGGCTACAACAGGTATATCTAACCGCATAAAACGCTGATCGGCAATGGTTGATCCTATCTTTTGGCCGTCATCAGCTATTTCGGTCACCTCAACTTCGCCACCGGTAGATACAATAAGCAGCTCAGGCTGTATATACATGCCTGCGATGGTAGCCTGCAGCATTCCCCCAAAGTGCAGCCCTACTTTTGCTCTTTTGGCCTCCATCCTTAGTTTGGTGTCGGGGTTATCAGCGGTTGTGACTTCAATTGCCTTATCCAAAGTCAATTGAGAAGAGCTCACACCTCCACGAAGGCCATATTTTATTTGTGCTTCAGTAGTAGATGCCAAAGCAAAAACGCAGAAAATTAATATCGTAATCTTGTTCATTCTTATAGGTTTTTAGCTTTTTTTGATTTGAACCGTCAGTTAATTCAAAACTTTATTTAATCACTATGAAGCAAACTAAGACTTATCGCGCTTTCCCAGGTAAATTTGCAACGCAACCATCAGTGTATTATTGTATTGCCCGGCATACACACCTGGTATTTCAGAATCGTATTTACCCCGTATCTTAAGCAAAGAATAAGCAAACTGAGCATGTACAGATGTATACGGGAAAA
>NZ_DATFKB010000063.1:0-6250 GCF_035268865.1 Salinivirga sp. | reverse complement strand
CCATCTCCCAGGTTCGAGCTCCGCGCCGATGGCCCTCCAGCCGGCGGATAGCGGGAGAGTAGTGCCTGTCCGCCAATCGGCGTGATCGCCGCCAACTTTTAAAAGCCTGTTTATCTTAGGATAGACAGGCTTTTTTTATGGCTATAAACCGGAAAATACCTATCGAATGCAGGTACAAAAAAACGATCCCGATTCTAAAACACACCTGTGTTATCTGAACCGGGACCGAAAAATTTTATAAATTGAGTGTTGAAAAACTATTCTGATTTATCGGAAAAGATAGCGTATACTCAGTCCACCGCCATCAAACCAAAAACCGGAATGACCCACAAAATTTATTGCAGGTTTCCAGTCTAAGCTTATATTTAGTGGTACTTCACTGAAATTGTATTCTAATCCAAGAATTCCATCTGCGCCAATTACTGTGTATGATTTGTCATCATCGGCCCAAACAGCATCGTTACCACTCCAAACACCGAGGTGACCGCCCCCACCCCAGTACCAGTAAAAACCTTGTGTATCAAAGGCCGGATAGTGCATTTCATAAAGGCCGGTTACACCAAATCCTGCCCAGCGGCTCGTAACAATTCCTTCTAAGGCGGCTTTTTCGCCAATAAAATGCTTAACTGTTATTCCATTGGCCAATCCACCTCTTAATCCTAAACCTGTTTTATATTGCTGCGCATTCAACGTAAATGAAGCTAAAACGATTGCAAAAATTACTAAACTATACCTCTTCATAATATTGTTTACTTTAATTTATTAGTTAAACTAATAGTTTGCAGAGATGTTTAGCGCATGAGGTACATTTTACCCCACCCTTTTTTGAAAAATTCGTCTGTTCCGGTGTTTCTTAAGTCGATTTTTTCACCGTTTATCCGTATGGTTACTTTGTAAAGATAGACACCATTGGCCAGGCGGTCGCCGTATTCATCAGTCCCGTCCCAGGCAAATTCAGTGATGTTTTTTCCAACGTAAACTGGGCCCAGTTCGCTCATTTCAATGCGGCGAACAAGCTTACCGGAGATGGTGTAAATATCGATATTAAACTCATCGGGGATCTGATTTCCTGTAAGCGTAAATACAAATCTTGTGCTGGTGCTAAAGGGGTTTGGGTAGTTGAAAATGTTCGTTATGGTACTTTCGTTGATAATTTGAAACTCTATCTGGTAATCATTTATGCCGGATAAATTATCGGATGCATCTCGGGCCTGAACCCTGAGCTGATAAACGCCGTTTTTTTCAAATTCGGGCATGTAAGTTATTGAAGCTTTTCTGTCGTTGCTTTCAGGTTCCCAAATAATGGTACCATTGGCTATACCAGGGCCTAAATAAATACGTTTTTCTTCGTCGCCTTCTCTTTTCAGGTACAACGCAAATAGAGAGGTGTCTGACAGCGATAAATACGGGTTTTCATCGGTAAGCTGAATTTTTATTGTGGGCTGCGCACTAACTATTTCACCGTTCATGATGTGCCGGCCATCAAATGTTACATCAAGCAGCGGGTTTGTTTCATCACCATACACAAAAAATGGCAGACTGCCTATGTTATTAAAACCAAAGAAATCTTCCGCGCTGTTTTGTTGGTATTCAACCCATAAGGTGTGATAGCCGTTGAAACCATTGGTTTCAAATTTTACTGTATCATTGGTTGTTGTGTTTTTTTCAAGTGCTGATATGGTATTTGTTTGAGCAGCCACGGTTTCATTTGTGTTGTTGGTGATTCTATAATTTATTGCTGTTGCAGGAGAAGAAATATCAGAAATATTTCTGTATGCCAGTGAAAGTGCAATCTGATCGCCTTCCTGAACACTGTCTTTCGGGAAATGGAAGTGGTCGCCGGGAGAAATAGCAATGTCGCTTTTAGGTTCATATTTCAGTGTAATACTGGTCGGATAGGCCGGAGTCTTGTTCTGCACGTCGCGCGTATAAAAACGCAATTTTAAATAGGGATGCTCATTGGCATTAACCGTCGACAGGTCGAAAGGTGTTGATGTATGCGAGATATTACCAAAAAGCACATGATCTGTTTTTGTACTTTCATTTTTACTTAAAACATCGATATGGATGCTATCTTCTGGCTCAATGTTATTTGCATCGTATTTCCAGCTGATATTATTCCAACTGTTGGCCGGGCCAATCCAATTGGTAATTATATTGCCATAGTCAAAATTGTCTTTCAGGTCAACAGTAAGCGTAATAACATCGTCGGGATCGTCACCGGCTATTTCCTGTGCTTTACCAGGCAGGCCTTTTTGACCGAAGAAGATATAGGGATAATTATTGGGCACACCCCGTATGATTGTGGCTCCCATGTTTTCAAAGGCTTCGAAATGGCGATTTTCCCAGTTTTCAAAGTTCCCGTTTGAAATGGTATACATTAACACAAAGTGTCCGTCAGGGACTATGTTATTTATGAGCTCAGTCACATTATCAAGTGCCGTTTCATTGCTATAAAATACGAACTGGGTATGTGGGTAAGTATGGCTATAGCATTGCGGATAATTGATGTGACCGTAGTCGCCATGATCTGCCGGCCAGGCCTGAAACTCGGTAGAATCTATTATGGCCAGTACTATGAAATTACCAGCACCGCAAGCCCCACTTGTTCTTGCGTTATTCAGGTTGAAATATATGTCACCTAATTCAGCATTGCTGGGTGACCCAATGTTTTGAACAAAAAGTTCATTGGAAGCCTCCTGAAATGTAAATCCATTGCTTGTCGGAACAATAAACTGTAAATCATTTTCTATCAGTTGATCATGCTTCTCCTGCGTCCAACCTTGCTCGTTCGGTCTGGCAGTGAATGATTTCTGAACCCATTCGAACTGATCGTTCTCATCTCTGGTGCCTGTGCGCCAAAAATATGTTTGTCCCTCCGTGGCTGCAATTTGTGGGTTCCATTCAATCACACCACCTGAAAAGTATTTTTCTATTGTCCTCTTAAAAGGGGAATTGAATTCCGATGTAGTATCAATTTCAATCTTAGCATAGACCTCATTTATGAAGGGATCGCCTGTAGATGCCCGGAGCACCACTGAATCGCGGGCATTTATAGCAAAGGGATAAGGATAAACAGGAAAAAGGCTCGTGGATTTTACATTCACCGGAATCTCAAGCGAATTATTAAATTCGTCCAGTTCGGGATAGATATTGAGATAATCGGCGGTGATGCGTATAATATTGAGTCCGGCTCCATTTTGACGGTTTATTTGCAGATATGTGGTGATGGTATCCTGAAAAAATATTCCATCTCTGCTAATGGTAAATATTGAATCTGTGCCATCGGTAAGGGTATGCTCTACCTGGTAATTAATTTCACCTGTGATGGTTTTGCCAATGTTTGTGGCAATAAATTTTACGGCAAAGGAATCGATGACCGTGGAAACCTGCGCAGGCTGTACTTCTGCCAGGTTGTTTTGTAATACAATATCCGGCTCGTTGTATTGGTTTAATACCACAGCCGGGTCTCCATGAAGGGTAAAGTTTAGTGCGGTACCAATTCCCAACAGAGAGGAAGACGACTCAACTTGTTGCGCGATGGCCATTTTTACAGCCATACCTAATCCCTGGGTATAATTGTTTACGGCTAAATTTTTATAAAAATTGCCTGAAAAATCGTTAAGCAAGCTGGGGTACCCTTGAAAAACCGATGCCAGAAATGCAATGGCCCCTTTATTGGGAATGAGCACCCACTTTTCGCTGGCACTGCCTGTGTATTGTGTGTGAATGTTGCCTGAATAGCATGAATTGGCCAGCATCATGGGATATTTCCCCAGGTTATTATATGCCGAGGGTTCATCAATATCCTGGTCGAAACCATCAGAATAGCCATGCCCGAAAAATGTGAGCAGCGATGATCCGTTATTGATTAAACTTTTTATGCTATCGGAGCTGGTAATTTGTATGGGGTCGGAGCTGTTTTTTAAAAAAGTGGAAACACGGGCTCCCATCAGGGTATCTTCAATAATGTTTTTAAAGTTGTCGAGATAATTGGCAAAAGTGGTTTGTTCGGTCTCGTTGTTTCCCCCTCCGAAGTGAATCACATTTTTCATCCACTGAGCAGGAGGCTGATTTTCCAGGGCCTGAACCTTATCGAGATAATTGTTGATCTCCTGGTTCGATTGCACGGCAAGGCGACTTATGGCAACCTCTGTTTTGTAGCTGTTTTTTGTAATATGCGTAGCCATGAGATTATCAGAGGCAGGATAACCCATTGTGGGAACAAAGTTAAAAGCATGATTTGTTGTATTTTTCCGGCTTAGATTAATACTACGCGCTTTTCCTATCAGCAACACGTACTGTGGCAATGTATCGGTTGAACTGTGGTAGTATTTCAAATAATTTCTGATGGCCAAAGGATGTTTTTCGAGGCCCCAGGCAAAGTGGTTATAGAGCACATCTGTGGTAATCACCGCCGCATTGCGATAAGCAGCATAGTTGTTGGCTCCATTTTCAAAATTGGGGTGGGTTATGATGATGTAATTCCTATTGGTTGTTGATGGGAGTGTTGTGTTGGCTTGTTTGATATATCCCGGAGCATCATAGGCCTGCTGAATAATCAGATAATGATTTTCAGCCGAAGGAGGCAGGGTAAATTCCCAGTTGGTACCATTAAACTGCGGGGAGGGCTTGATGTGATTGGCAGTATCATAAACCAGGGGTGTAACACTTTCAGGAATGCCCTGCAGTGTAATTATTTGATTAGACGTGCTTTTTTCCACCATGAATGTGCGGCGATTCTGACTGGTAAAGTCGAATGCTGCCGGATAAAGGGTTTGTATGTGTGAAATCGTCATATTATCGGCTGCTACATTCAAATCATCAATGCTGCGATAAATGATATTGTTGCTCTCCGATAATGCTGATGTGTTTACAGCAAATTGCTTTTTTACGGCGGTTTTCCCACTGAATGTGGTATCAAACACAGTCCCACCGGGTAATTCAATTTGCAGGTGGTGGTTGTCTCCAAATGCTGTTGCATCACCAAAACTTACAACAGCGGTTTCAATCGTAATGGTTTCACCTGTATTTTGAACTCCCGGAAGAACCAGGTTTTTGGTTCGTGTGTTACCCAGGCTAATGGTTTGATTGTCGAACCATCCTTTGGCATTATTATATTCAGGGAACTCTTCGCCCATAAACATGTTTGCCGTGTACATTTGCAAGGCTTGCGATGCGCCATGATTTACAACAGTCGCATCTGTAGCATTAAAAGCCGTCTCAGCGTAGCGTTTATTGTTTGTGCTGTTGTTCCAGGTTAAAAAATAGGCAGCGGTATCTGTTATCTGACTGTAGTAAGGGTTGATTTGGGAAGTTATGGAATCGAACATACCCACATCGAACCAACCGGTATTACGTTCACCATAAAATTCCAGATAATTGAGTACACCGCCTGATTTAACTACATGTACAGGAATTTCATTGCCTTTGTATATGATTTGAATATTTTCGGCGCTGAATGAACTTACTGGTACACCCGCAGCAGAAAGATCGCTAATGGAAAGGCGCACAACACCATCATTTGGCACACCAATTTTGTAGTAATACTGATCTGCCTGTATCCAGTTGTTGGTTGGTTGTGCAACAGCAGAAACAGAAATGCATAAAATAACTATGAGGTTGAATAAGGTTCGCATCATTAATAGTCAAAGCTTTATACAAACATAACAGTTTTTCGGGCAAAAAGTCGGTTGTTTTTTGAGGAATTTTGTGATGGTAGGTTGGTAAGTTTGTATGTTGAGTAAGTTGATTGGGTAATTTGGTTTCATGTTTCATGTTTAAGGTTGCTTCAGGTTTCAAGGTTATTAGGTTAATTGCTTTTGAGATATTACGACCGTTCTCTTCGATTCGCGCATTCCTGCCCAAAAAGCTACTCAGAGAACTCAGAGAACGGTTGGTATGGGGTGAAAAATTAACGGTGTTTCTTCAGTCCGGAGGACTGACATGTCGGTAGCAAAGCGTAATGTACACGGGAATTCGCCGCGACGGAAAGGTTTTCGTCATGTAATGAGGTAGTTATCGGCGAAATTGACGGGAAGAGATTCACGCAACGGATGCCGCGGTAAATTTTTACGCCACGAGTGCAGCGGCATCTTATGTTGTGGATCCCTGGAGGCGAACGTCTACATTTATTTGACCGGATCGTAAGTTTCGCCGATGATTTGGTTTTGTGGAGGTAATTTTTGAGCAACGCGGCGAATTTGGTTTGTGTGGTATGCCCAGGGCGTTGCCCGTGGGTTAGTGCTTG
>NZ_DATFKB010000062.1:0-8381 GCF_035268865.1 Salinivirga sp. | reverse complement strand
ATATATAATAAAAAAGGCTGTTTTTTAAGCAGCCTTTTTTGATGGTTTTTTATACAGTGCATTGACTTATGCAATCTACAATACTACTTAATCGCTCATGTTTGAGAAAATAGAAAGTGTTTTTTCCTTCCCGTTTTGAACATAGTACACCTTTATCTTTCAGAATTCCTAAATGATGTGATGTGGTTGATTGCTCTATCTGTAATTTCTGATGAATTTCAGTAACTGTCATTTTATTCCCATCTTCTAGAAAATTAAGAATAGCGATTCTCATGGGATGGGCAATGGCCTTTAACATGCTTGCCGCTTCCTCCAACTGGTCAATGTTTAATTCTGAGACTTTCATTTTGTTTCTTTTTACATATTAAGGATATCCAAATATATGAATATTTTTAAACTTAACTATTAGTTTTTTTATATTATATAGCACATAAAATTTTTACTGTTATGATTAACAGTACCATAGCAATTGGATAAATTGTAGCGTAAGCCACGTGTGGAGCATTCGATTTGGTCATTGGGTCAACCGCGGCAAGGGCCGGCGTACTTGTCATAGCTCCGGAGAGTGCTCCTAAAAATGAGAGTATGTTCATTTTTAACAGATACCGGTCAACCAAAACAATGAGAATCAATGGAAGCAGCGTAACAGCAATTCCATATCCGAAAAGTTGCGCTCCGTATTCCTGAAAAGATGCTACTATGTGGTTGCCGGCATTTGCGCCAACCGATACGAGGAAAAATATCAGGCCCAATTGCCGTAGTAATTGTGTGGCAGCACCACTCAGGGTCCAGACGAATGGGCCTGTTTTGCCGGTTCTACCAAGCAGTAAACCAGTGATTAAAACACCTCCGGTTAATCCAAAGCTAAAGGAGTAACTTCCCATCGAAACATTGATATGACCGATAATGTATCCCAGCACAACACCAATTGCAATAGGGAGAAAATCGGTGTCAGAAAGGTCTTTGTTTGAATTTCCAAAAATCCTGATAATTGATGGCATATCAACAGTGCGTGCCGATACAATGATTTTATCTCCCATTTGTAATTTTACTTGTGAGTCTGGCACAATATCGATGCCTGCCCGCCGTATCCTGGTTATAACTGCGTTGTAGGCTGAGAGGAGGTTTAGTTCCGGAATCGTCTTGTTGACCACATCTTTGTTGGTAACCAGTAAGGATCTCACAGCATGACTTTTGTGCAATGAAATATCTTCATCGGTTACCGGACCTATGAGTTGCTCTATTTTTTCAAGCGCGTCTTCTGTTCCTACAGCCCTGATAATGTCATTTTTGTATACAAGGGTATCTGCCTGCACAGTAGCAGGAACTCCGGTATGTTTGATACGGCTGATCATTGCGCCGGTCATTTGTCGAATATTCAGGTCTTTTATTTTTTGGCCGTCTACGTTTTCATTTTCAACAATAAAATGCCGCTGTAGAATTTTAGGGTGATCTTTTTCTGCTTCTTTCTCAAAAGCTGCTTCTGCCTGATTGATATCCTTTTTTAATAATTTTGGAAGCACCCTCACAAAAACAATTACACCGATAACCCCAAACGGATAAGCGATGGTATATCCGATAGACGCCAATGGTGAGCCGGTAATGTCAATGGCAGCTGCCAGGCCGGGTGTGCTGGACATGGCGCCACTGAAGAGGCCCACCGCTATATTCGGGTCTAAATCCAGCAATGCAATTAGTAACCATGTTATAAGGCCACCGGTAAACATTACGCCAACGGACAGCATTGCAAGCCTGCGCCCATCTTTTTTAAAGGATGCAAAAAAGCCCGGGCCGGCCTGTATCCCAATTGTGTAAAGAAATAGTACCAGACCTATGGTTTGTATGGCATCCGGAACCTTGAGGCCGTAATGGCCAAAAATAAGTGCCACAAACATTACTGCCGAAACACCCAGGGATATGCCTTTTATATTGACACGACCCAGTATAAAACCAAGCGCAATTATGACAAATAATAAAAAGTTGTCATCGGTTAAAAAGTCCATTGGTTTATCGTTTTACGAGTTTTTGAGTAAATGTGTATGATGAAGATATAATTTTCACAATATAGGTTCCCTGCTGATAATTGGATCCGAATTCTATCCCGGATTTTTGGTTTAAGATAAAAGAATCAACTCTTTGTCCGGCAATATTATAAACCATAACTTTTTCTACTCCGGAGTGTGTTGTAATGTCTTTTATCACAAATGTGTTGCTAGTTGGGTTTGGCGCAATCTGTATGTGGTCATCAATGTCGGGAATGGCGTTACCTTGTTCCACAACCAGGTCAAACAGGTAGTTCGGACTATCGTTTACACCATCGTTGGCGATAATAGTTACCGAATAACTGCCTGCATCGCCTGAAACGGGAGCTGCTGTAAGGCGTGTGTGTCCGTCTGCTATGTTTGTTAGAGAGATAAAATCTGCAGAGCAAAACAGGCAGTTCCACTCAATGGAAACAGATTCTGGTTCATTATCATTAAAATGAATGTCCAGTTCAAGTGTTTCGCCTTCGGCCAAAGTGGTGTCGGTAAGCCGATTAATGAAATATGGTGGCGTGTTTACTGCTCCCCAAATATTACTGGCATATTCCGGGTGGTCTATAAACGGATTCCGGTTGCCCTGAATTTGGTAAATGGCATCATTACGGTCAATCTCTTTTTGACTAACCGGGTCCTCCTCGTGCCATTTTAGCATAAGTGCAGTGCCCACAGAAGTAAAATTTGCACCGTTCACCAGGTCGTTTGTATACCAGTCCGTATCTTCGTTGTAATAACGGGTTACCATGTACATGTAGTTTCTTGCAAAATCGCCTTTGTACGCATCTATTGGTTCAAAAACAGTTCCACTCATTGTTGAAAAAGAAGATGTGCCAACTTTTGATCCGTTTTGTGAGATCCAGAACGCTTCATTAGTTTCTCCATAAGGGTGGTTCCCTCGTTGTCCGTTTACATAACCATCGGACGGGACCACATGAAACATATCTGTGTACATCGGGTAGTCTTCGTTAAACCAGCTTTTGGGCCAGGAATGTTCCCGGTTATAGCAATCGCCTTCAGCCTGGTAACTACCGCATTGATCCGAAACAAAAGCAAATTCGTATGGAGGTGTTCCGCCGGGGACATCGGAGTACATATCCCAAACTTTGTTGTTGTCTTTACGGTCGGTTTCCTGAAGGTGTGTCCATAAAGCAGAATATGATTGGGCGTTATGATTGTCTATGATGTCATGAAGCGCCTGGCGAAGTTCGGTTCCGTTTAATCCCTGCGCATTATCATAGTAACCAGAAGGAATCTGGGCTGATAGTTGTATGGTGCTCATAAAAAGTACGAGCACTAAAAGCTTTCGATAATTCATAAAAATCTGTTTAAATCAAATGGTTTGAAATTTATTGCAAAGATAAAGGGATTTTGACTGTTCTATTGTAATTGTGCCGGTTTTTATGTTTCGATGTATGTGAATGTTTGCCCTGGCGTTTTCCTGTTTTGTGCATTGGGACACCCAGATTTAATTTCTATAAAAGCTATTTTTCTATTTGGTCATAAACCTACTTTTTTTGCTACAGGTCAAAAAAAGTAGGCAAAAAAACCCCGCCGCTTACAGAAAAATGCTAAAAACCTGCTCATTATGACTAAAGTTTACGAACTCACACCGATTTTTTCTGAAAAATCGGTGCTCAAACAGCGCAAACTTTGACGCCATAATGAACAGGTTTTCTTAACGCATTTTTCTTCATGCGGCTATAAAAACAACTGTTATCCACTTCATCAACGACAATGCCCAAAGCGGGCTGGCCTGATCAAATTACTCGTAAACTTCCCGTTTTTCACGGGACAGGCTGTGAGGGCTAAAGCCGTTGGCGAGCAAGCGCCAGATTGAATGTTCTACTCGAATTAATCCATAAAATGATTGAAAATCATTATTATGGATAGTATGAGAGTAAATCCCGATATAAACAATATTAGCAATTGCTGAAGGCAGTTGCGCTATATTTTCATAATCGGGGTTCAATCAATATAAATGACTTAAAAGAGGCT
This sequence comes from Salinivirga sp., assembly GCF_035268865.1. Lineage (GTDB taxonomy): Bacteria > Bacteroidota > Bacteroidia > Bacteroidales > Salinivirgaceae > Salinivirga. Next base: position 4,347 of record NZ_DATFKB010000062.1, on the reverse strand, counting down.
TGCCCAGCTTTTAAAAGTGATTTAATTTATTGAACAGAGTGGGTGGAAGCGTAAGTTGATCTAGACTTTTTGCGCCATCCTTCGGTCGCCGAAGGCTTGCCGCAGGTGAAACGCTAAAGCTAAGGCGGCCTGCGATTGTAACTTTTTTTTCACTTCGACAAGCTCAGTACATCGCATGAAAAAAAGTTTAGTGAATAAAAGTCAACCACTTCCAGGAAGAGTCAAAGTGGGTCATGCATTGCAAAAAACGGGAAAAATGCGCAACAAGAACAAGCCCGAAAGCCGGCTATTGTTGCGCATTAAAATATAGTTTTTTCAATGGACTACAATGCTTTGATCTCTTCTATCAGTTTTTGCAGCGAATCTTTGGCATTACCAAAGAGCATTCTTGTTTTATCGTTGTAGAAAAGGCTGTTTTCGATGGCAGCATACCCTTTTCCCATTCCACGTTTCATTACAATGATGTTTTTGGCCTGTCCGGCACGTATTATGGGCATTCCATAAATGGGACTTGAGGGGTCTTCTTCAGCAGCTGGGTTTACCACATCATTGGCACCAATAACCACAGCCACATCGGTCGATGACATTTCTTCGCTGGCATCGCGCTCTTCTATGAGTTTTTCGTACGGCACATCTGCCTCAGCAAGCAGCACATTCATGTGTCCGGGCATGCGGCCGGCAACTGAGTGAATACCAAACTTCACTTCTACCCCATTGCGCTCGAGCATTTTCGACATTTCGTTCACAAGGTGCTGTGCCTGTGCAACGGCCAATCCATAACCGGGAATAATGTACACCTTTTGCGAATAGTTGAGCAGCACAGCGGCATCGCTCAGCGATATTTCTTTTACTGTACCGCCTTCCTGTCCTGCAGCTGCTCCACCGCCACCAAATGCACCTAAAATCACATTGGTAAGCGAACGGTTCATGGCACGACACATTAAAATGGTGAGTATGGTACCGGCCGAACCAACCAGTATACCTCCGGTAAGCATGGCCTGATTATCGTAAAGAAAACCACCCATAGCTGCGGCAACTCCTGTAAATGAGTTCAGCAGTGAAATAACTACGGGCATATCGGCTCCACCAATTGGCATTACAAAAGATACTCCGTAAATAAGACTAATGGCCAACATGAGATATATGGCAGGCATTAATTCTGCCGGACTGGCTTCTCCGCGTGTCATAATGTAAACAATAAAGCCGATGAGCACAGCTAAAAATATGAGATTAATTACACGCAGCGCTGAAGCACGAATATCTTTTATTCGGCCATCGAGTTTTCCAAAGGCAATCATACTACCGGCAAACGATACACTTCCGATCATTAAACCAAGCAGAATGGCCAGTACTTCGCCGGTATGCATTGCCACAAGCGCACTGCCATGGGCAAGATGTGGAAATTCCATGAGCGATATTAGTGCGGCACTGGCACCACCCATTCCGTTAAAAAACGAGACCAACTGTGGCATAGCGGTCATTTTGACCTTTACTGCTATGGCCCAGCCTATAACAGTCCCAAGGGCTATGGCTCCAATGATCCAGCCTATATTTTTGATGGGTTCGCCATCCATTTCATGCAGCGATATGGTGGCAATAATGGCCATTACCATACCCAAAGCAGCCCAAAGATTTCCGCGCTTGGCTGTTTTGGGGCTACTTAGCATTTTTAATCCTATAATAAACAACACCGATGCAATTACATAAATTAGCTCGAGCAATGCATCTCCAAGTGTAAATGATATATTTTCTGTTAGTTTAAATACTTCGTTCATACCTTTTGATTTGGCTTTTAAACAAGCTGTTGATTAACTACGTTTATTGTTTCTTCTTTTTTTTGTTGAACATATCCAACATGCGATGGGTTACCACAAATCCGCCTACTACATTGAGCGTACCCAGCACTACGGCCAAAAACCCCAGAATAAAGGCAATTGTTTCTTCGGCATGACCCATTACAATAATGGCCCCGATTATTACCACACCATGAATGGCATTGGCACCCGACATAAGCGGCGTGTGTAATACGGCCGGCACATTGGAAATTACTTCAATACCAAGAAATATTGATAGTATGATGATGAAAATTGCTTCGCGATAGGTAAAGAAAAATTCCAGAATAGCTTCCATATCAATTTAATTTTTATATGCTTTTCGAATGCGTTCACTTATTAAATCTCCCTCATGGGTAATGGTGCAACCAGCAATGATGTCGTCTTCAAAATTAAGTTTCAGCGCACTGTTTTCGCCAGTGAGAATTTCCAGAAAGTTGATGACATTATTGCCAAACATACGGGATGCATCTACAGCCATATCTGAGGATATTTGTGAGTTACCCACGATCATTACGCCATTGTGGTTCACTACTTTGTTGTCCTGGGTAAGTTCGGTATTACCTCCGCTTGATGCGGCAATATCGATGATGACCGATCCGGGTTTCATTTGCTCGATTGATGCTTTGGTAATAAGCTTTGGAGCAGGCTTACCGGGTATTTGAGCGGTTGTAATAATGACATCAGATTTAATGGCATGCTCCTGAATTTTCTCTTGCTGCCGATTTTTAAAATCATCTGATTGCTCTATGGCATAACCTCCGGCATCTTTATCATCTTTGGCACCTTCAACCTCAATAAATTTGCCTCCGAGCGAGTGTACCTCTTCTTTAACAGCTGCACGCACATCGAAAACCTCAACCACAGCACCAAGTTTGCGAGCTGTGCCTATAGCCTGCAAACCGGCTACTCCTGCACCGAGAATAAGCATTTTTGCAGGTTTTATGGTTCCGGCTGCCGACATAAACATGGGGAAAAAGCGCGGTACACGGTTGGCCGCCTCAAGTACACTTTTGTATCCGGCTACGGTGGCCATCGATGATAATATATCCATGGCCTGGGCACGCGTGGTACGCGGTAAATTATCAAGGCTTAATAGTGTGAGGCCTTTATCTTTAAATTGATTTACAAGTTCTTTGTTTACCAAAGGATTGTATACACCAACCACAACCTGTCCTTTTTGCAAATGATCCAGCTCTTTGACCGGCAGTGGTTGAATGGTTAATATGAGTTCGGCATTTTTTAATATATCTGTCCGCTTTGTGGCAACGGCGCCATTTTCGGTATAGGCGGAATCGGGGGCAAAGGCTTTGGCTCCCGCATCAGGCTCAAATAAAACCTGGTGTCCCTTTTTCTCCAACTTTTGAACTGCCTCGGGCAAAAGTGCCACGCGGTGTTCAAAATCGGGTTCCCTTAAAAGCCCTATTTTCATAGTTATTGGTTTTTAATTCTCATCGTTTTACCAACGATAAGCAGATTAAACATTTATTCATTTATAATCATTCTAAACAACAGCTGTACTTTGAAAATGTTGAATATCCAATCATTTAACTTGTAATTATATTTGCGCAGCACAAGACTGGCAACAAAAGCAAAGCGCAGATGTTGGTCTAAAAAAAAGCTATGCAAATTAATTCCCGAAGAGAATATAACTTAGACAGCCTGGATTTTGAGGATTTGCCTGATTCGCCAATCGAAGCTGTGGAATATTGGTTAGCGGCGGCCAACAAACAGCCGGACTATAATGCATTTCATTTGTCTACCAGTAATGGAGATGGGCGTGTAAGCGGTCGTATGGTGCTACTCAAAGGTATAGAACAAGGCAGGTTGATGTTTTTTACAGATTACGATAGTCTAAAAGGCCAGCAAATAAATAAAAATCACCGGGTAGCAGCTACTTTTTTTTGGCCGGCACTTGAACGGCAAATCAGAATTGAAGGTACGGCAACCCGCCTGTCAGCCGGGCAAAGCGATGCTTATTTTGATTCGCGTCCACCGGAATCGCGGGCGGCAGCAATAGCAAGCCTGCAAAGCCAAAAGGCTGAAAGCAGGGCTGACCTGGAACAGCGGTATGAAACAATGCTGAAAGGTAATGAACAATTAGAACGACCTGCCCGCTGGGGCGGATATGGCATTGAGCCTTTTTATGTTGAGTTTTGGCAAGGCAGGCCCAGCCGATTAAATGACCGTATTGTGTTTGAGAAAAGTGAAGGGAAATGGATACGATACCGTCTGGAGCCGTGAGTGGGGTTGGTAGGTTTGTAGGTTGGTTGGGGTGTTTCGCCGATGATTTACGGTTTTGGAGGTAATTGCTGTCAAACGCGGCGATTCTTCTGCGTTGGGTGATGTACCCAGGGCGCTGCCTGTGGGTTGTTGCTGGTTGCCCCTTTGGGGCGTGGAAGGGATTGGCAGGTTGGGTGAGTGAGTTGTAAGGTGAGAGCGTGAGGTGAGAGCGGGAGGTGATTGGTGAATTGGTATTCTGGGTTTAGCGAGCGATGGTGCCCTTTAGGGCGTG
>NZ_DATFKB010000061.1:0-2301 GCF_035268865.1 Salinivirga sp. | reverse complement strand
AAAGAAAGGTGTTACCCCAAAAGGTGACGATTTGGCTGTTTCCGGCGAGGTTATACGCGTTCAAGTGGCTGGATTAATTATTCGAAATATTCTTAGTGATGATGGTTTTTATCCAATAATTCATCGGATTGACAATACGTTATCACGAGCAATTGAAGAACTGGAAAAATAAAAAACGCACCTTGCATCTCGATTACCTTTAAACCTTACTTAGTGTCTGTCCATAAAGTATCCAGTGAATAAACTCCATTTTCAAGGCTTTATTCACGAGCCTCAAAATATTCAAAAGTCCTCATGAGCTCCCTACGGTCGGTTCGTAACTCAAAACCGTTGAGTCCGCGATTCATCGGTTTTGAGTTAGTACCTTATCTTTTATTTTGATGTTTTTTTTGGCATAAAATTCAATAGCAATATGCTGGAACCATTACCAGTTCTTTAATTTTCTGAGCCATGATGATTGTTTTTTTTCCGATTTTAGTGAGGTAATATTTGTAAGAATTGGCAGCCTTTTTTATTAGTCCGTGTACCCTTAACCGTTTAATCAACCTGCTTACTTTACTGCCATTAAAGCCAAGTAGTTTCTGCATGTTTTTGTTTCTAAACCCATTGATATTAAACTCACCACGAGCGATGGCTGTTAAAATCACTAAATCATTGACATTAAAAAAGTTAAATCCTTTGTAGTTCCTATTATTATCGCTTTTGGATGAGGTGATTTTCTCTAGCCTTTTTCTTCCAACTTCTTTATTGTCGAAAGCCGAAATAAATTCCAGATATCTTTTGTTTGATGCTTTCAGGTTGTCTGCTAGAAAGGAAAGGCTGTAGATGTTTTTCTTTAATGAAGCCATTTTGTGAGACGTTGTCCCGTCACGGTGTACTACCTCCCGGAAGTGTTTAAAAAAACTGATATCGTTTGATGTTGTTTCAATGCGCAATATTTTGTGGAACTTGTCGTACATTTTTATCGACACTGATCCCATTGAATGTTTTATGCGGCTGCCTTCGATGCGTACATTGTAATTGTTGCCAACTTCCCCTTTATATCTGGGGTCAAGTTTCTGTCCCAAAAATGTGGCGATGTTCTCAGGTTTAACTGTGTGTATGGCCGTTGCCACAAGTTCACCATAGATTGCTTGCAAACTTTCTTGTTTTTTAAATACAATATCGGTGGCATACTCGGCTTGCATCACGCTCCAATGATATCTCAAGTTAAAATCTTTATACACTGGGCAAAACTGCCAGGCAAACTCATCTAATTTGCGGTGAAGCTTCTCAATACTTATCTTGTCCGAAAGGTCTTGCGCTTTACCTGCATCTTCCAGACTATCAAAGGCATTGTCTATCATGGAGAATTTAACCCCTGCCTGTTTCAATTCTGAAGCCAGCAAATTGTGACCATTGACATAAACCTGCAAACGGAATGGACTCCAAGTAGGTACGCGTACATATCCCAAACCAACTTGCTCGTCAATAAAATAGAAATAGTAATGCAAACATTTACTCGTGCTTGGTTTTAAAAATGTTTTCCCCGTTGTTTTATCATGCCAAGGTTTATACGTATTGCATCCCTCCATTGCCGAGATAATATGGACAATGCCTGGATGATCGCCCCGTTTCTTAATCTTATCTGAAATAATTGATTCTTTTCTGATACCTGACTTGCGGATAAATTCAATTTCCACTTCATTCTCTTTCGCTATTCGCTCAGCATTTGAACGTATGGATTCTTTAAATGGCTCAGCAAATTTTGGATAGTCAAATATCCTTATTCCATTTTGGTACATATAGCTTGTCATCCCTTGAGAATAGGATATCTCAGGTAGTGTGCCGCTGATAATTAACCTGTCATAACATGAAAGTACGCAGGATATATCTCTTTTGTATGTTTCAGTTAATAGTTCCATAAAGCAAAGTTATGATTTTTTCCTTTTTGGTTCTGGCTTGTTCAGGTTAGGGATAAGCAATTTGATGAATCTTTCAGAAATTCTTACATGCATGATATTCGGACTTGTTGTCGGAAACCATAAGCATTCAGAAAAGCTGAAAGATTTAGAAGAAGCAGAAATTGGGTTTATCCTCCCCCTTTTCTACTTGTTGTTTTTTACCATTGCAGGAGCAAATTTGCATATCAAATCGCTCTCAAATGTAGGTTTAATTGGATTACTCTATATTGTAGGACGAATTACTGGAAAAGGAATAGGTGCTTATTTAGTACCTTATCTTTTATTTTGATGTTTTTTTTGGCATAAAATTCAATAGCAATATGCTGGAACCATTACCAGTTCTTTAATTTTCTGAGCC
>NZ_DATFKB010000060.1:0-4092 GCF_035268865.1 Salinivirga sp. | reverse complement strand
GCTATGCGCTGGTGCCAGAAATATCATAGATAAACGGATTAATACGGATACCGTTTTAGGTTTTATTCGCGATTACCTGTTGTCAACAATATTTATTCTTAAATGTAGATTCAATATTTGCGTGACCACAAAACCTGATTTACATTAATCTCTGTACTTATTCGGACAGTTTTCATTATAGGTCAAAAACAAGTTTGATATTTTCCTACCTTTGAAAACCCGTTAGAATGTTTTCTGAATAATGAAAAACACAAATAAAATGAGAGCTATATTTTTGCTTATTACACTGTTTCTGACCCAATTAGTCAATGCAAACACAGACTGGATGCGTTATGCGTCTATTTCGCCCGACGGAAAACAAATTGTTTTTACATATAAAGGCGACCTCTACCTGGTTCCAGCAAATGGCGGCGATGCCAAACCATTGACTTTCCACAAAGCACACGACTACGAAGCGGTATGGAGTCACGACGGCTCTAAAATTTGCTTTGCTTCGAATCGCTACGGCAATTTTGATTTGTTTATAATAGATACCAATGGTGGCCAGGCCAAACGACTTACTTTTCACTCTACAGATGAAGTGCCATACACTTTTTCGCACGATGACAAACACATTTTTTTTGGTGCGCAGCGCCTCGATGCAGCCAGTCACAGACAATACCCCACCAGTTCGCAGCCCGAGCTCTACAAAGTGGCCGCTGCAGGCAGTAATGTAAAACAGGTTTGGACTATTCCTGCTCAGGATGTACAAATAAGCAGCAACGGCAACACAATGCTTTATCATGATAAAAAAGGCGGCGAAGACAAATTTCGCAAACACCACGAATCTTCTATCACACGGGATATTTGGAAATACGATGCAAGCACCCAAAAACACACAAAACTTACCACTTTTCGAGGCGAAGACCGAAACCCGGTATTTGCGCAGGACGAAAATAAATTTTATTTCCTCAGTGAGCGCAACGGCTCATTCAATGTACACAGTATGAATATTGAAAATTCCGGTGAGGTAAAACAGGTCACAAACTTTAATCCTCATCCGGTGCGTTACCTGAGCATATCCGAAAATGGAACACTCTGCTTCACATACAACGGTTCCATTTACACAAAAACAGGTGATGCAGCCCCTGAAAAAATCAACATAAATATTCGCACAGAAGCCAAAGAAAATCCTTTGCAACTGGTAGATGTGCAGGGAAATATAAGCGAAATGGCTATTTCACCCAATGGTAAAGAGGTTGCATACATTGTGCGTGGCGAAATATTTGTTTCTTCGGTAAAAGGTGAAATGCACAAAAGAATTACCGAAACACCTGCCCGGGAGAGATTTGTGAGCTTCTCGCCCGATGGCGAACATATTCTTTATGCCAGCGAGCGCAATGCCAAATGGAGTATTTATCAGGCATCGAAAAAAAACAGCGATGAACCGTACTTTTTTGCATCAACATTAATAAAAGAAGAGGCGCTGATTGAAAACGAAAACAATAATTACCAACCAAAATATGCACCTGACGGGGAAAAAATTGCCTTTATTGAAAACCGGCGCACACTAAAAATCTTAGACCTGAAAGATAAAACCACCAGAACACTGCTCGACAAAGATAAACTATTGTACATGAGCGAAGGTGATCAGTATTTCACCTGGAGTCCCGACAGCAAATGGCTGCTGGCCGAATACTCTCCGGTTCTGGCCAACACCGAAGTCTTGCTGGTTTCGACAGAACACCAGGACTCAATCGTCAACCTAACGCAAAGCGGATATGGCGATTATAGTCCCAAATGGATTAATGGCGGCAAACAAATTCTCTGGTTCAGCGATCGGCACGGATTGCGCTCTTATGCCAACAGCGGTTCACGCCAATTGGATGCCTATGCCATGTTTCTTACAGAAGCCTCATGGGACAGGTTCAACCTGAGCAAAGATGAATATGCGTTGCTCAAAGAAATTGAGGAAAAGAAAAAAGAAGACAACGAAAAAGAGAAAAAACGCAAAAAGAAAAAATACAAAGAAGATAAGGCCGATAGCCTCACCGTAAAATTTGATTGGAATGGATTGCGCGATCGTAAAAAACGCCTTACCATACACTCCTCGAAACTCGGCGATGCTGTTTTATCCAAAGACGGACAAAAACTATTTTACCTGACACGCTTCGAGGAAAATATGGACCTCTGGCAAACCAACTTACGCACCAAAGAGACTCAAATGCTGATTGAACTGGGCGTAAGATATGGAAGCCTGAAATGGGACAAAAAAATGGAAACACTCTTCTTACTGGCCGATGGGAAGGTTTATACCATCGACCCCGAAAAGGAACGTAAGAAAAAAGTATCACTCGGAGGTGAAATGATGCTTGATGTAGTTGCCGAACGCCAGCAAATGTTCGATCATGTTTGGGAACGCAACAAAGGCATGTTCTACATTTCTGATTATCACGGTGCCGACTGGGAAATGCTGCGAAAAAACTACGAGCCCAAACTCCAATCGATTGGCAACGATTTCGAATTTGTTGAACTACTTTCTGAAATGCTCGGAGAACTCAACGTATCGCACAGCGGCGCCAGATACCGTTATAAAGCGTCCGATAGAGACCAAACCGCGGCGCTGGGCATTTTTATGGATTACAACTTTGACGGGCCCGGAATCAAAATTGCAGAAATCATAAAAGGCGGACCGCTTGACAAGCATGACCTGGAGGTTTCTGCGGGTATGGTTATTACAAAATTAGACGGAAAAACAATTGACAACAAAACCGATAACGCAAAATATCTGAATCGAAAAGCTGGTAAATACACAGCCTTAACCCTACTCGATCAGTCGAGCGGCAAAGAAAAAAACATTACGGTTAAACCCATTTCCCGCTCAAAAGAAAAACGACTTATGTACGAGCGCTGGGTACGTAAAAACGAAGAAGAAGTTGCCAAACTTAGCAACGGAAAACTAGCCTATGTACATATTCCCGGCATGAGCGATGGCCCGTACCGCAATACATACGAAAAAGTAATGGGCAAATATTACGAATGCGACGGCCTCATTGTAGACACCCGCTTCAACGGTGGTGGCGACCTGGTAGGCGACTTGAGCATGTTTCTCACCGGTGAAAACTTCATGCAGTATGCCATTGAAGATCGCACAGTAGGATACGAACCGGCATTTCGCTGGACAAAACCTTCGGTTGCGATGGTAAACGAAGCCAATTACAGCGACGGACATTGTTTTTCGTGTATGTACAAAGATCTGGGCATTGGCAAACTTATTGGCATGCCGGTTCCGGGCACATGTAGTTTTGCAGGATGGGAAATGTTGCAAAATGGCAAGGTGCTCTGGGGATCCATTCCGGTAAGCGCCAAAAATAAAGCCGGCGAATGGCTTGAAAACAATGAAACCATGCCGGATGTACAGGTGAAAAACATGCCCGGCAAAATCGATAAGGGAATAGACCAACAATTGGAGCGCGCCGTAGAAGAATTGCTAAAGGTTACGAAATAGCTTAAAATTTAGCTATAAACATCACCGCAACGGGTGGGTGATTAATGAACAAGCTTATCAATCGGTGATCTGTAGGATTTTTCAATAATATCGGACTCCTCCGGAGTCCTTGTATACCTCTTTTACATAAAATCTACAAATATGTAAACTCTCCGGGTTTAAGAAATGCATCAAGCTGGTACTGATTTAACTTCGTTAAGGTTGGCTGCATGAACTCGAGTAAATTGGAACACGGATTAAGCGGTTAAATCCAATAAAAAATATGCGAAGCTGAATAATTTCAGCGTATGTAGCGCTATGCGCTGGTGCCAGAAATATCATAGATAAACGAATTAAGACGGATATCGTTTTAGGTTTTATTCGCGTTCTATTTCATCCAACCAGCACCGATTTTAATTAATGGGTTTTCAATAGATCACAATTGATTTAGCGCATTTACAATTACGCCGATAATTGTGTCCCGTTTACAATTTATGAAACATCGCGGCGAGTCTGTTTTGGGAACCAAAACACCCGGCTGAAGCCGGGTGCAAGTTATAATTCCTCATCAAATATCAATTTAACTCCTTTTATGCCCCTCTCTGTTTCGGTTATTATCATTGCGC
>NZ_DATFKB010000059.1:0-18944 GCF_035268865.1 Salinivirga sp. | reverse complement strand
CCTATAATAACATTTTGCGCGAAATTGAAAAGAGCAGTCAGGTGCTGGACAGGTATATTAAACTGTTTATTAAACCAGTAAAGTCTGAACTTGATGCGCTTGGCTATAAGTATGAGGTTAAGGCCCGCGTTAAATCTGTGTATTCCATCTGGCGAAAAATGGAGAAACAGCATGTGGCTTTTGATGAGGTATATGACTTTTTTGCTATTCGTATTATCCTTGAAGACCTCGATTTAAATGAAGAAAAAGGTGCCTGCTGGAATGTTTATTCCATTGTATCAAACCTGTACAAACCAAACCCAAAACGCTTGCGCGACTGGGTCTCGTCTCCCAAGTCGAGTGGTTACGAATCACTCCATACTACTGTGATGGGCCCCGATGAGCGCTGGGTCGAAGTACAGATACGCACCCGCCGAATGGACGACAATGCAGAAAAGGGCCAGGCCGCTCATTGGCGTTACAAAGAAACGGGCTCAGCCAATCGCCCCGACCAGTGGCTTGCAAAAGTGCGCGAGGTGCTGGAGTCCCCCGATAAAAGCGATGAGGATATTTCACTCACCGGTCAACCAGTGGACTACTCACCAAACGTATTTGTTTTTACCCCCGCAGGTGATATTAAAAAACTGCCCCGGGGTGCTACCATTATTGACTTTGCATACAGCATACATAGTCGTGTAGGTGATCAGTGTACAGGTGCCCGTATTGGTGGTAAAATTGTGCCTTTAAAGCACAAACTCAGTAATGGTGATACGGTAGAGGTTCTTACCAGTAAAAAGCAAAAACCCAACGAGAGGTGGCTCACCATTGCTGTTTCTGCCAGGGTAAAAAACCGTATTAAAAGAGCCCTCAGGCAACAACGTTACCAGGAGGCGGAGATGGGTAAAGAGGAGTTGCAACGAAAACTTAAGCAACTTCACTTAAATGAGAAAGAGGACTATATTGTAAGGCTGCTGAAACATTTTAAAATGGATTCAGCTGTTGATCTCTACGTGGCTTTTGCCAGGGATGAGATAGAATTTAATACGATCAGGGATGTTTGCCTCAACGAACCCAAAGAGAGCGAGAGCAAACCAGAAGATTTGGTAAGTAAATCGCCTGTAAGCAAGCCAAGGGAAGATGATTATCTGGTGATTGGTGATGACATCAGTCAGGTAAATTATCAGCTTGCAAAGTGCTGCAGCCCGGTTTTTGGCGATAAAATTTTTGGATTTGTTTCTGTCTCAAAAGGCATTGTCATACACCGCGTAAAATGCCCTAATGCGGCAGAATTAAAAGAAAAGTATCCTTACCGGGTTATACGTGCAGTATGGAACAACGCAGTGGAGGAAAAACATTTTATGACCGATGTGCGGGTAATTGGAATTGACCGTAAAGGTGTGCTCAATCAAATCAGTAAGGTTTTTTCTGATGAGATGAACATCAGCATTCAGTCCATGAATATTGCGGCTCATGAAGGTGTTTACGAAGCCATAATAACTTTCAATGTGCGCGATAATGAGCATCTGCAATACATCCTCAATCAATTGATGCAGAATAAATCTGTATTGCGGGCCGAAAGGCTTGATTCATAGGGGCTGCAGTGATAAGGCAAATCTGGTTTCAGGTTGTTGGGAGTATGAAAGTTAGTCGAGCAGGCCATGTTTTGAGGCAAATACAGCGAGGGTAACAGCGTTTTTCGATTTGGTTTTTTTGAGCAGTGCGTCTCGGTGTTTTTCCACTGTACGCGGGCTGATATCAAGATCAGCAGCAATTTCATTGCTTGATAATCCTTCGCAAATGAGCCTGAGTACCTGCATCTCACGTTTGGAAAGTAAAAATTTTACCTTGCTTTTGTCTTGCCGGTTCGACATATACTCAATGGCATTTTCAAGCAATTGAGGAGAGAAATATTTTTCATTGCGCCACACGCTGTTTATGGCTTCAAGTAACTCGCGTGTTTCTGCATTTTTTACTACAAAACCATGCACCCCGGCCTCAATTACCTGGTTGTAATTGTCAAAATCATCGAACATCGATACTGTTATTATTTTGATATCGGGGCGGCGCGATAAGGCTTCTCTGGCTGCTTCAATACCATTCATGCCCGGCATGTCGATATCCATCAGCACCATATCGAACTCGATATTATCCATCATCTCCAGAAAATCCTTGCCATTGTATGCCTTCCCAACTACTTCAATATAGTCTTCTTTCTCGAGCATAACTTTCATGCTGCTCAATAATAACTTGTGGTCGTCTACAAGTACAATGCGTATCAAATCCATGTGCAGTTTTTTGGTAACCCTCCTAAAACAAAAGTTTGCGCCACAAAAGTTACAATAATAGTGGCTGCTGACAAAATTTAATTTGAAATGAAATGTCAAAGTTGTTTGTGTTTTTAATCTGTTTTAATAGATATTTTAATCATTATTATATTTTTGTAGTAAATTTAAATTTATGATTATGAAAGAATTAATTTTACTTGTGTTTTTAACTTCTTTATTCTTTAATGCTTGCGATAAAAACAACGAATCAAGCAATAAAGAGTATAGAATTGTAAGTGAGTTAAATTCTGGTATCTACAAGTTTGATTATGTATATGATAATAATCAAATTGTACAACTTATTCGACAAATAGAAAGTAATGATGAGGTGTGGGAAGAAGATTATCAGGTTGATTTTTACTATGACAACAACAGAATATTTAGCATAGGCTCATTTATTACTGCGGATGGATTGATGCAAGACCGTAAATGGTCTGCCACTTTTAATGAAGGTAGAATTGTCGAGGAGAAAGTTTCGTATTACATAAGTGAAGAATGGGTGCCAGATAATAAATATAGTTATGTGTATGATAATGATAAACTTAACACCGCTACAAAATATTATTACAATAGTGGAGGAGAGGCTTATCCTTATTATAGATATGAGTGTCACTATACTGATGAGTTACTATCTGAATATTACAAAGTTTATTATGAAGACGGGCAGTGGGTTACCGATCAAAAAACAGAATGTTCCTATTCGGGAGGCCATATCAGTCAGATGATAAAGTATGATAGCCTAAATGAAGAATTGTTTCCATTAACTAAAAATGAATATGATCATTCCAATGGAAAAATAGCACAGATAAATTATTTTTTAAGAGAAGCTGGTGATTGGAATCTAGAGGGATATGACCAATATGATTATGACGCTCAGGGGTGCCTAAGTGAATTTTCGACAACGGGCCAAACTATTCAGTATGAATATGAAGAAGGGGAAGGAAATATTGAACAGTTTTTTTATACACCTTTAGGTTTGTTATGGCCTAATCCTCAGGTGAGTAAAAAGCAAGAAGAGGAGTCGTTTTTTATAAACCGATTGCTTAAAATTGCACTGTAATTAGATGGTTGAATTTATTAGGAAAGTGTAGTCAAAGGCAACTCAAGAATAAAAGACAGGCTGCCCGCCGGGTGAAAGATACCACGAACGGGCAGCCTGATTTTTTTAATATTCAACAAATACGATGTTTGATTGCAGTATAGAGCCTACGCTTGAAAAGAATAATTTATTGCCGGTCATGTAAAAATCAGCCACTTTGCGGGCTACATCTTTTACATATCCACCGGCGTTTGAGAGCTGCATTAATGTATTGTTTTCACTTAAAACCAGTATATCAGAGTCTGGTAAATACTGCAGTTGTTTCACAAGCTGCTGGGTTTGCGTAATATTTTTATTCTGGCTGTCCCAAAGGAAAAGATTGAATTCAGGATTGACGCCGGCAGCATAAATAATTCCATCTTTTTCCACAAGGTCCAGAATTACAAGCGTGCTATCAAGAAATTCGTCATATTGAAGGTAGCCATCATCATCGATATGGCAAATCCAGTTTTTACCGGCAAAAACGTTTCCTCCCTGGCTGTGTGCAGCAATTGCATTAACACTTCCTTCTGTGGAATAATTGCGGTGCCACTTTTTATCGGCTTCTTTATCAAAACGTACGAGCCGCATTGTGTTGACGCTATCCATTAAATGGCCGCCAACCAGCATGTCGGAGCCTTGGTGCAGGCTCGAAATTGGGTGCATGGAACCCAGAAATTTCATCCACTCTTTTTTGCCTTCATTACTCACGCTCAGCATCCATCCCTGTCCGGCTGTACTGTCGGTTTCGCCATATATGCCCACGCCAAGCAGCGAACCGTCACTTTGAACAAACAGTTCGTTAATGTGGTCATCGGCCGGAGAGCCAAACTGCTTGTTCCATACCATTTTTCCGGCAGCATCGAGTTTAAGTAGCCACACATCCTGGTTTCGCATTGTGTCAAGCTCAATTGTGCCAGCAATGTATGTATTTCCTTTAGCATCGGAAGCTGCAGCAGAGAATTGGTCGTTGGTCTGGTCGTAGTCAAATGCGCGTGTAGTTTTTGCATTTTTTATTTCGCTTTTTTGGGCAATGCGTTTACCCAGAGCTTTGGCTTTTAAATTAAAGATATCCACATAGTACTTTCCAAAGGGATACTCTTTTACAAAAGCAGTATAAGCTTCGATTGTGTTGATTTTCTTAGCTTTTTCAAACACGAGCTTTTGTCTGAGTTTTTTGGCATCAGACAATTGAAGGGCATCCGGATAATCATGTATAAATCGCTCAATGGCTTCAAGTGTGTTGGCGTTTTTGGCCTTTTCGAAAGCCAGTTTATCCCGCAACAGGAGTGCTTCGGTTTGTTGTTTCGCCAGTGGATATTTTTCAATAAATTCATTTAGTGCATCAAGTGATTTTTGCGCTTTTGCAGCCTCAAACTTCAACTCATGTATCAGTTCCTGGGCCATTTCCTGCTGGGCAGCTTCGGGATATTTGCGTTTAAATTCCAGCAGCGCTTCAACTGTACCCGCATTTTTAGCTTTTATAAATGCATAGTGATTTCTGATATGAATGGTATTGTCAAGATATGGCGAGTTGGGGAACATTTCAATGTACTGTGTTGCCAATTCAGGGTCGAGTTTTTCTCTTACATAGTTGATGGCAGTTTCTTCTATATCTTTAAATTTTTTATCAATGCGTTCATCGAAGCTTTTTTTGCGCATCCGGGTCATTTCCTGTTTCATGTATTCCATCAGGTCCTCTTTGTCTCCTTCATCAAGGTTACTGAGGTTATCGCGGAACACGAGCATGTGTTTATAGGCAGTAAAGAAATCGTCTTCTTCAAATGCCATCCAGGCCAGGCAAAAATTTGCTCCCGGATCTTGCGGTTCGTCCTCCAGGGCGCGATTAGCCAGTTCGCGGCCTTTCTCAAAATCGTCTTTTTCCATTTTATTCACAATTCGGCTCACAGACTGTGCTTGAACTGCCAGGCCAAAAAGGATAAAAAAGATTGTTATAATAGATTTTATGTGTATCATGATGTTGGGGTTTATTTTTTAAGAAGGAAAAATTCTACTCTTCGGTTATTGGCGCGCCCTTCGGCTGTTTTGTTAGTGTCAACGGGCTTGTCTTGTCCGTAGCCTTTGTAAGTGAGTACATCAGGGCTTACGCCTTGCGAAACAAGATAATCGACTACCGCTTTTGCTCGTCCTTCACTCAATTTCTGGTTGTATTGGGGGTTGCCCACGTCATCGGTATGGCCCGAAATCTCAATTTTACTGATGTTGTTGTCTTTTATAAAAGCGGCTACCTTATCGAGTTCGGTGTATGATTGCGGCAGCAAAGCAGTTTTGCCTGTTTCAAAAAAGATATTGTTCAGTACAATGGCTGTACCTTCTTTGATGTTAAACAGGTCGTCTTCTTTTTCTGTATCTTCTACCTTGGGTGCCACAAACTTAACTTCTCCTTCGCGTATGCAGTTTAAGGCATCGGTTACGGTGTATTTGTAGGTTCCTGCTGCAAGGTTTTTAACCGACATGCTCTCGTTGCCTGTGTTCCATTGCACATCGTATGGCTTTGTACCACCCTGAACTGATATCCGCACCCGTCCATCGTTCTGTTTTTGGTCTATTTTACCTGTTATGGGGTTGAAACCACCTGTATAAAACGAATCTACTACAGCTACCTGCAGGTCATGTGGAATGCAGGCGCAGGCCTCGCAGTTGGTTATTTCGCGGACTTCAACCTGGTCAAAATAGTAATAAGCATAATCTGTTAAACTGTGACTGCTTTTATTTTTCTTTTCCACACCCACGTAATTGGTTTCTTCATAGGAATGGAAATTGCCGATAGATAAGAATTGTTCACCGCCATCGGCTTTGTATACCCTGCAAAAGTGTTTCCATTCGTGTGTATTCACAAGGAAAATACCTTTAGGGTTTTTGAGTTGTGGCTCTACATCGATCTCTTTTTTTGTTTTAAAAGCCAGTTTTTCGTTCGACAGATGCAATCCCAGTTGATCGATGGCAAAACGCGAACCACTTGCCAGCTTGTAATAGAACGAAACGCAATAGCGCTGTCTTTTTTTCATCGGTTCTGACAGCTCGCCCTGCAAATATTCGCGGTGAGTAAATGTTGACCCGCTTAAAATTGCCCCGGCATATCCTTCACCCTGTTTTGCATGGCTGTAGCCTGCAAAGTTCGATGGTATGCCTGCCCCCTGATCTGAACATTTATTAAAATAGTCAGAGGCTGTTTTGTTGGGAAAAGTCCAGTGCGGGATTAATACTGTGGTTACATCTTCTGGTGTATGTCGTAGTGGACAGTCAGTGTATTCTTCAAAACCGGGGTTGAGCACCAGGTTTTCCTGACTGAATGTGAAGTGGGGCATGACTAATAAAATCAATATCCCGAATAAAAATTTTTTCATGAGTATAGAGTTTTGTCTTGAATTGACTTACAAAATATTTACATGTACATGTTGCAAACAATGCCTGTATCCCCTGTTAATTTACTTAATCTATCTATTCAGGCTTGTTTAAAGTTAACAGATACTTACCAAAAACAAAAATATAGAAAACTAATGCCAAAATCTAATTTATTTTTGATAATGGATAGATGGTAAAAGTAAGGGATTGTTCCGCAATCATAATCCCTAAAAGATGGATATTAAACAACGCAATGCCCGCAATGAATGTGTCCACTGCGGGCATTGTGTGGTATTTTTTGTTCTTGTATTACTGTGACTAGCTATTGAGGCACTCTTAAACTTAAATTATTTTTTTCAGGGATTACCTTTGTCCCGACAGGAATCTTGACAGTGCTCTGGATGATTCGCTCTGAATATCTCTGAGCATTTGGCTGTCAATATCTCTCAGTAATCCGCTCACGGAATTGAAATTCAGTCCGTCGTCATACGAGAGTTCTCCTGCCACATCGGTATAGAGCAACACGTATTCGCCGCCAAGGCTGTATTTGTCGAGTCCTTTTACAAAAACAAAGATACGGTCGGTTTGTCCGTTTACCTTGTAGTAGTGCCATATTTGGTAATCCACGGCATCTACCATGGTCTGGTCAGCACCTCCACTGCTTATTATTTGTTGCTGTCCCAAATGGTCTTCTCTTATGGAACTTGGCGGGCCATATTTGAGGTAAATTCTGCCGAGGTCGGTAGCATAGCCCCTTCTTCTTCCGTAACCAAAATGGTCCTGTACAATTTTCAGCTGATCTTTGTATACGTTCCATTCAGCTTCGGGATTGGCCGGGTTGCGTTCTTTCCAAAAATTGTAAAAGAATTGCTGCATGAGTTTCATTTGACCGGGCTCAAAATCCTGTAAAATAAATTTCTGCTCCATACGATTGGCAATGGGGTAGATCGCATAAATATGATCTTCGAGTTGGTTGAAATTGGTGATCTCCTGTGCAAATGTCCTGGAAATATCTATGCTTGTGTAGTCTACATCGAGTTCGTTGTATTCAGCATTGGCACGCTGAATGAATTTTTTGTGTTGCCCCAGCAGTTCATTTTTGCTGTTGCGCACTTCAATTACAAGGTTGTAGTTGCCTGAGTTTAGTTTACTGATGTCGAACGACTTCATTATGACGTTGATGGGTGCTGCAGTTTTGCGGCTTTTGTGCGCAAACTCAGTGTACATTCTTTTGGTTGGGTTACCTTCGAGGTAGGTGGTAATCAAAAACACAGAGTCCTGACCCACAGCTTTATCCATGTTGTAAATTTCAGCATAGAACGACAATTCATTCACATCGTCAGGGTAAAAGTTGCTCACAAATGGTACAATGTCGAATCCGCTTTTTGTGTATTGATTGCGTTTTTGAGTGGGATTAATGCTTTCTGCGAGGGTTATGCCACTAAAAGCAAGGTCAGTACTGTCAATATTGATGGTGATGATATCGCTGTAGGTAAATTTTTCTCCTTTGGCATAATTATCCTTCAGGATAAGCTCAAAATTGTAGGTACCATTGTCAAGTGCGAATCGCTCCAGATTTAAAAAGGCGGGTTTTCCATCTTTTAAGGTGTCGAGTTCGGCACTTTTTAAGTTAAACTTTCGGTAAGCTTTTACAATATCACCATTCTTAAAAATCATGGTTACTTCCACAGATGCCTGTACTTTATCTTCTTCACCTTCTACATCTCTGTATTTAACCGAATTGCCGGCTATGGCGAGATAGGTTTCAAGATAGGGGTCACTATTAATGTCCATAAACGGTGCATAATGAAAGTATCCGGTTGGAGTCTGGGCTTTGAGCATGAGGCCCGACAACATTACTGCAATTATGATTACTATGCGGTTCATATGTGAATATTTTTTATCTCAGTTTGATATGCTTTGTTTTGGGGATAAAGATAATATTTCTGTTCGATATATGATTAATTCATTTTTTCATCTACTAATGATTGCGTTGCTTTTGCCAGGAAGCTGTTGGTGGCAATTATTTCTTCTCCGAAGAGGTAATTATTGCCGCCTTTAAAGTCTGTGACAATACCCCCGGCTTTTTGTACTATAAAAGCTCCGGCTGCCACATCCCATGGGCTCAGGCTATACTCAAAAAATGCATCGAAACGGCCGCATGCCACATAAACCAAATCTGTAGCTGCACTTCCGTGTCTGCGTATGCCGCGGGTATTTTGCATCATGTAATCAAGTACCTTCATATAGTTTGGCAGGCGCTTGTAATCGTAATATGGAAACCCGGTTGCGTACAGGCTGTCGGCCATTTTTTTGTGAGTGGATGTATGGATAGGTTTACCATTCAGCATTGCCTGTTCTCCCTCGAAAGCATAAAACAGCTCGTCGTGCCCCACTTCATAAACCACACCTGCTACAGTTTGCTCTTTGTGCTGCAAAGCCACACTTACAGCAACGGGGTAAATATCGTGAATGTAATTCGTGGTACCATCGAGCGGATCGATTATCCAGCGCCAGTCACTTTCGTTTTCGCCGGCGGTGCCTTCTTCGGCAATGAATCCCGATCCCGGAATAAGCTTTTGAAGGCCTTCCACAAGCATCGATTCGGCCTTTTTATCCACATAGGTTACGAAGCTGTTGTGGGCTTTATCATCAATTTGTTGTTCCTTTATTTTACCTTTTTCATCTCTGATGAAATTGCCGGTTGTTTTTATCAGTTCCAGCAATGGCGTTTTGATGGTTTCAAGTGTTTTCATACAATTGTGCCTTTTACGGTTCCTTCTTCATCCAACTCTGACAAATATACATTCAAAATTGTGTTTTCCATACCTTCTTTGTAGGGTGTCTTTACCCTGATATAATTGTCAGTAAATCCATAAATAAATTTGTTTTGTATTTCTCTCTCAAAGAGCACCTTGCGTGTTTGTTTCAGGTTGCTTTGGTGGAAGTTACGCGACATTTTATCTGCCAGCTCGTGCATCTCCCTGCTGCGCTGTTGTTTAACCTGGGATTTTACCTGGTGCTTCATTTCTGAAGCTGTGGTCCCGGGCCTTGAGGAGTATGTAAATACATGCAGGTACGACAAACCCAGCGATTCAATAAATTTCATTGCCTGCTGATGATGCTCATCTGTTTCTCCCGGTACCCCCACAATAACGTCAGCGGCAATGCATGCATCAGGTACAGTGCGTTTTATTTCTGAAACCCTTTCAGCAAATAGTTCGGTTGTGTAACGGCGGTTCATTTTTTCGAGTAACACGTCAGTACCACACTGCAAAGGAATATGGAAATGAGGCATAAGTGCCTCCTGTGCTGCAACCAGTTGAATAATGTCATCATTCATAAGGTTGGGCTCAATGGAACTTAGTCTGAGTCTGGGTATATTTCCCAGTTCCACAAGTGCTTTTAGAAGCTCATAAAAGCTTTCGCCGTGCTGCCTGCCGAAATCACCAACGTTTACGCCTGTAAGAATTATTTCTTTGGTGCCGGTGGCAATAATTTCCTTTGTTGTTTCTACAATGGTTTTAATTTCGGGACTCCGGCTTAGTCCCCGGGCCATGGGAATGGTGCAATAGGCACAAAAGTAGTTACAGCCGTCCTGTACCTTCAGGAAAGTGCGTGTGCGATCGCCTGATGACCAGGCGCTGTCAAATGTGGTAATTTCTTTAAAAGGATGGGTATATACGGATGTTTGCGCGTCTTGCTCCAGGTAATCGAAGACTTTAAATTTTTCTTCGTTCCCGAGAATCAGGTCTGCTGTTTCCAGGTTGCGAAGTTCTTCGGGCCGGAGCTGGGCATAGCATCCCAGCACCACAATCTTAGCATTGGGGTTTGCTCTGCGTGCTTTTGAAAGCAAATTACGCCCTTTTTTTTCGGCAAGTGAAGTTACCGAGCAGGTATTGATTACTATAATGTCGCTTTCATCAAAATTATTGGTTCTTTCATAACCTTTCTGCTCAAAAACGGTAGCCAGTGATGAAGTTTCTGCAAAATTAAGTTTGCAGCCTAAGGTGCGAAATGAGACGCTTTTTGCCATATCAAATTACAATTATTGCTAACTCCTTACAATTATCATACAAAGTAGACCTGATGAAATCAATAATTTATAATTGGGATAAAAATATCTGAAACTTTATAGTTTTTTGTGCTTATTACAATATATATTGAAAAAATACAAGCTATTTCTTATCTGAATTTGTTCTCAAAGTTGTAATTTTTGAGATAGTACATTCATTACACCGCCATTTGTGGCGGTGACAAGTTACCGTTGCTGCTTAGGGCTTTAGCCAGGAACTTTTTTCTATATAGATTAGGTTCCAGGCTGAAGCCTTACCGCTCTTGATGCTTACCTAAATCCACGCCATAAATGGCGTGGTAAGTCAGCTGTATGTAATTTTATAATATCAGGTTTAAACGAATTAATAGCAATTGACTTGAAAAACCACTTTTTTTCTGGCGATTTCAAAAAATGTCCCAATAATAATCGGTTATAACTATTGTTGACCTTTTTATTTGAAAAGTTTCGGATGAAACCTCCATGACAAAGCTTTTGACACACACGCATGATTATTTGGAACTTTACAGGTAAAAAGCTTTAAAATAAGGGAATAGGAGGTTTCATCCCGATTGGTATCGGGACAGGTAATGACCTTTGAACCGAACGAAGTGAGCTCATGAGCTTGCGAATAAAATTAAAAATAAACATATGAATGTGATAATTGGGATAAAAATATCTGAAATGTCTTTTATTTTGAATGATTTTTTTAATTTTGTTTAAAATTCTCCCGTAAATAATAAACAAATATACAGAAGCCATGTTTTTCGTTAAAAGGAAATTCAGATGTACTCGATAAAAGATTTGGAAAGACTTACAGGTATTAAGGCGCACACTATACGAATGTGGGAAAAACGCTATGGAATAATTGAGCCAAAACGAACTGAGACCAATATCAGGACATATTGTGATACAGATGTTAAAAAGCTTTTGAATATAGCTGTGCTTAATAAGCATGGACTAAGAATATCTAAACTTGCCGACCTGTCTGATCAGGAGTTGCGTGAGAAGGTGGTTTCACTGAATGTCGGACTTAATACATCAAGTGTGCAGATAGAGCACCTCATAATCAGCATGATTGATATGGATGAAATCAAGTTCGAATCTGTTTTGAATCGCTCCATCATTAAGAATGGTTTTGAAGAGACCGTTAAAACCCTGCTTTTTCCTTTTTTTGATCGAATCGGGGTCTTGTGGCAAACAGGCTCCATTAGTCCTGCCCAGGAACATTTTGTTTCTAATCTGGTACGTCAGAAATTGTTTGTGGCCACTGACAGAATTGTGCCCGAATCCAATGTTAAAACACCTACCTTTGTTTTCTTTTTGCACGACCACGAGTTACACGAAATCGGTTTATTGTTTTACCATTACATAGCCAAAAAGTGGGGTATGAAAACGCTTTATCTCGGTCAAATTGTACCATATGAGGATATGATAGAGGTACGCAAAAAAGTTAAACCTGATTATTTATTTACTTCTTTCACTGCCAGTATGGATGAAGGCTGGATAGAAAACTATATCAATAAACTGGCTGCGGAATTTTCTGATGCAACAATTTATATTAGTGGTTACCAGGTGAAGGAAATGTTAGATTTGCCTAAAAATGTACAGACGGTGAAAGATATTGAAGACTTTAAAGAAATTGTAAAAGAGTTAGCCAATTAATGTAATGCCGGCATTTTATGTATAAACAACTTGCGTTTAGTATATTATTAAGCATTGTATTTTTTTCGTGCAGCATGCCAAAATTTAATCCCGATACAACCCAGGCCGTTAAATCGCTCAATGTAGATCGTTACATGGGCAAGTGGTACGAGATATACCGTTTGCCGATGCGTGCAGAGAAAGACCTGGTTAATGTAACAGCCACTTACACACTTCGCAACGATAACCGTATCGATGTTTTGAACGAAGGATATAAG
Organism: Salinivirga sp.; assembly: GCF_035268865.1. Lineage (GTDB taxonomy): Bacteria > Bacteroidota > Bacteroidia > Bacteroidales > Salinivirgaceae > Salinivirga. The sequence continues at coordinate 6,221 of NZ_DATFKB010000059.1, read as the reverse complement.
CACCAACCCGGGGGAAAACATAAAAAAGCAAAAGCGTTGGCCTGGCAACCAAACCCGGAGATTGATGGAGCCCTTATTGTAAGGTTTTTCGGATTATTTAAAGCCGATTACCTTATTCTGGCGCTCGATGATGAATATCAGTGGGCAGTTGTAAGCACCCTAAGCCGTAAGTATGCGTGGATTTTGGCACGCGAACCTGCTATTTCAACCAACCTCGAGCAAAATTTATTAGATACCGCTCAAAGTTTTAACATCGATACATCACGTTTTATAAAAACAGTTCAGCAATGGTAAATGCTGCCCCTGTATTATTCTGGCTCAGAAGAGACCTGCGCCTGGCCGATAATCGCGGACTTTTTGAAGCGCTCAATTCGGGCCACAAAGTTCAGCTGCTTTTTATTTTCGATACTGATATTACAGACGAATTACCTGCCGATGATCATCGCATATCGTTGATTTATGATCAATTAAAATTGCTACATGAGGCTGTTAAACCTTATAACAGCAGTCTGTTGGTGAAGTACGGCAGGCCTGCTGAAGTTTTTCGTGAGGTTTTTGAGCGCCTCAAACCTGCTGCAGTTTATACCAACGAAGACTATGAGCCTTATGCCGTTGAACGCGATGAGCATATCGCGCAATTGTGTGATGAATACAGCATAGGTTTTGAGAAGTTTAAGGACCAGGTGATTGTCCATCCCCGAGAGGTGCTGAAAAAGGACGGGAAGCCCTACACGGTTTTCACACCATGGTCTAAAAAATGGTTTGCTGCATTCGATGCAGAGCGTTTATCAATTTACCATAGTGAACAACATTTGCAGCAACTGGCCCCAGGCAATTATGAATTGCCGAAGCTCGATGCAATGGGCTTTCAGTACAATCCCCGAAAAATTCAAACTGAATTTCCAGCGCCCAATTTGTTGAAAAACTACGTTGATCAAAGAGATTTTCCCGCGGTACCGGGTACATCGAGGCTTAGTGTTGTACTGCGGTTTGGTTTTATCAGCATTCGCAAGTTGGTAAATCATGCTGCAGCCTATGGCTCCTTTTTAAATGAACTGGCCTGGCGGGAGTTTTATATGATGATTATTTTCCATTTCCCGCATGTGGTGAGCAAATCATTTAAGCCACAATATGAGAATATACGCTGGCGCAATAATGCCGATGAATTTGCACGATGGTGCCAGGGGAATACAGGTTATCCCATAGTGGATGCGGGTATGCGGGAGCTAAATCAGACGGGTTATATGCATAACCGTGTGCGCATGATTACGGCCAGCTTTCTTACAAAGCATTTATTAACAGACTGGCGGTGGGGCGAAGCCTATTTTGCCCAAAAGTTAACCGATTATGAATTGGCTTCAAATAATGGAGGATGGCAATGGGCTGCCGGCTCTGGTTGCGATGCTGCACCGTATTTCCGGGTTTTTAATCCCGAATTGCAAACCAAAAAATTCGATCCGCATTTCAGCTATATTAAAAAATGGGTGCCTGAATACCAAACTTCCGAATATTTTGAGCCTGTTGTTGAACATAAATATGCAAGAGAAAGAGCTTTATCTGCCTACAAACAAGGATTAAACCAGCATCGTTAATTAAGTTTTTTTTTGACTACATTGGTTTACTTTTTGTTTTAAATGTGAACTTTAAGCGTACTATGATGTTTTCTAAAAAATGCTACTTATCAAATAATAGTTGCATTCGAGCTTAAAAATTCATAATTTTCTGAAAACTACATATTAAAATGGTCATATTAGTGTTTGGCGGAACCGGATTAATTGGACAGGAGTTTTGTGCTCATGCCCTGATGAATAATCATCAGCCCATTGTGGTATCGCGTTTTCCTGAAAGGTATAACATACCCTATCAGATTATCGGTTATTCCGATGCAGCCAAACCCCCGGTGCAGCGAATGTTAAGTGGAGAATATGCTGCAGTGAACCTTACCGGGGCCAATATTGCCTCAAAATCCTGGTCAGAATCGCGAAAAAAATATTTGCTTGAAAGCAGGTTAGATATCCTGGATCGCATAGAGCTCTTTTTGCAGCAAGCTCCACAGGAACCCGATGCACTGTTGCAATCGTCGGCTATTGGTTATTATGGCAATACCGGCTCAAAGAAAATTGAAGAAAAATCAGCACCAGGTTCAGGTTTTCTATCTGAACTTGCCCGGAAATGGGAAGAACGTTTCCGTAAAGTAGAACTCGAAGATACCCGTAAACTTATTATGCGCACAGGTATAGTGCTGTCGAATAATGGCGGCATGCTGCCAAAAGTGGTAAAACCATTTAAGCTTTTTGCCGGTGGTGTGATAGGTTCCGGTAAGCAATTTGTTTCCTGGATCCACATTCAGGATCAGGTAAGAGCCATGATGCACTTAATTGAGGATAAATATACCCATGGTGCTTATAATTTAACTGCCCCGGAACCAGTTACCATGAAAACTTTTACCAAAGCTGTTGGCAAAACATTGCGCCGGCCGGCTTTTTTTAAGGTGCCTTCACTCATAATAAAAGCAATGTACGGGCAAATGGGCAAGGAGACCATACTTGAAGGAACAAGGGTATATCCGAATCGTTTGCTCGATTATGAGTTTGAATTTATTTTTACTGATGTAAACCTTGCGCTGAAAAATTTGCTCATTAAACAAAAGAAGCAGAAATAGTTTTTTATTAAAAAATCCTACCACAAACAACATTTTTTGTTTATTGTTGTTTAGTTTTTTGAGTTCACATCTTAAACAAAAACTATGCAACGCAACATTCTGTTAATCATATTTCTGGCCCTGTCTTCCTTGCTGTACGGGCAAAATGCAAAGCTGGAGGGTCGTGTTTTTGATCCGGTGAACAATGAACCCGTGCCCTTTGCCAATGTTATTGTAAGTGGTACAAATACGGGTGCCATAACCGACATCGACGGAAAATTTAAATTTACAGGGCTTGAGCCGGGCTATATCCGCCTGGAGGTATCTTCGCTTGGGTATGAAAAAATTATTACGAAGCAGGTGTTGGTAACCAATGCCAAAACCGCCTATTTGGATATTGAACTGGAACAGGTTACAAAAGAACTCGAAACTGTAGATGTGGTTGCGAGTCGTTTCCGTAAGAAGGTGGAGAGCCCCATCTCAATGCGCTCCATAGGTGTGGCCGAAATTGAGAAAAACCCGGGTGCCAACCGCGATATCTCGAAAGTAATTCAATCTTTTCCGGGGGTGGCATCCACACCCGCTTTCAGAAACGATGTAATTGTGCGGGGTGGGGGCGCCAACGAGAATGCTTTTTACCTCGATGGTGTGGAAATACCCAACCTGAACCACTTTTCCACGCAGGGTGCTTCCGGAGGGCCGGTGGGCATCATCAATGTGGATTTTGTGCGCGAAGTGGACTTTTACTCCGGCGCTTTTCCTGCCAACAGGGGAGGTGCTGTAAGTTCAGTGCTCGACTTCCGGCAGGTTGACGGTAATAAAGAAGAGATGAAATACCGGGCTACTATTGGTGCTTCGGACCTGGCCTTAACGCTCGATGGCCCGCTGGCCGACAATGCCAGTATTATATTTTCGGTGCGCCGGTCGTACCTGCAATTCTTGTTCAGTGTGCTGGAGCTGCCTTTTCTGCCCACTTATAACGATGCGCAGTTTAAGAGCCGCATACGGCTTGACGAAAAAAATGAGATCATACTTATTGGACTGGGAGCACTTGACCAGTTCGAACTCAATAAGGACGCCAATGAAACCCCCGATCAGCGGTATATTCTGAACTATTTACCCGTTAATGAGCAGTGGAACTATACCGGTGGTATGGTATACAAACATTATCGCGATAATGGCTACCACACATTTGTACTTTCGCGAAACCATTTGAATAACTCGGCTTATAAATACCAGAATAATGTGGAAGAACCTGAAAACCTGCTGTTCGATCTTGATAGTGACGAGATAGAGACAAAATTCAGATATGAAAATAATATCAGGCTCGATAACCTCAAAATTATTTATGGTGGCGGGGCAGAGTATGCCGAGTATTTTAATCGCTCATTCAATAAGATTTTTCGCAACGGACAAACCCTGGAAATTAATAATGAATCGGACCTCGATTTTATAAATTACAGCGCTTTCGGGCAGGTTAGCCGGGGTTTCTTTGCCGAACGGCTGAAACTTTCATTGGGCCTGCGGTTCGATGGCAGTAGTTACGATAAAGAGATGGTGAGCCCCTTTTCGCAATTTTCGCCGCGCTTTTCGGCCAGCTACGGACTCAATGAAAAATGGTTTCTGAACTTTAATACCGGCCGTTTTTACCAGTTACCCGCTTATACCACCATGGGCTACCGCGATGAAAATGGCGAGCTGGCTAACAAGCAAAACGGATTGGAATATTATTATGCCGACCATGTTGTGGGTGGAATAGAGTACCAACCCAACAACGATAGCCGTGTTACGCTGGAGGCTTTTTATAAAAATTACGGCGATTACCCCTTTTCTGTGCAGGATTCAGTAGCCATATCTGGTAAAAGTGCCGATTTTGGCGTGTTTGGCGATGAGGAGGTTACAAGCACCGGCGAGGGCCGGGCCTATGGCCTTGAGTTTTTGGTGCGCCACAACGATTTATTGGGCTTTAACCTCATAAGTTCACTGACATTGGTACGTAGTGAATTCAAAGATATTGAAGGTAAATACGTCCCATCGGCATGGGATAATCGTATTTTGTATAACATTACCGCCACGCGTAGAATTGGTAAAAACTGGGACGTGGGAATGAAATGGCGTTTTGTGGGTGGCGCACCTTATACGCCCTACGATTTGCAAACCTCCAGCCTTGTTTCGGCCTGGGATCGAAGAAACCAACCTTATCTGGATTACGACCGTTTTAATGAAAAACGTCTCGGAGCTTTCCACCAGCTCGATTTGCGTGTCGACAGGCAGTTTTATTTCGACAAATGGTCGCTGATGCTGTATTTGGATATCCAGAATGTGTACAACTTTAAGGCAGATGAGCAAGACAATTATATTAATGAGGATGAAAATGGAGATGTAGTGATCGTGAACCCTTCGGCGCCGCCCGAAGAGCAGCGGTATGATCTGCGCAGAATTCCCAGCGACGGTCAGGGTACAGTTTTGCCCACCATTGGCGTAATGGTAGAGTTTTAAAATTTAAAATCCGGTATCATGAAAAAAATAAATGTGTTAATTATCGTTTTAGTTTCGGTGGCTGCAACACTTAGCGGCCAAACTGAATCAATTACCGCAAACCAGGCTGCCAAAGGTACAGCACTACAGTTGCATTTTGAAGCGGGTGAGGCACACAATCACCCCAGCTTTGCTGTTTGGGTGGAAGATTTACAGGGCAATTTCATACAAACCCTGTTTGTTACAAAATCGGTAGGAACCGGTATTTATCCTTACAAACCTGCCGGCGACCTGAAATGGGAAAAAGGGCCGGGCAGGGCACACCGCCCCGCAGCTTTACCCTATTGGTTTCATAAACGCGACGGGGAAAAACTTCAGGATGCCAATATTCCTGATCCTGATAATCCGGTCCCGGATGCCTACACCGGAGCCACACCAAAGCAAAACTTCAACCTTGCAGTAAGCACCGATGAGCCGCTGAAAGGTAAGGTGCGCGTATTGCTCGAGGTGAACCAGCCCTGGGATGTGAACGAATTTTGGACCAATGCCAAATATCCGGAAAATACGCAATACCTGACCTCATGCCAACCGGCTGTAATTTATGCCGTAACCATAGATTTAGAAAAAACCATGGATATGTATTACCTGAACCCAATAGGGCACAGCCACCCCTATGGCGCCGACGGTAAACTATATACCAACCTGACCACACTCACAACGGCACTCGATATTTTTAGTAAAATAAAACTGAAAATCGAATAACCTGAAAGCATTGTAAATTATTGCTGTAAGTCAGGAGCCGCATTTCAACCACTCTGCATAGATTTTCTGTGCAGTTTTTTTTGTTTAAAATAAAATAGGAATTTTCTGCAACCTTTGTTACATTTGAAAAGTGTGCAGAATCGTTTTTGTAATCGTTTACGAAAAAACAGATAACCGCACAAAAACCTGCACTTATCCACCGAACGGTAGTTGGATAAGTGCAATAACTTGTAGTTATCTACTAGTTGTAGGGCATTTGGCACAACTTTAAAACAGAGTTATAAATGGGAAGAATTCGATTTAAAATAAATTATGAAGTCAAGCAAAAGAGAAAGTTTGA